>JAETOQ010000031.1 GCA_021771635.1 Oscillospiraceae bacterium | reverse complement strand
TTATGATCTTTCTCCGGCGCAGGAGCGGGACGGGCGGCAGCTTCGGCCTTTTTCTCCGCTAATGCCTGACGGATAGAGGGCTTCTGTTCCGCCTGCCGCTCCGCCCGTGCCTCCCGCACGGCCTCCGCCGACAGTTCCAGGCTCTCCACTCTCCCGATAGCGGCGAGGGTGGCGTTGTTCATATTGGACAGCAGGCTTTTCGTGGCCCGCATGGGGGCGAGGACCACGGACTGAAAGCGGCCCTCCTGCCCGCCGTCCACCGTCTGCGTCTCCTTGCCAGCGATAGCGCGTCCGGCGTTTCGCAGATGACCGCCCACGCTCCGCAGCTCATGGCCGATATTCTCCACCTTTTCAATGTTCTGTTTCGTGTCGGAAATCATGCCGCTGATCTTCTCCTGCAAGGATTCCAGCACATTTTTTGCGCCAATGGCGGACACGGCCTTGTCCAGCGCCGACACGCCCGCCTCCTTGAAATTCTCCACAGCGGCGGCGGCACATCCGGCGATCTTCTCCCACAGGTTATCCAGCGTTTCCTTGATCTGGTGCGCCTTATGCTCCAGCTTTGCCACAGCGCCCTGCATCACATACTTGACGGACGGCTCCTGCACTTGGGCAAGCTGCTGGCGGACGCTCTGCAACTCTTGAAGGACAGCATCATACTGGCGGTTCATACCGTCCATGTACCACATGAGCGCGGACAGGTCTGCGGCCTGTCCCTGCCGTCCGTTTTCCTCCAGCAGCTTCATAAACTGCTGAATGGCCTCGTTACCCTGCAACGGGTCCATGGGTCAGCACCTCCTTTACTGCTGTTCCGCCAAATCCTCCGGGCGGGTTGTCATGATCCCATAGAGTTCCGTATCCTTCGGGAAATGGTCCACAAAGGGAATAATGACGCTCCCAAAGAATAAAAGCCCCTCGCCAGCGTTGGAGTTGGTCACATAACCGAGCTGGTGAGGGGAAATATTGAGCTGTTTCGCCAGAATCTGCCGGTCGCCGCCGGCCTGATTGAGCATATACACAAAATCGGAGTTCTCAAAAATGTTCTCAATCTCGCGGGAAGAAAGCAAATCCTTGACGTTTTGCGTAATTCCGGTGGGGATTCCTCCCCATTTGCGAAAGCGTTTCCAAATCTCCACCGTGTAGGCGGCGGTCTGTTCCTCACGCAAGAGAAGGTGCATTTCGTCAATGTAGAGGCGGGTGGACTTATGGGCCTCCCGGTTCTCACTGACCCGGCCCCATACCTGGTCCTGGACCACCTGCATCCCGAACTTTTTGAGCTGCTTGCCCAGCTTCTTAATGACGTAGCACACGATCCGGTTGTTGATCTTTACATTGGTCCGGTGGTTGAATACGTTGAGGGAACCGCTGACGTAGATCTCCAGCGCCGTGGCAAGCCGCTGGGCCTCCGGCTCCGGCTGCTGGCAGAGAAGCGCGTGGAGGTCCCCCAGCACGGGCATTTTCTCAGGCCGGGGGTCTTGCAGATATTCCCGGTAGACCATGTGGACACAGCGATCCACCACCGTTTTCTCCACCGGCTCCAATCCGGCCTTGCCGCCCACGATCAGCTCCATGAGGGAGAGGATGAAGTCGCTTTTCAGCGTCAGGGGGTTATCATCCTCGGAGTAGTTGAGGGTAATATCCATGGGATTGATGTACTGATCGGAGGTGGGGGAAATGTCGATCACCTGCCCGCCCAGCCGCCGCACCAGGGGCGAATATTCGTCCTCCGGGTCGATAATGGCAATATCATCCGGGGTAATCAGGAAAGCGTTGGTGATCTCCCGCTTGGCGGAGAAGGACTTGCCGCTGCCAGGGGTGCCGAGGATTAGCCCGTTGGGGTTTTTCAATTTCTTCCGGTCGGCCATAATCAGATTGTTGCTCAGGGCGTTCAGCCCGTAGTAGAGGGCTTCACCCTGCATGAAAAGCTCCTGGGTGGTAAACGGCACGAATATGGCGGTGCTGCTGGTGGTGAGGCCCCGCTGAATGGCGATCTGGTTCAGCCCCAGGGGGAGCGAGGACATAAGGCCCTGTTCCTGCTGGTAGTCCAGCCGCCGCAGGGCGCAGTTGTACTTTTGAGCGATACCCGCCGTCTGGAATACATTCGTTTCCAGCTTCTGCTTTGTCTCCGCCGTGTTCATCACCAGCATGGTGACGAGGAACATACGCTCATTCCGGGATTGCAGGTCCTCCAGCAGCGTCTTGGCCTCCGCGCCGTAAGTGGCGAGGTCGGAGGGGATGATGTCCATATCATATCCCGCTCTAACTGCCTTTTTCTGTTCCTCAATGGTCATTTTCTGCAAATCGGTGATCTTCCGCTTCACATTTTTGATGGCCGCGCTCTGGTCGATGGACTGGATATGGAGCGTGACCACCATGCTGTTCTCCAGGTCCAGGAAATCCGCCAGCATCCGGTCGGTCAGCTCCGGGGCAAGAATTTGCAGGAAGGACATGGCCCCGTAGGTCCTGCCGATCTGAAACATCCGGCCATTTTTGAAGGTAAAGCTGTCCGGGGCGATGAAGTCCTTGCTGGAAAGGCCGGTTTTGTAGATAGCGTCCCAGGCAAAGCGAAACTTCTGATTGTCCGCCGGGTGGAACATCTTATGCAGCACGGCCAGCCGCTCATAGCCGCTGAGGGAGTGCGCCCGAACGCCCAGGGTCTTGAAATTAGCCAGCACATCCGCTTCGATACGTTCTAGCCGGGGCTTGGCCTCCTTCAGATTGTCCGCCTCAATGCCAAAGGTGATAAACTTGGTCTTGGTCAGGCCGTTGTTGCCCTTGGAGAGCTGGCCTTTCAGCATATCCGAATATTCCTCCCGGATACTGTTGAAGGCGTCCTTCTGGTCAGGGATATGGATGGACTGGCGCTGTTCCTCCATATCGGCAGGCTGGTTGAGGAAAGAGAACTGGACGCGGATGGAGCTGTCAAAATAGTTGAGAAAATCGCACCAATTCTCAAAGATCAGGTTCTTATCCTCGTTCTGCGCCAACTGATAGTTAATGTCGTAGAATTGCACCTGCTTGGTGAAATACCGCTCCGACACGATGCAAATACCGTCCCGGCACATCTCCTGATAGGGGATGGTCTGCTGGGCGGTGTGGGGAATCTTGCCGTCCCGCTTGGCCTTCTGGACGGACGCGGACAGCCGCCGCTTCTGCTGGCCGGTGAGCTTGGCGTCCGGGGTCAGGCGGATGGTGTCGCGCAGATCAGCCTTATCTTTTTTGTGCTGCCTTTTTGCCGCTTGCAGATTTTTTGCCTGCTTTTCCTGCTTTTTTTGCAATCGCGTGTACCTCCTTTTCGTGGTGATTCATCCGCTCCAGGGCGGCGTACATATTTTCTGTCCGGTACGGGCGGACCTTGGGGGAGAGGAACTGCGCCCGGATAAAGTGGCCCAGCACCTTCTCCAGCGGCTGGCCGTCCTTCTCATAGATACCGAACAGGAAGAAGGGCAGCATCAGGCCGATCATCAGAAGGGCCGCGCCCTCGTTGTCGATGCTGCTCCGGGTGAGGATGTAGGTGGGTACGCCGATCAGACCGCCCGCGCCGAAGCAAATGAGCTGGCGCTGGGTCAGATTGAACGCTACCTTCGTTTTCACCCGCGCGAGGTCCTTGGGGACAGGGACAAAGGGCATTATCTCACCTCCCGATCTTTCGGTTTTGTAGTGGGTTGGTCGCCAGGGACAGGCTTTGCCGCCAACTGTGCTTTAATAGAGGGCTTGCGGAGCGGTGTGGCCCTATTCGCCTGACGGGGCTGCTGTTCAAAAAAATCATCCAGAACGGCGTAGCCATATTGATCTACATAGTAGCAGGTCAAGGTGCCGTCCTTTTTTATCGCTACTACATCGCTGATGGACATACTTGGATGCCGGTAGTCCGGTGGATGGTCTATATTGAATTTTTCCCACAGAACATTTAGGCCGGTCCCCTCCGGGAGCGGCGAGGTGTAGACCAACTCATAGTTGTCTTTTTGCGGGCGCTGGCCCTCACTTTGCAGGCTCTCCAGGGATTCATACCGAATATACCGCATCTCAGGGTCGTGGTGATTGAGCTGGTAGATTGCAAAGCAGTCCCCCAAATGGCAGCGGAATGTCAATTCCCGCTCCACCTGATGGTTCATCCGGTCCGCCACGGCACCCCGAAACATAGGGCTGGCTTCCCATGCCTCACGCGATATGGCAAAGACAGAACCACATAATTTTGTTCCAGGGATATTTGCCTCCGCAAGAGGTTTTGCCTTGCCATAGGCATCCACTTCATAGATTGCAAAGCCCTGCCGGGATAAATCTGCGGCAATTTCATCAGAAACCGGGAGCAAGTCGCCGTTCAAATAGCCCGTACACGCAATGTCGGACATAGTAAGCAGAGGGTCTGGCCTGGGGTATTCATCCAGCGGTGGTACAAGTTGGGCGTCCTTCAATTTTCGCAGCAAATCCGGTGGAACCGCCTCTACACGGATTGCATTGATCCCATAGTCCTTGAACACAGCGGACCGGGCGGCGGGGAGGATACCTTTCGGGGGCTGCTCCAAAACCATGTTTGCATCCATCTGACCATGATACATCTGACGCATGGTTTCCTTGTCGTAAAGGGTATAATCAAAGTGGTCTGCGCCCTCCTGGATATGGAGATAGGCCGCATCATTGATAAGGTACAATCCGTTTTCCATGGAGTACCTCATTACCTCCCCTCCCGGTCCTTTGGCTTGGTGGGATGGTTGCCGGGAACGGTCTTCGCCGCCAACTGCTCCTTGATAGAGGGTTTCTTCTCCGTCTGTTTCTGCATGGCGTCCATTTCTTTCCGGGCCTGGGTCACGAAGATGCTTAAAACACCGGGATGGCTTGTGATGAGATAATCTCGGTGACGGCTCGCGGTATCAAACATGGGGACAGTTGCCGCCCATGCCTGATTGCCGCTGGAAACACGGGGATCGTTCCTTATACCTTGAAGGGTAGCGGCCAGTACATGACTTACACGCTCTGCACCAAACACTGCCAGAACGCCCTTTGCGTCAGCATGGAGACTCATTCCATCAAAGCCCTCTTGAATTGCCGCTTCAATGGCATCCCGACAGGCAATATTCGTCTCCAGAGAGGCCCGGAAAGCGTCTAACTCCCCATGCTGCACGGCATATTCGCCGGACTGCGGATAAAGAGGAATTGCGCGGGTCTTTTCCCGCTGAGTTTCCAGCAAACTGAAAGCCAGCGTTTCGATACATTCCCGCACAAGGTCCATGTGGCCCTCCCGCTCACGGAAATCTCCGTAAATGTCTGCCAGCGGGAACGGAGACTTCAGCAGCGCCGCAGCCTCCGGCGCGGAGAGGTCCAATTCCTCCATTTCCATCAAAATGTCCTGACGCATGGCGTATTCATAGGCGTGGTCCAGCACTTCCTCCGGGGTCATACCCAACAGCCCATGCTTGAACCGCTCCTGTTCCGCCGCCATTTTGTCGTATAACGCCTGATTCAATTTTTCTGCGTCCATTATGCACTTCCTTCCTTATAATAATTTCTCATACCGCAGCTTCATCTGCGGCGGGCAGAGGTCCACAGCGGGACAGCGGTTGCCGGTCCAGCGTTTTCCCCCTGCCTGCCCTGCACATATCCAGCCAGCGGCCCGGAGGCTGGTTCCCGGTTCGCTGTCCAGCGTATAGGTAATGATCTTGCGGTAACCCATGGCCTTTGCCGCCCGCGCTGCCGCAGCGTAGAGCATACTGCAAGCGTTCTGTTCCCCCGTAGTGCAGAGCCGGTTGACCTCCAGTGTTAGGCCATCGTCCAGATAGCGGCTCACAGGCCGTCCCATGATGGCAACGCCCACCAGCCGCCCCTCTGCCTCACAGCCAATGGAAAACTTGTGGCCTCTGGTGGGTTTATGGTGGCGGTGATGGGCAGCGACAAAGGAATTTGCGTCTCTCAGCGATATGGGGACCAGCGTCAGCATTTCATTCGCTCCATAAGGCCGGAGCTACAAACCACTTCGTTTCCCCATACGTCCCAGCCGGGTGTGGTCTGCCGCGCAAACAACTCTACTCGCGGCTGCTCTCCCAAAAGGCTGATAATTCGCTCACGAACCGCATCCGGCTTTTTGCTGTGTTCTTCCACAGGCGAAACGATTACCTGATGGACAGCGGCAGACTTCCGCTTGGGACTGCCCCGTGTGGCCAACAGGCAAAGCTCCACATTTGCCCGTGTCCAATGCCCCAGCCCCCAAAAGAGGGAGGGCGTTTTCCGGTTTTGCTTTACCCAAACGAAGGCTACCGTCTTGTAGGTAAAGCCCCACGCCTCAATCACAGAAAATGCCTCCTGGAGTGTCGGGAGCGTTAGCCAAAGGAATAGAGCGCAGTCCTTCGCGGCCAGTTCTTTCACAGGGAGCGCGCAAATATCCTCTAACCGCATGGTTGAGTAGTGATTTTCCGCTGTACGGCCTACGCCCTTTTTGGACCAAACGCGGTAGGACCAGGGCGGATCGCAGAGGATAATTCCATATTTTTTCAAAGGTTCTCCTATAATCACCGATCCCCCTTGTCCGCCGTCCGCTGGGGCGTAGAGGCGGGGCGTTCCGCTGCCTCCTTTGCCGCCTCTTTCAGCGCACCGCGCACGGAAGGACGCTCCTGCTCCACCGTTTTTTCGTATGCGCCCAGGATAGCGCCGTGAAGGGCCTCCCGCATCTCCTTTGTGGTGGGGCAGCAGATGTCGTGATATTTGCCGTCCTGTCCCTTTTTTCCGGGCATGGTGACAAACGGACCTTTCTCCGAATCGTAGATACGGATGTTGTTGACAGCGAACACGCCGCCCAGGTTTACGCTGGCAAAGCCCAGCAGCTTGCCGTGATCCTTCTCCGGGTCCTTGGGCAGATAGATTTTTACGTCAACGCCCGGTACTGCAAGGGCCTCCTTGCCGGGGTCCGGCACTCTGTTTTCGCTCAAATTGAAATCCTCCTTTTCGTAGAATCAGCCTCAATGGGCATTGAAGATCGACTTACTGACCGCGCCGGTCTTAAACAGGGAGAAACACAGCAGCACCGTGTATCCGGCGCATTGCCAGATAGCAACATGAAGATTGCCGCCGCTTGTGATCTGCCCCACCAGAACGGCGTAGATTGCCACGCAGATCATGATAAAAAAGCCTTGCAGCCCCAAGGCCACAAGACCGCGCAGATAGTTGTTGCCCATCTGCCCCCACTCCCGGTTGGTCATGGTGGCGAAGGGAATTGCGCCGATGGAGCAGTAGATGTAAATTTCAATCATCCGGCCCACCAGCACGATCATCACGCAGAACGACAAAATGGGCATGGTGATTTTCAGCAGCATCGTCTCCACCAGCAGGCCGAACAGCTCTCCCAGCTCCATAGCCTCCAACTGTGTAGCCACATCGCCTATGACCGTGGCAAAATCTATACTGGTGGTGCCGGTAATGATACCGGCGCTCTGCTGTACCACGTTCTGCGACAATTCAAAGATTGCCATGGTAATATCAAAGGTGTGGGTGACGAGGTACACCGCGATAAACGCTTTCAGCACCCATTTATAGATGGCGTAGGTTTCAAAGTCGTGGAAGTTGTTCTTTTCCATGAGCATGGAGATCAATTCATAGCACAGGACAAAGGTAATAATCATCCCGGCTATGGGGACCACCACGTTATCGCTCAGATTGCGGATCATGGAAAAGACCCCGGCGTTCCATGCCGCCGGGGTCGTCCCCACGTTTGCCGCAACTTCCCCGACCTCGCTGTTGATCTGGTCAAACATCCCATCCAGGTTGCCCATGATGCAGTCCCGCAGGATGCCCTTGATCCAGTCTGTGATTATGTCGAGGATGTTCAGCATCGGCTACGCCCTCTTAGCCGAACAGGTTCGCCAGCAGGGGGATGAGCTGCATCCCGATCAGGGCAACGCCGCCGCCGGCCATGAGCTGCTTCATGCCCTGCGACTTCGCGCCGGGGTTGTCGTTGCCGTAGCCTTCCAGCAGGTTAATAACGCCCCACACGCCCAGGCCAGCGCCCAGCGCGATCACCAGAACCTTCAAAGTGTCGATAGCAGAAGTGAAAAATTCCATTAGATTACCTCCATAATGTTATAAAAATTTTGTTTGAATGGGTTGGGGAATCCTCCCCGGAAATATGAAAAGCCGCTGGCTGATCGTGTCAGTCAACGGCTCTACCGGGTCGGAGCATGGCTTTTGAGTACACAGCGGTCAAAAGCGGCTTGTCCGGCCAGACGGTCAGGATAAAGAATCCGCATCATGCGGATATGAAGCGGCCCGTCAGCCAGCCGGTTCCTCCGGCGTGGGCGGGGCCTCCAACTCGCAGCACTCAAAAACATCATCAGGCCGAACTGTCAACCTGCGCCTCAGATATTTTTCAATATCAAAGTAGTTTTTCTTGCTGGAATCCAGCAGATACTTGTACTGCGGGTGTTTGGTAATGTCAAATTTGTCAGAAAAAAACGGCCTTATGCCCTGCACCTGCAAGATGCACTTGCCGTTGTCCATCACAGCCAGTTCATCGGTTGACATGAGTTCCTTGCCCAATTTCTGGTAATTAACGCCCATGCTCCGCTGGCTGCCTCTGGTGTCGGAAGTGTTGTAGAGGTCGATTGTTTCCTTGCCTAAAGTTTCGGAAATCTCCTTTAATGTGCTTCTTTCCTTACCTCCAAGGAACAAAACACAGGAGCAGTTGCCGATGATGGTTTCAGCGTGGTCCTTATAGACCGCTTTAAGCTGGCTCTGCGTCTGTACCACGATATGCGCGGAAATCTCCCGGCTTCGGATAACGCTGATAAGGTGCTGGAAGTTGGGAATCTTCTGGTTGGCAAACTCGTCCAGGAGGCAGGTAACGTGAATCGGGAGCGCACCGCCGTTTTGCAGGGCGCGGTCGCACAAGACGTTGAACATCTGCGTGTAGACCATGGCCGAGATGAAATTAAACGTCATATCCGTATCGGAAACGATGCAGAACAGCGCCGTTTTTCGGTCCCCGATCTTGTCCAGCTCCAGATCATCGCCCTCCATAAGCTGGCGGACCTCTTTAATATCAAAGGGAGCCATCCGAGCGCCGCAGCTAATCAGGATCGACTTTGCTGTTTTGCCCGCCGCCATTTTATACTTGACATATTGACGCACAGCAAAGTGATCCGGGTCACGCTGCTGCAACTGTTCAAACATCAAATCCACGGCGTTTTTGAAATTTTCATCATCTTCCCGCACTTCGGAGGCGTTGAGCATTTCCAGCAGCGTGGTCATGTTCTTTTCTTCCTCCGGGGCCTCATACCAGATATAGGCGATCAATGCCTGATAGTATAAGGCTTCGGCTTTGGCCCAAAAATCTTCACCGCCCTTGCTGTCCTCGCCCTTGGTGTTTTCCATGATGCAGTTGACCAGCTTCAGAATGTCGTTTTCGCAGTAGATGTACTTGAACGGATTGTACCTCATAGACTGCTTAAAGTTGATGGTATTGAGTATTTTTATCTCATATCCACCACGCTGGAGCATCTTACCACATTCCTCGACTACGGTGCCTTTCGGGTCTGTGACAATATAGCTGGCGTTCATCTGCATGAGGTTGGGCTTAATATGAAATCGTGTCTTACCAGAGCCGGAACCGCCGATTACCAGCACATTTTTATTGATATTGTACTTGGGAATCTTGTTGCGGCCTACCATGACGCGCTCTGTCTGCGTTAGGAGAATGTTCTGGTCAAACTTGGGGTCAATATAGGGTTTTATGTCCTCCGGTGTTCCCCATCGGGCGCTGCCATATTCTACCCCGTGGCGGTATTTCTTGGCGTTCTTGGCCTTGATATAGACCGCCGCACGGATGCAGGCCGCGCCGATCAGCCCCACAAGAAGGTCCTGGGGGTGAAAGCTGGGGAGTGGGTTGTGGGAAATGATCTCCCCCAGGCTGGAAACGGCCCCCATGCCCTTTGCGATCATATCAGCGCCAGCGGCAAGCCGGTAGCCCTCGCCCACACGGTTGAAGAACCAGAAGATAAACACATAGGGGAAATTGAGAATCAGGAATTTCTTCAGATCAAACTTCACAGCTCATGTCCCCCTCTATCCCGATTCTTGGCAGTATCCTGCGCCATATTCTTGACAACCTCCTTAAAGTGGGAGAGCTGCCGCCGCACGGAGGGCTTCTCCGGGGCTTTGCGCTGCATGGTCTTGGCGGTGTACTCGGCAAAGGCGGCGTTGAGCGCGTCGGCGTCCCTGGCCTTGAAAAAGACGAGGTATCTGCCGTTGGCGGCGTCCTTTTTCAAGGCAAAGTCCACGCCGTACTTATTCGCAACGTGTTCAAAGGACTTGATGTTTTTATCCGTGATCTCAATATTCTGAACACCCTGCCCCTGCTTCACAAGCTGCTTCACGGTCTGCTTGCCGTGATGGATTTTCGGGTTTTGGGACTGAGCCATATACTTCCGCATGGCCCATTTGAGCAGATCGGCGGTGAGCCTGCCGCCGGTCTTGCCCACCTTGATTGCCAGCGCGACAGATTTATCCCGCACTTCATCCTGCATGGTGATCTACCTCCTTTCTCGCAAGGGGTGGCGGGCAATGTCAGCGGGTTTCGCCGCTCCTGGGCCGGTCCTCCTGCGCAGGCTGTTGACGGGCCTTTTTCATAGCGGCGTGTAACTGCTCCCGGACAGAGAGCTTTTTGGGCGGTTCCGGTTCCGCAAGAGGCAGACGTTCCTTTGCCCGTGTTTCCCGCAGCAGATCGCAGATGGGAAAACTGTACTCATGGGGATTTTCCTCCCAGCAAACGCTCGCCGCCCACAGGGGATCATCGAATTGCAGCAGGGCCTCCACTTCGGCGGAATCAAACTGATGCACTGTTTTCAAGTAACAGTGCAGCTCCGCCAGACCTTGGAGGCCGTACACTTCCACAATTTGCGGATTGTCCGCAGAGGAAAGGGCGATTGCGTGAGCCAAAAGGCTCTCGTCCAGTTTCGACAGCAGCTTTTGCTTTGCTTCATACTCCGCAAACATTTCCATTTGGGTCATCTCCTTCCTGATCGTATTTTGATATGGATAAGGTCGTGGTAGCTAAGGCGGAACCACAAGACGGCGGAGAAAAGGCATCAGGCGCAGCCCCCTTTTTCCTCGCGGGCGAAGCGTTCCTCCAGCCGCTCTACACTCCAATCTTTTTTGAACTGACCCAGGGGACCGGGACCGAACATCTCCCGCGCCCGGTTGTCCAACTCCCGCAGCCGCGCCCACAGCTCCGGGTGGTGGGTCCGCAGTTTCCGCAGCTCGTCAATCCGTTGCAGGGGGCAGCACCAGCAGGAGGCACGGTGATAAATCTCATACAGTCCGCCAAAATCAAAGCCCCGGTTGTAACAAATCTGCAACGCCTGGGCCTCGGTGATTTTCCACTCCACAAGCGGATACTGCTCATTTTTGCACCGCCACGCCTCATCAGCAGCAATACCGACATAGTGCAAAGCGTTCTTTTCCTTTTTGAGCCGGTTGACCTCCTTTGAGATCAAATGGGTTTTGAGCTGTCCCGTACACCAGCGCACTTTGATTCCAGGCCAGCCATTGCCATAGGGCGGTACACCTAACTTGGCGCGGCGTTCCAGGCAGCTTTGCTTTACCTTCGGCTCATCAAACATCAGCCATTCAAAACCGTAGGGGTGGCGGAGAGTAGTAATATGGATGCCGCGCTCCCGGTAGAGAAGATCATCCAGCTTCGCCAAATGGACGTACATTTCCGGGAACTCCATGCCCGTGTCGGCGCTGATAACTGCGTCAATCGGCATACCTTTTTCGATCATCAGCAGCAATAGCGCGGAACTGTCTTTTCCTCCGCTCAGGCTGACAGCGTGATAAAAGTTGTCATTTTTGCTTATTTTCGTCAATCATTCCTCCTTAAACGCAAAAAGAAGCCCCGGAAGGAATCAGTCCTTCCGGGGCGAACGTGTATTATGAATCAGCCGAGGGCGGTCCACTTCTCCGTGGAGCCGTTCATGCTGAAACTGTGACCATTGGACGCCTCAACAATATCCCAATAGTACCACGCGCCGGTGGGAACGTCAGAGAAGGTCTTGTATCCCTTCACCACCGTATCAGCAGAAGCGGAACGGCCCAGGATACGGTTGACCATCACGATTGTCTCTGCGCGGGTGATGTTCTGGTCGGGGCGGAATGTGCCGTCTGTGTAGCCGTAGACCAGGCCGGCCTCCGCCGCCAGATTGATGTACTTCCGCGCCCAGCTATGGGAAATGTCGGTGAAGCGGTCCAGGACGGCGGCGCTGCCGCTGGTGTCACAGAACCGTGCCAGGATGGTAGCCAGCTCCGCGCGGGTAATGTTGCGCTGGGGACCAAAGGTGCCGTCCTGGTAGCCGGAGATCACGCCCATGTTGGCAAGGGTAGATACCGCAGTTTCATACCACGCCCCGGCGGGAACATCCTTGAAGCGGTTGATGTTGGTGCCATAGGCGGACTTGGCCTCCGGGGTCAGCAGCCGGTAGAGGATAGCGGCAACCTCAGCGCGGGTAATGTCGGCGTTGGGCGCGGCCTGGGTGCTGGTCCGTCCGGCGATGTAGGCAATATGGTCCTTCCGATTCAGCAGGGACAGCTTGGAACCGGGGGTGGTCAGATCACCAATGCCGCCGCTGGCGCTGCCCTTGGCGATCACCACCGTCTGAACCTCGGATGCCATTTCGGAGGCGGAGGCCGCATAGCGCACCTCGTAGGCGCCGGGAGCCAGCCCCTTGACGGTGCTGCCAGTGACAGCGATCCACTTGCCATCCTTGATCCGGTATTCCATAGTCTTGTCCGTTTTGGTGAGAGTACCGTCACTCCGGCCCTGCCGGGTTTCATCGGTGTGGCCCACTTCGGGAGCCTTGTGTCGGGCGGGAATCTTCACGGTAATGGGGGCGCTGGGCAGGCCGTCACCCTTACCGGGATAGCGAATCAGGATTTCCTTTCCGGCCAGATCGGACACATCCATGGGGCTGGTGCAGGGGTTCCAGGTCTTGCCGCCGTCCGTGGAATACTCCATATCGGGGGTGGTGTTCAGCGTCTCACCGTTGGGGTCAAAGACCAGGACAGGAGCGCCGGGATGATTGGAGATTACCACGGTAACGGTCCGGCTGGCAAAGTCCTCCTTGGTGGCAGGGAACCGGAACAGGATGGTCTTGCCCAGGTAGTCGGAAGTGTTCAGCGGCTTAGAGAGGGCGGTCCAGGTCTTGCCGTTATCAGCAGAGAACTCCACGCTCTTGTCAGAGCTGATGGTCTGCGCCTTGCTGTCCACCTCTACCTTGGGGGCCTCGCGGCGGGCGGGGATTTCCATGCTCACGCCGCTGCTGGGGAAGGAATCATCATTGCCATGATTGCGGATGATGATGGTCTGCCCGGTCATGCCGGACACATCCATGGGCTTATTGCAGGGGTTCCAAGTCAAACCGCTGTCCATGGAATAGTCCATATCCTTGGTGGTGTTCACCGTCTCGGTGATCGTGTCCAGCTCCATCACGGGATTCTCCGTCCGGTTTGGAATCCGCAGCTCGGTCGGCTCACTGGCAAACTTGTCCTCCGTTGCCGCCTCCCGGACGAGGATGGTCTGGCCGGTCAGGTTGGAAACGTCCATATCGGGGCCGCACTTGGTCCAGGTCTTACCGCCGTCTGTGGAATACTCCATGTCAGCGGTGGTGTTGACCGTCTGCTTGTCCCGGTCAATGGTCAGATCGGGCTTTGCGCCCTTTTCCGGGACCTTCACCAGCACGGGCAGGCTGGCGAAATGCTCAGAATCGTACTTTTCACGGACAGCCAACTCCTTACCGTAGAAGCTGGACACATCCAGCCCGTCAGTGGGAAGGGCGGTCCAGCCGTTTTCCGTCCGATACTCCGGCGCGGTGCCGGAGACGGTCAGCCGCTCGGCCACACGGTCAATATCAGCGGTGGGCGCGGCGTTCCGGGAGGGGACGATTACAGTGGCGTTGTTGCTGGCGGGCTTGGTGCCGTCACAGGCATAGCGCACCAGCAGGGTGGCGTTGGTCAGATCGGACAGGTTCATGTTGTCCAGGCACGTAATCCAGCTTGTGCCGTTGTCCTTGGAATACTCCATAGCGGAGGTAGCGTCCATGCGCTCGGCGGCGTTGTCAATGGTCAGCACAGGAGCCTCACCCCGGACGGGGACAATTACAGTGGTGGGGTCGCTCTTAAAGGAATCATCCGTAGCGGCGATCCGTACCAGCAGCGTCTCGCCCTGCCGGTCCTCCACATTCTGCTGATCGGCGCAGGGGTTCCAGGTTTCGCCGCCATCATCGGAATATTCCATATCCCCGGTGGTGTTCATGGTAAAGTCGAAGGGGTTCACCTTCACATCCGGGGCGGCGGGACGCTCCGGCAGAACCTCCATCACTACGGGGCCGGGGTTGCCAGTGCCATCGTCCACCAGACGGACATAGATGGTGGTGCCGGGTGTGATGCCGCTGCCGTTGGGCAGGCCGTCCGTCAGGGTGTAGTCCTCTCCGGCCTCCACCACATCGGGGTCAAAGGTAATGATCTCCTTGCGATAGTCGATCTCATAATTCAGTCCGGTGTCGGCCACGGTCCGGCCCTCCACGCTCTGACTGTCAGAGGCGGTGAGATTGTCCGTCTCCTTCATCCGCTGGGTGAAGGTGTAGGCGGCGTCGGGGGTCAGGCCGGTGAACTTGGGGCTGTCCTGCCACGTTGCGCCGCCATCCATGCTGTACTCCGCGCCGGGAACGGGGTTCAGCGCAATAGTGGTAGTTGTGCGGCGGGCGATGGTGGGCGGGTTGGTCATGGTCTGCGGAGCCTTGGAGATGGTCATATCCGCATAGACCTGTTCGGCGCTCAGATCGTAGGTGTCCTCGGCCACCAGATAGAACCGGACCTTATAGGTGCCAGCATCCACGGGAGCCTCGGAAGTCTCATAGGGCTTGCCGCTGGCGAGAGTGCCGACGTACATGATGCTGACGCTCCTGATGCCCTCCATGCTGGTCAGCAGATCAGTATAGGGATAGGGCTGGCGGTTGCCGTTGTAAACGGTACTGTAAGCGGGCATATCCGTGTCCAGAATGTTCACCGGGGTATCGGTGGTCCTGCCGGAGATGGGCCGGGTGCCGGAGGCGGTGTGATTCTCGTCCTCGGCCATGCGGACCAGGATGGTATAGCTCTTGTCAGCCTCCAGCCCGCTGAAGGTGTTGCCGGTCTGCCAAGTGGTCCCGCCGTCAATACTGTACTCCGCGCCAGGAATGGCGGAGACGGTCAGAGAATGGGCGCTGCTGCTCTCCAAAGAAGCCATAGGCGTATCCTGCCCAGCCTTGCGGATGGTCAGGGTGGCGGTGTAGTTACCAGTGGCCAGGGTGTGATTAGCGTCGGGAGAGAAAATAGCGGTCACATGATAAACTCCGGCGTTGGTGGGAGCGGTGGTGCTTTCCACGCCGTCCGCGCCGGTGTAGGTCAGCGCAACGGAGGCGATGCCCTCAATGCCGTCCGCCCCGTGGTAACGTTGGGGCGCTCCGGTGTAGGTCGCAGTCTCATCCTTCAGCACGGGCCGGACAGTACCAGCCTCGCCGCTGGCGCGGGTAATGTGCAGCACCGGGGCGGGGAGCTGATTGGGGAGCATATACCCCTCTGCGGCAATGAAGTCGATGTTGACCTCATAATCGCCCACGGTGACAGGCGGGGTGGCGATGCCGTCATAGCCGGTGATGGTCATGGAGGCGATACCGGGTACAGACTTCGGCAGAGTATAGGTCTGCGCGTGGCCGTTGTACTCCACCGTCTGATCGGCAAAACGCTCAAAGGTGACAACGGTTTTCTCGGTGGCCTGCATGGTGGAGGGTCCCTCCAGCTCCTTATAACAGGCCGTCTCCACCGCCTTGACCTTGATCTCGTATGTGGTATCGCGGGTCAGGCCGGTGAAGGTGTCGGTGGTCTGCCAGGTAATCCCGCCGTCAATGGAGTAGGCCATGCCGTCCACAACCGCAATGGTGATGGAGGAATCCGTCACGCCGGTAACAACGGGAGCCAGAGGCATAGCGGGGGTGGCCTTGTTGATGGTCAGGGTGGCGTACTGCGGCTGCAACTCCGCATAACCGCTCTGCATGGTGTAGCTCACCTTCACATTGTAAACTCCGGGATTGACAGGCGGCTCGGTAGTGGGGCCGTAGGCGGTGCCATTGGTCCCGGTGAAGGTCTGGACCACCTGAGTACATCCGGTGGGAACGTCAGCCACAAGGGACTTGGGCGTCCCATCGTAGGTATAGACGGCGGACTGAACCGTACCAGCGGAGGTGTTTTGCCGGGTGGTGCGGATGATCGCGGAGGATGTGGGACTTTCCTCATGGTTGCGGTCGCCGGGGTACTTGGCCTGGATGGTATAGGCCGTGTCGGGGGTCAGGCCCTCAAAGATAGTGCTGGCCTGCCACGTTTTACCCCCATCAATAGAAAACACCGCCCCAGGAATGGCGGTGATCGTAATGCTGTTGGTTCCGGTGCTGCTGGCACGGGGCGCAGCGGGGGCGTTCTGCTCAATCTTGGTGATGGTCAGCGTAGAAGCCACCGGGTCCAGGGGCGCGGTCCCCGCCTGCATGGTGAAGCTGACGGTCACGGGGTAGGTGCCCGCGTTTGTGGGGGCGGCGGTGGTGGTCTGGCCATCCACGGTATAGGTCACGGTGCTTTTGGTAACATGGGAGATCGTGGGAACCTGATAGGCAATAGGATTGCCGGTGTAGGGGTAGGACTGCGGCTTGAGGACAGCGGACAGATCTCCGGGGCCCACGGTGGTATACTCCGTAGAGAATTGCGCGGAGGCGGCGGGAGAGGCGTCATAGTTGCCGTCCTCGGTGGCCTTCAGACGCTGATAGAGAGTGTAGCCAGTGCCAGCGTCCAGATTTTTGAACACGGGGCTGTCCTGCCACACCTTCCCGTCCATACTGTACTCGGCGTTCTCCACCACGTTCAGCGTCAGGGAGTTGACAGTTGCCGCCGCCAGCGTGGGGGCGGGGCAGGTCTGCGCCGCTTTTTCGATCACATACTGCACCGTAACGCTGGAAAGTTGGGGATAGCCCTGCTCCATGACAAAGGAGACGGTGGCGGTGTAGCTGCCGGCGTTCACCGGGGCGGAGGCGCTGCTGTACGGCCTGCCGTTGTTGGCCGTTCCCTTATAGGCCACGGTGACGGACTGGATGCCGTCCGGCAGTGCGGGCATAGGCAGAGGGGTGGGCTGCCCATCGTAGGACTTGGTGTAGTCGCTGATGGTGGGGGCCTCCACCGTGCCATAGGTCAGATTGATCGTGGCGGTGACAGCGGGAATGTTCTCACCGGAGAGCTGGGGGAACCGGGAGAGATTCAGCGTTCCCCGAACGGTCTGCGTCAGGGCATAGGGGTCATAACCCGTGCTGCTCCAGGTGACGGGAACGCCGGTGACGGTTTGGGCGTTGCCGGTGCCGCCCTCGGCTACCACGCTGACGGAAGTGGGCAGGCCCAGCTTATTGAACGCCGTCCCCATGGGCGCGGTCCGCACCACTTCCTCCACGCTGAGAATGGGCCGGGGGATCACGGTCACAGGGATGGTCGCCCGCCCGAAGGACGCGCCGCCCTTGGTAATCACCGCCTGGACCTCGGTGGTTCCGGGCTTGCTGGAATTGAAACCGGCATAGCTGGGATCAATGGTCCAGGTGTAGGGGGAGGCGTACACACTGTTGCCGGTGGTCAGCTTCACGCTGCCGATGGGGTCCCCCACATAAATCTGATTGGTGGCGGGGAAAATCCAGGCCAGGGAATAGACGGTGTTAAATTTGCCGTCCTCCGTCTGCCAAACATAGTTGTTGTCCGTGATGGTCGCGCCGATGGCATAGGGACCAGCGGCCACGGGCCGGGTGACAGGGGCGGAGGTGTCCACCGTCAGCTCGCCGTTCTCCACTTTCACCTGACAGGCGGACAGGGCGGCGGGGACAGAAGCGCCGTTCACATCCGGGTAGGTGACGGTCTTGCCGTCCAGCAGGCTGTTCCCATCATAAATCTTGCTGTCAAAGGTGGCCGTCCAGGGAATGGCCTTGGGCAGCACCAGAAGCCGCTCCGCTGTGTTCAGTTCCACATTGTCATAAATGGCGCTGTCCACAGTAATGACGATGCCATAGGAGCCAGGAGCGGTGACGGAAACGTGGTTGTCCAGCTTTGTGCCGACATAGCGGCGGAAAGCCGGGGCAACGTCATAGACCACCGTGTAGGCGTTTCCGCTGTACTCCACGCCGGTAGACATGATGCCAGTATAGGCAGGGTCCAGGGTGAACGCGTTCAGGGTCAGGGCGGGGACATTGATCTGCGCCCAGCTCCCGCAGGTGTCGCAGGTGTACTTGACATAGCCGCTGGTGGTGGCGGTGGCCTTGACAATATCCGCCGTCAGGGTTGCGCCGGAGGCGCAGTAGTGGGAGGCCGCAACGCCGCCGTTGTCCTCGTCGGTAAAATCCACCATGAGATAGACCGGGTTCTTGTCCGGGGCTGTGTAGATGGAATCCGGCGCGGGCCATGTGGTGGGGTCATCGTTCTTTGTGGCGGCAAGCGCCTGGGCGGGCAGCAGCGCCACGCTCAGGCAGAACGCCAGGATCATGCTCAGGGCGCGGGAAAGGTTTTTCGTTTTTCGCATAGGCAAATCTCCTTTTCTTAAAAGTCAAATACGATGGAATAGGTGATGTTGCTCTTGTTATACATACAGTCGTGGTTCGTGTAGTAATAGAACCGCATCTGCGTATAGGTGCCGGTGGGCAGTTGGCCGGAGAGGGTCACGCCGTTGTTAGTTGTCTTATAGGCGATCTGATCCCATTGGCCGGTGAGAATGTTATAGGCTTCAATCTTGCCGTAGTCGCTGCCGTTGTGACCGCTGACGGGAGGTACATCAAAGGTGTACTCGGTGATGTAGCCGTAGATCGTCTCCCCATCGTCATTGAAGCTGATACCCGTTTCCTCAATGAAGGAATTGGCAGAGGTCAGGGTCATGCCGCCGCCCACATCGTCCGCCACAAAGAACACGATAGCGGACCAGGGAGAAGCTGCCCCGTAAGCGTCCACAGCGCGGCACTTCACCAGATGCTTGCCGTAGCCGTAGGTGGTGGTTTCCTTGTCCCTGCCGTCCCATTCGTAGGTGATGGAATCGCCCTCCGGGTCGGTGGAACTGGCGGTAATCGTCACCGCTTGGCTGGGCCGCACCACGCCATTAGCGGGACTTCTGGTGATAACCGGCTTGCTGGGGGCCTGATTGACAAATTCGATGGTTTTCTCCTGCCACGCAGAAGCAGCGCCATAGGAATCCACCGCACGGACGCGGATGGTATGGGAGCCGTTCCGGGAGTACCAGCCGGAGGAATTGTAGTCCCCGCCCCATTCCAAAGTCACAGTATCGCCGTCCGGGTCGCTGCCGGTGGCGGAGACGTTGGCGAGGAAGTTGTTGCCGCTGGTCTGCCGGGTCACGCTGGCGGTGAAGCTGGTGATAACAGGAGCATTGTTGATAAATTCAATCGTCCGGCTCTCCCATGCGGAGGCCGCGCCCCATTCGTCCACAGCGCGGACGCGGATGGTGTGCGTCCCCACCTCGTAATAGCCGTCCTGCTGGTACTCGCTGCTCCATTCCAGATGCACAGCGTCCCCGTCCGGGTCAGAGGCCACGGCGTTGAGGTCAGCATAGAAGCGGCCATCCTTCATGTTCCGGGTGGCGTTGGCGGTAAAGCTCTCGATCACCGGGGCCGTGTTGGTCACGGTGATATTGGCAAAGGCGCTGGTCAGGTTGCCCGCATCATCCCGCACGGTGGCGGTAATGGTGTAGGTTCCTTCCTCAAACATTGCCAGCATACCGCCGTCATTGGACAAAAAGCCGGTGTTGCTGTCCAGGGTGACGGGCCTGCCGCCCAGCTTCACGCCCCAGCTCACATCCAGACTGCCCGCGCCGCTGATGCCCACGGGGAACTTGGTGCCAATGTGGATGGAATCGGGAGCGGTGACAGAAAGCGCGGCCTTGAAAATGATGGTGATGGACTGGCTGGCGGTGGCGGTCTTGCCGTTGCTGTCCCGGAGGGTGGCGGTCAGGGTGTACTCACCGGGTTCGGGGAAGATCACGGTGCCGCCGTCATTATCCAGGCTGGACAGGTCAATGATGCAGGCCGCGCCATCCTTCTGCGCGGACCATGTGATGGTGCTGCCGTCCGGGTTAAACAGTTTATCCATGACCACGGGAACGCGGTTGCCCACATACTCCATATCCGCCATAGAGAATTGCAGGGAGCCAACGGGCAAGACGGTGATGGTGTCGCTGGCGGTGAAGGTCCGGCCCAGGCCGTCCCGGAGGGTGCCGATCAACCGGAAGGTGCCGCCCTGGGTAAACTGAATTGCGCCGCCCAGGTTATTGAGGTCCCCGGTGACGTAGGCGGAAATGTCGGCGGGTTTGCCGTCCTTCTCCAAGGACCACTCCACAGGCAGCTCAATGTTATTACCCAGCGTCCTCACCTGCACCGTCTCGCCGGTGTAGACCTGCTGCTCAATGATGCTCACCTGCAATTCCTGTTCTGCCAGGACTTCGATGGAGGGGCCGTCAAAAGAGAACACCCGCCCGGTGGGGTCGGTGATCTCACAGCCCAGGGTGAACACGCCCGCGTGTTTGATGCGAATATCGCCGGGGACAGCGCCGAGGGTCCCGGCAACGTAGGTCCCCCAATTCTGACGGAGGCCGTAGGTATCGTCGATGTGCCAGTTGATTGCAGCATCCTCCACCACGTTCCTGGATTCAACCGCCACAGTAAAGGTGCTGTCCGTATGACCATAGTTAGGCATGGTCCAGGCGATCACGGGAACGGGATAAACGGTAAAGGACTGCTCGTAAGAATAGCTGCGGCCTCCGGCATCCTTGAAGCTGGCCCGCAGCTTGTACTCGCCTGCCTGCTTGAACTGGATTTTCCCGCCATCAGCGGTCAGCTCCCCGGTTACATAGTCGGAAACAGGGACGTTCTCGCCGTTCCGGGTCAGGGACCAGCGCAGGGGATTCTCGCCCAATTCCTCAAAACCCGTTACCAGCGTGACAACAGAATCGGTGTGGAACATCTTCGGCAGATAGAAGCCGGACACGCCCACGGGGTAGATCTGAATGAAATCGCTGGCGGTGGTCACGCGGCCCAACTCGTCCGTGACGCTGGCGGTGAAGGTGTAAAGCCCTGCTTCGGAGAAGAAGCCATGCCCGCCCCTGGCGGTCAGGTCAAAGGGCGGCACGATCTCCACGCCGTCCCGCAGCACCGTCCAGACTACTTCATTATTGCTCAGGTTTTCCGTGGTCAGCTTCACATCCTCCGCAGTATCGGTGTGGCTCATATCGTTGGTGGATACGGTCAGACCGACAACGGGATAAATGCGGATGGTCTGCGAACAGCTATACTCCCGGCCCAGCGCATCCACGGCGGAGGCGGTCAGGGTGTAGGTCCCCACTTCGGGGAAACGGACCTTGCCGCCCAGGTTCCCCAGGTCGCCCAGCATGGAGCCAGTCAGGGAAACCGCCGCGCCATTCTTGGTCAGCGTCCAGGTTACGTCCTGTCCCTGCAAGTCGGTGGTCAGGAGATCCACGGGGGTACTGCTGTCCGTCCACGCGGCGGCGGGGAGGGTGAAATCCAGGCCAGCCACAGGGTAGACCATGACGGAGACAGCGGGCGCGGCGAACACCCGTCCGGTGGCGTCGGTCACGCTGGCGGCAATATCGTAGGTTCCCGCGCTGGTGATCTGGATAGTGCCGCCGTTGTCGGCTAAGGTGCCGGAGTAGGCGGTGGCGGTTGCTGGGTCATTGGAGGGGGTCACGCTCCATGCCACAGGCAGGCTGGTATCCTTTTCCAGCGTGACGCTGATCTGCTCATCCGTATGGGTGGCAGCATCCGCCGTCAGGCCCAAGTGGAGAATCGGATAGACCGTGATCGTCTGCTCGTAGGTGAACGCGCGGCCCAGGCCGTCCGTCACGGAGGCGGTCAGGATGTTAATGCCGGTCTGAAGGAATCTCACGCTGCCCCCGGCGTTGTCCAGACTGCCCTTGATACCAGCAGAGAGGGAAACGGGCTGACCATCCACGGTCAGGGACCACTCCACCTTGTTCTCCCCCAGGTTGGCAGAGGTCATTTTTATCTTCACCGTTTCATCCAGGTGGGTAAACTCCGGGAGCCGGAAGGACAGGCCCATGGTGTCCCACACGCTGATCGTCTTGCTGGTGCTGAACGTCCGGCCCAGGGCATCCGTGACGCTGGCGGTCACGATGTAGCTACCGGCAGAGGGAAAAGTGATCTCGCCGCCCTCGTTGGTCAGATCGTTCTCAACCACAGCGCCGTCCTCGGAGGTCACTTCCCAGGTCACGTCCAGGTCCGTCCCGGTGAGGCTGACGGTGGCGGGCTGGTCAACGTGGGCCGTCTCCAGCGCATCCAGGGTCAGGACGATCACCGGACAGACCTCCAGCGGCAGGGCGGCGGTGTACTCCTTTCCCAGCTCATCCGTGACGGTAACGGTCAGAACATAGGCCCCAGCCCCGTCAAAGGTCAGCTTGCCGCCGTTATCGTCCAGAGAAACGGAAACACCCTCGCCGTCATAGGTCAAGCCCCATGCAACAGTCGAGGGTGTTCCATGCTCCACGGTCAGGCTGATTGCCGTCGCTTTGTCCTCATGGACCTTATCGGCGTCAGCGGTCAGGGAAAGGGACAGGTTGGGAAGAACCTTGATTGTCACAGGCTCGGAAGAAAACTCCCGGCCCTGGGCATCCACAGCGACAGCAGTGAGGGCATAGGCCCCAGCGCCGTCAAAGGTGAGCGCCCCGCCTTGGTCGCCCAGGTTGACAGCGGCCTCCGCTCCATCCTTGGTCAGCGCCCAGCGGACGGAATCGGGCTTGCCGCCCTCCACGGTCAGGCCGATCTCCGCCGTTTCATCCTCATGCACCTTGTCTGTGCTGGTGGTCACGGCGGGGACGATCACCGGCAGGATGGTGATGGTCTGACTGGCGGAGTACTTCTTTCCGGCAGCGTCTGTAAGAGTGGCCGTCAGGGTGTACTTGCCCGTCTCGGTCAGGGAGAGGGTGCCGCCGTCCCTGGTGAAGCTGGCGAGGTTCTGAGCGGTGCCGTCCTTGGTCAGCGTCCAGACCACGGAGCCGGTCAGGTCGTTCTTGGTCAGCAGCTTTACATCCTCGGCCCGGTCGGTGTAGCCGTACTCCGGCAGGGAGAAAGCAATATCCCCGATGGGCAGGACCTCCACCACCTTCTCGCAGTAGGCGGTGCCGCCGCTGTTCTCCACGGTGCCGCGCAGTACATAGCGGCCAGCCTCCATGAAGAAGCAGGTGCCGCCGTCCTTGGTGAAGCCCTCCGGCATGGCGATAGATTTTCCATCACGGGTCAGCTCCCAGGTGACGGCATCCGCACCGGTGAGGGTCGTTTTCACAGAGAGGGAATCCCCCACATACCGATACGCCGGAAGATCAAAGGCGATGGTGGGGGCATCGGCCTTATCCGTGAAAATCACCTGATTGCCCTTGTCCATGTTGCCGGGCTTCACGATGGAGCATCCCTGTTGGGACAGCTCCGTGGCCGCAGCGTCAAAGACCACCTGCACCGGGCCGTCATTCCGGGGCGTGACCACGCCTGCAACGGTGGATTTCCCGCTGACGTTGACGATGGAGCCGCCCCACACCACCAGCCGTCCCTTGACTGTGATACTGTTCAGGTCCAGGGACTTCTCCCCCAGGCCGTTGGCAAGAATCAGGTCGCTTTCAAAAACAGCGTCCTTGATATTCGCCGTCCCCCGCACCAGAACCGTGTCCCGATAGGTCCCGGAGATCTCGCCGGAATCGTGGACGCTCTGGAAGATGTTGCACATGATCTGCGCCATCTCCGCACGGGTGATCTGACCCTTGGGATTCAAGCGGCCATCGTTGTAGCCGCTGACGTAGCCGCGTTCCACCATGGCGGCAACGCTGTCCGCCGCCCATGCGCCTACCTGGTTCCGGTCCGGGAACCGGGCAAGGGCGGAGTTACCGGCAGAGGACAGGCAGACCGTCCGCGCCAGCACTACAATGGCCTGTTCACGGGTGATGTTGTCATTCGGCCCCATACGGTTATTGGAGTACCCGGCGAAGGTCCCCATGTGTACCGCCTGGGCGATGTAGTCATAATACCAGCTCCCACGGGACACATCCGCGTACCGGGAAATATCGGCGCTCTTGTAAGTGCCGAAAAGCCGGTCGATCATCGCGGCCATCTGAGCGCGGGTGAGATAGCCGTCCGGGTTCAGCTTGTCCTCGGATGTACCTACCAGAACGCCATTGTCCACCGCCCACGACAGGGCTTCATAGGCCCAATGGCCGTAGGCGTCGCCATAGTCCGTGATCTTGTTGGCATTGGCGGCGTGGGCGTTGATGGCCAGCAGAGTGACCATCATTGCCGCCACCAGAAACAGGGAAAAGAATCGCCTCATATTGGGAAATTTGATGCTCATGCGTCCTCCTTTCGATTGTTAGAATGTTCGGGGCTGTTATGTACTAGGGCGGAACCAGCAGGCGGCGAAGCAGGTGGCGGTCAATCACTCCTTATCGCCTCCCTCCGAACCGGACGTGGCGAAGTAGGCTTCAAATTCCCTCTGCTGGGCAGGGGTCAGGGAGGCGAAGTGTTCCCCCTCGAAGCTGCACAGCAGGAAGGTTCCGGCGATGAAGTCCCCGCTGTCCGTGGGGTTCTCCCGGTTGGGCATAAGCCCCATGTTCTTGCCCTCGCTGTTGCAGATCAGCATGACACGCTGGGGCAGGTAGCACCCGGCCTCGATAGGTCCGCCCACGATCTGCTGAAAGGCTTCCAGGGTGTCCTCCACCTTGGCGGGGTAGGGAGCCT
>JAETOQ010000030.1 GCA_021771635.1 Oscillospiraceae bacterium | reverse complement strand
GCTCCTTTTTACAGTATTCATTTTCCCGAAACCATTTGGTTTCGGGAAAGCGGCCCCGGGGCCGCTTTTTTGATTTCCACCTTTATCTTATACGCTCTTTCCGGAAAATGCAATAGAAACTTGAAAAATCTAACAGCGGAGAATGGCGTCTGGCCCCTCTCCGCTGTCTTTTTTAGAACCTGTATTCATAACCGGGGAATGGCGGGAAAGAGGCCCCTCAGGCGGCGTTCAACGGTTGTGAATACAGGTTCTTAAACCATCTTCTCCGGCCGCACCGTCTCGTCAAATTCCTCTGCCGTCAGCAGGCCCAGGGCCAGCACCGCCTCTTTCAGCGTCGTGCCGTCCGCCAGGGCCTTTTTGGCGCACTTGGCCGCCGCCTCGTAGCCGATTTTTGGCGTCAGGCAGGTCACCAGCATCAGGGAGTTGTTCAGATTGTATCCCATCCGCTCCGCGTTGGGGGTGATGCCCTCCACGCAGTTGGTGCGGAAGGAGTCGCACACATCCGCCAGCAGCCGGGCGGACTGCTGGAAGTTATAGGCGGACACCGGCAGGAACACGTTGAGCTGGAAGTTGCCCTGGCTGGCGGCCATGCCGATGGCGGCGTCGTTGCCCATGACCTGGACGGCCACCATGGTGACGGCCTCGCACTGGGTAGGGTTCACCTTGCCGGGCATGATGCTGCTGCCAGGCTCGTTCTCCGGGATGTGCAGCTCGCCCATGCCGCAGCGGGGGCCGCTGGCCTCCCAGCGGATGTCGTTGGCGATCTTCATCAGGTTCGCCGCCAGGGCCTTCAGGGCGCCGTGGGCAAAGACCAGGGCGTCCTTGCTGGTCAAGGCGTGGAACTTGTTTCCATCGGGCCGGAAGTCCAGGCCCGTCATCTCCCGGAGCTGGGCGCAGACCATCTCGTCGTACCCCCTGGGGGCGTTGAGGCCGGTGCCCACGGCGGTGCCGCCGATAGCCAGCTTGGTGAGCTCCGTCAGGGCCAGCCGCAGCATCCGGCAGGGCGCGGCGATCAGTTCCCGCCAGCCGGAGACCTCCTGGGCGAAGCGCAGGGGCGTGGCGTCCTGCAGGTGGGTGCGGCCGATGCGGATCAGGTCCGGGTAGGCCGCTTCCAGTTTGGCGAAGGCCCCTTCCAGCCGCTCCGCCGCGGGCAGAACGCCGTTCGCCACACTGATGGCCGCCGCGATGTGCAGGGCGGAGGGGAAGGTGTCGTTGGAGGACTGGGAGGCGTTCACGTGGTCGTTGGGGTGCAGGGGCACGCCCCGCTCCGCCGCCAGATGGGCGATGACCTCGTTGACGTTCATGTTGGTCTGGGTGCCGCTGCCGGTCTGCCAGACCACCAGGGGGAACTCGCTGTCCCACTTCCCCGCCCGGATCTCCCGGCAGGCGGCGGCGATGGCCTGGGCCTGGGCCTCGGTCAGCTTGCCCACCTGCCGGTTGGCAAGGGCGCAGGCCTCTTTCAAATACGCGAAGGCGGTGATGATCTCCCTGGGCTGGTGCTCGCCGCCGATCCTGAAGTTCTCAACGCTCCGCTGTGTCTGAGCGCCCCAGTGATGGTCCGCCGGAACGGCGATCTCGCCCATGGTGTCATGTTCGATGCGGGTGTTCATATGCTTCGATCCCCCAATTTCTCTAAAATTCGCCTTTTATTATATAGGGAAGCCCCGCCAAACGCAAGAGCGTTTGGCGGGGCCTGTATCTGCGTTTACCGCTCGGAGTGCACCCAGGAGGTGGGAATGTCGTGGGGCTTGTAGGTGGAGGTCAGCAGCTTTTCAAAGATCGGCGCGTCGGGTTCCTCCACGCGCTTGAGAATCTGCTCGCCGGCGGCCTTGCCCAGTTCCTCCACCGGCTGGACGATGCGGTCCATCTGGCTGGAATAAAGCTGATAAAAGTTGGAATCATAATCCACGAAGCCCACCAGGTCGATGTCCTTGGCGGGCTGGATGCCCTTTTTGCTGAGGTAGACGATGGTCTCCGAGGCCATCAGGCCCTGGCAGACCACGATGGCGTCGCAGTCCTGGGCCAGCAGCTCGTCCAGGCAGGTCTGGGCGCTGTTCTCCATGGAGTCGCCGTAGCGGATCAGGGCCTCGTCCTGGGCCAGGCCGCAGTCCGCCACCGCCTGCTGGTAGGCGGAGATGCGCTCCTTGGTGGAGGACAGCCGGGGCAGGCCGCCGATGATGCCCACCCGGCGGTCGCCTTTTCCCGCCAGGCGGCAGACGCTGCGGTAGATGGGCTGGAAATTGGACACGCAGATGGAGGAGTACTTCTTGATCTCAAAGGTCCGGTCCACCAGCACCACCGGGAACCCGGCGGGGATCAGCTCATCGAACCGCTGGAAATCGTCCATGGTGCTGGCGATCAGCAGCCCGTCCACCAGGCCTGCCGTCAGCAGGCGGATGTTGGTCTCCTCCCGCTCCATGTTCTCCTTGGTGTTGGCGATGATCAGGTGGTAGCCGTGGGCGGAGAGATAGTTCTCCACCGACTCGATCATGGTGGCGAAAAATTTGTTGGAGATATCCGGCACGATGAAGCCGATGGTCTTCTTCTTGCCGGTGCGGAAGCTCCGGGCGGAGGCGTCGGGAGTGTACCCCAGCTCCGCGATGGCCTGGTAGACTTTCTCCTTCGTCTCGTTGGAGACGTAGCGGGTGTTGTTGATCGTATGGGAGACAGTGGCGGTGGACACGCCGGCCAGCCGGGCCACATCACTGATGGTCACTTTCATATCATTCATCCTCTTGCGTAAAAATGGGACTCATTTTACGTAATCAATTAGCTTACGTCCAGTATAGGGCACTCCCCGTGCATTCGTCAAGCCCTTTTCCCGCTCTTTTCGCGGAACTTCTGTGAATTTTGCTATTTAATTATTAAAAATCCACAACCTGGCTTTTTGATTGTTATCTGAATTGACAGTTGCCAAAAAGTTGACAGTGTGATATTATACTCGCAGAAAATCGATTAACCAAAACGTTTACGCAAACGTTTTGACGACATGTCCCCATGTCACACATTTGAAAGGAGTCTGTTTGACAATGAACGCCAAAATTGGTATCAATGGTTTCGGCCGCATCGGCCGTCTCGTCTTCCGCGCCGCTCTGAACCGTGACGACGTTGAGGTCGTCGGTCTGAACGATCCCTTCATGAACCCCGAGTATATGGCCTACATGCTGAAGTACGACAGCGTGCACGGCAAGTATCCCGGCGAGGTCTCCTATGAGGAAGGTGCCCTGATCGTGGACGGCAAGAAGTATCCCGTCTTCACCGCCATGGATGTCAAGGACATTCCCTGGGCCTCTGTGGGCGCTGAGTATATCTGCGAGTGCACCGGCAAGCACCTGACCAAGGACCTGTGCCAGGGCCACATCGACGCCGGCGCCAAGCACGTCGTCATGGGCGCACCCTCCAAGGACGACACCCCGATGTTCGTCATGGGCGTCAACAACACCAAGTACACCTCCGACATGACCTTCGTGTCCAACGCCTCCTGCACCACCAACTGCCTGGCCCCCATTGCCAAGGTCCTGAACGACAACTTCGGCATCGTGGAAGGCCTGATGACCACCGTGCACTCCGTCACCCCCACCCAGAAGCTGCTGGACGGCGCTTCCCTGAAGGATTGGCGCGGCGGCCGTGCTGCCACCGGCAACATCATCCCCTCCTCCACCGGCGCCGCCAAGGCCGTGGGCAAGGTCATCCCTGAGCTGAACGGCAAGCTGACCGGCATGTCCATGCGCGTCCCCACCCTGGACGTCTCTGTGGTGGACCTGACCGCCAAGCTGGAGAAGCCCGCCACCTATGAGCAGATCTGCGAGGCCATGAAGGCCGCCTCCGAGGGCGAGCTGAAGGGCGTTCTGGGCTACACCGATGAGGATGTGGTCTCCAGCGACTTCATCGGCGATCCCCGCACCTCCATCTTCGACAAGAAGGCCGGCATCGCTCTGACCGACACCTTTGTGAAGGTTGTCTCCTGGTACGACAACGAGTGCGGCTACTCCAACAAGATGGTGGATCTGATCCGCTATATGGCTTCCGTTGATCACAAGTGATCCATAGGGTCTTGTGTTGAACAGTGCAGCACCCGTCCGAGCTTACGCTCGGACGGGTGCATTTTTATGAAAAGCCGCTGGGATCTCCAGCCATCCGGACAGCTGTATACAAAGCATTACCCCCATCCGTTCCACCGGCGAATGGGGGGCACTCATTGATCGGACTGGCTCCCCACAAAACCTTTGGGTTTTGCGGGGGCCCCGCATAGGACTCAAATGGGCAGGCAGAGCCCGCCCATTTCAAGGTTTTGCGCCTTGCGCAAAACACTTGGCGCCGTAGCGCGGCGAACATGGACAGTCCTCTTCTTCGTGCGCAAAACATTACCCCCCATCCGCTCCACCGGCGAATGGGGGGTTCACTCATTGATTGGACTGTCCATTGGTCTATACCTCTTGCTTTCTGAAAGTACCGTTCGGAGTTTGGGTTTGGGAAACGGGAAACTCGGTTTGTTCCAATCCTTAAAACAGCTTTGCACGCAGATCTTTGCTCTGGTTGACTACCAAAACGCTCTCGTGTGGCTCATCATAGTGAGTGTGTTTCGTCTTTGGGGTGCTTCCGAGGTTTACGCGGTCTTTGAAAAATACTCGCTTCCGAACGGTGCCTGGTTTACAGGCTTTGGAATCTCTGAGCTTGCTAGCCCATGGGACTCACTCCTTTCCTGTGTCTACAATATACAATAATCTCTTGCTATTGTCAATAGTTTTTATGCATTTTTCACATTTTCAACAAACGTAAATCGTTTAGCGCTGTCAGTCTGCACAATTGTCTTTATGCTGTGGACAGTTCCTTCAACAGTGTGTCCAGGGACAGCGGCTCCTCCTGCCAAAAGCCCCGCAGCAGGGCGTCCAGATTTTCATCGCTGTGCTCGACTTCACAGCTGAACCGCCGCAACGCTTCAGAGAGTCCGCAGACCACCGCCAGCCGCTCCACTGTCAAAACCGCGAACACCACCATCTGCGCCCGGGACAGCAGATCCCCGTCGTTGACGGCTTTCAGCAGATAGCGGAAAGCGAAATACACGGCAATCCGCTCCAGCGCGGTCTCCGGCACTGCCGCCGCGGGGACGGTCTCCGCCTGTCTCAGCAGGTCAGGCCAGTCCGGCTCCAGAATCTCCAGACCGCCCAGGAACCGCAGCCCATAGGGAAACAGCCCCGGCCCGTCCCGGTGCTTCTCCTGCGTTCGGTTCTCCGCAGTCAGACTTGACAGCAGCTCCGGCTGGTCCTCGTCCAAAAATTCCTGGGCCTTCACAGCCAGAGTCAGAAAATCCCGCAGACGCGCCCGCAGCGGCCTTGTCCGGTCCGCCAGCAGGGCCAGCATCCGGTCCCGCAGAGGCAGCAGAAACGGGAGCCACTCATCCCCCTCCTCTGCCGGCTCCGCCGTCTCCCGTTCCAAAAATGTCAGCGGCATGTCCGTCCCCAGCAGGAGAGCGTTGGCCGCCGGGCAGGAGGCCGACAGCGTGACCTCCCGGAAGGGGCCGTAATCCTCAATAAACCGGGGGTGCTCCCGGCAGGTGACGCTGGTGGCGTCCTCCCCTAGTGTCCTGTGGATCTCGCAGAGGTTTTCCCCGTCCAGAAATGGGCACCGCCCGCCATCCAGCGGGAAACAGAAGTCTCCCTCCTCGTCCGCCTGGATGGCGTCCCGCAGCTTGTCCCCCAAGGGACCGGGGACCTCAAAATACCGGCAGGCGGTCTCTTCGTCGATGACCACCTCCCACTTTTCACAGCAGGTGTGGGGGCATGCCCCCGCCAGACAGCGGAAGTCCCCATAGTAGTCCGGCACCCGGATCAGCATGGCGGCGCCCTCCTCTCAAGCCTCCTGCTCCGTGGGCTGGAGCAGGTGAAAATGGTTTTTGCGGAATTCCAATATTCCCTCGTCCCGGAGCTTTCCCAGGGCGGCGGACATGGCGCTGCGGTCCACCGCCAGAAAGTCCGCCAGCTGCTGACGGTCCAGAGGGATGTCAAACTCTGGGGTCCCGGCCAGCAGCGCCTGGGCGGACAGGTAGCTCAGCAGCTTCTCCCGGGTGGTCCGCCGGGCCATGTGGCGCATCTTTCGTGTCAGCTGCAAATTCTTTCCCGCCAGCAGAGCCAGCAGGTTTTCCTTCAGCTGCTCCTGAACGGGCCCGGTCCCACCGATGGCCCGCCTTGGCTCCAAAAACAGCACCGCCGCCTCCGACGCCGCCAGGACGGAGACCTCCAGCGGCTCGCCGCTGAGGGCGTAGGACTCGGCGAACACCTCTCCCGGTCCCGCCAGGCCCACGATCTCCCGGCCGCCCCAGAAATCCTCCCGGACGATGTGGACCGTGCCGGAGAGCACCAGGCCCAGGCGGGCCGTCTGTGCCCCCCGGTGGAGCAGAAGCTCGCCCTTTTGATACCGATGCTCCCGGGCGTTCACGCAGGCAAGCAGAGACGGCAGATCCGATTGTGAAATACTCCAAAACAGGGGCGATGTGCTGACCAGAGCAGAAATTTCCATGTGCCTTTTCTCCGTTCGTTGGAAATCCAACAGACTTTTTGGGATGATTATACGATACTGTACCCAACAACGCAACAAAAAAACGATTATAAATCGAAAAAAGGAGATACACTATGGTACGGAGGATCATTGAGATCGACCAGGAGAAATGCAACGGCTGCGGCGCCTGTGCCGCAGCCTGTCATGAGGGCGCCATCGGCATGAGGAACGGCAAGGCTGTTCTGCTGCGGGATGACTACTGCGACGGGCTGGGAGACTGCCTGCCCACCTGTCCCACCGGGGCCATCACCTTTGTGGAGCGGGAGGCCGCGGCCTATGACGAAGCCGCCGTATTGGCGAAGAAGGCGGAGGCTTTGAAAAACTCCGCGCCTGTACAGGCGCCGCCCTCCGGCGGATGCCCCGGCAGCATGGCGCGGGCGCTGCGGCGGGGTGAGGCGTCCGCCGTCCCCGCCGCCGGCGGCGCTCCGGTCTCACGGCTGGCCCAGTGGCCGGTGCAGATCAAGCTGCTGCCCGTCCAGGCACCTTTCTACGACGGTGCTAAGCTGCTGATCGCGGCGGACTGCACCGCTTTCTCCCGGTCTGACTTCCATGAGCGCTTCATGGGGGGCCGGATCACCATGATCGGCTGTCCCAAGCTGGACGAGGGGGACTATGTGGAAAAGCTGACCGAGATCATCCGGCGCAACAACATCCGGGAGGTCACGGTGGTCCGCATGGACGTTCCCTGCTGCGGCGGCATCCAGCGGGCGGTGGAAACCGCCCTGCGGCGCAGCGGCAAGTTCATCCCCTGGCAGGTGGTGACACTGGGCCGGGATGGAAATATATTGGATTGAACCATTGAATTAAGGAGGAATCCATCATGAAAGCAACGGTCAATGAAAACTGCATCGGCTGCGGCCTGTGCGCTGGCACCTGCCCGGAGGTGTTCTCCATGGGCGACGACGGCTTCGCCCACGGCGGCGAATTCGGCGCCGAACTGCTGGACACCGCCCAAGAGGCGCGGGACGGCTGTCCCGTCAGCGCCATCAGCCTCGAGGACTGATACGAATTCTTGATAAAACTATTTAGTTTTATCAAGAATGGAAATGCACAAGTGCGTTTCCGTTCTGCACCGTAAACGGTGCAAAATGCGTCTCATAAGAACTTGACGCGCCTTCGGCGCTATATTGGGCAGCCGTTGGCGGCTTCGCCGCTTACGGATGCCGCATCCCACTTGCAGGGAAAAAGCTTTTTAACAAGTTCTAGTATGAGGCAGCGCCATATCCCCCCGATGATTCGGGCGGCGCGGCACGCAAACAGATATGAAGCGCCCCTTGACGCGGAAATACACCGTGTCAAGGGGCGTCTCTTGTTTTTCTGCAGTTCCGTTTCCTGTTCGGCGCTCAATACTCCAGATAGCTCTTGGGCAGGCCGTCGATCATATCCGTAGTCAGGGAGTAGGGCGCGATGGGATAGCGCAGGCCGTTTTTGAACAGCTGCTCCACGCCGTCCACCGCCCGCTCCAGGTCGGACGCTTTCATGGAGATGACCAGCTCCTCATCTTTCAGTCCGCCGAATTTGCGGTCGGCAAAGCTGGGAATGGAAACCTTGGGTTTGCCGGTGAGGATGGTGCTGACCCAGGAGTCAGAGCAGGTGGATTCTCCCACAAAGGTAAATTCCAGTTTCTCATAGCCATAGTACTGCCAGCCTGCCAGCAGCATGAATGTCTGGGCCGAATCCGCATAGATGATGCAGGCGTCCGGCTCCTCCAGGCGGCCGCTGACCAGAGGCGTGGCCACGAAGCCCGCGTATTTTGCGGGCAGGCAGGTCAGATTGTCATGGTGGGCCTTGGCGTCGCAAAGCTCTTCATAATATACCTTATCAAAAATTTTACCGGAATGCCATTTCTCATTCCGCTCCACCATACCGTGGATGCCGCGGCAGTAGTCGATGTGGATGGTCTCCGCAAGGCAGGCCACGGTCCAGTTGAATTGCACAGCCTGTGAAATGGTGGTGCAGGGGGCAATGTGCCTGCTGGGGATGCGGACCTTGGGGACCTGCATGATCTCCTCTTTGGTCTCAAAATACTTCACGCCCACAGGGGTCTGCTTGATCCGCAGATAACGGATCAGGCGGCTGACAATATGTTCCCAATCATGGGCGTTATTGGATGCTGCCATGATGTATCGATACCTCCTAATTTTACTGAAATCTCACCGCGGTTTTTCTTTTACAGCATGAAGCCCTCCGCGTCAAAGGGGATGTCCCGGAGCTCACTGAGGACTTCGATGTCATCCCGGCCGGACAATTCTTTCAAAATGGCCTCCGACACCTCGAATTCCGTGATTTCCAAGGTGTTTTTGATCCGCACTACCCTGGCGTTTTGCAGGTCCGTGCCGTTGCCGGTCCGAATGGCCAGCATCAGCGCGTCCCGGTCGTTTTCCATGTACATGGGGATAGCGCCGGCCTGGATCACTGTGGCGGTGATGGCATTGGCCCACACGGCGGAAAAGTCAATGGAATTCAGACACCGCCGGGTAGTGATGTCCGCCAGGGAGATACCGATGCCGATATGGTGCGTCTCCTCGCTCAGGCCCCGGATGAAGAGTTTTTTCAGTCGCAGAACATCGTGAATGTTCCGGGAGAAATTTCGCCCCACGATGTTGGGATCCAGCCCCGCGCCGCTGATGTTCTTTCCGATTTCATCCACCACCAGCACATCCAGGTCGTCAAACTTAAATCTGCCCATGCGGTCCTTGGCGATCTTCAGCAGTTCCTCCTCCCGCTCCATCAGATTTTCAGCGGGAACGACCTCCACCAGGCAGAGCTTGTCATAGGCATTCTGGATCACGCCGATGCCGAAAAGCACCGGCAGCTTTTCCAGAAATACCTGGGCCACCTTGGGCAGCCGCTCCGGGAAGGTGTCCATGCCCATCATATGGAACATGGAAGCGCCCTTGTGGTTCCCAAGGCCAATCGCCATCATCTTGGCAAGGCCGCTCTCATGGGAGCCCTTGAAATCCGTGTGGGGTTTGATCTTGTTCAGCACCACCAGGCCGTCCGCCTCTGCGGCAAAGCGGTCGCAGTAGACCGGCGTTCCGTCTTCCAGTTCTCCCAGCAGAACCACTTCCATGCTGGAGCAGATCGGCACCCCCATGCTCTCCTCGGTGATGCCGTAGCTGTTCACGATCTCCAATTGCCCCTCGGCACAGGCGTTGCCGTGGCTGCCCATGGCAGGAACAATGAAAGGTTTTGCGCCCCGGTCCTGTAAAAACAGGACCGTTGTGCGGACGATGTCCGCCAGATGCGGGATACCGCGGCTGCCCACGGTGATAGCGACCCGCTTTCCCGTCAGGTCTCCGCAGGCCGCTGCCTTTTGTTCCAGTTCTTTTTGGAGCGTGGCGGCAGGGTCCGCAACAAAGGAATCGTCAAATATCTGGCGGATCCTCGCCATCCGGGGAAGGCGGACCTGCTCCATGCCCTCCACTTTCACCTCAACAGGCGGAAAGGAAATAAATCCCATACAGCAATTTCCTCTTTACTTGAAATTTTCCGCGGCCGCTTACTTTGCGGCGCTCCGTTTCTTCTCCAGCATCTTGCGGATCATGGGCCACGCCACCATGAGTATCAGAGCCACCACCAGAACAGCGGAGATGGGACGGATGAAGAAGGGAGCGAAGCTGTACTTGCCGGCCAAGACCGCGCGGCGGAAATTGGTGTCCGCCATGGAGCCCAGGATAATGCCCAGCGCCATGGGAGCGGAGGGGATGTCCAGCTTGCGCAGGAAATAGCCCAGGAAGCCGAACGCCACCATCACGGCAATGTCAAACGTACGGACATTGATCGCATAGGAGCCCACCACGGTGAACACTACCACAACGGACATGATAACGCCCGTATTGGCCTTGAGAACTCTGGCAATGATCGGCGTCAAGGCAATTCCCTCGAACCACATGATGATATTCACCAGCAGGAGGGCGCCGCAGACAAAGTATACAAAGTCCGGACTTTCAAAGAAGAACGTGGGGCCGGGGCGGAAGCCGTGGAGTTGGATGGCGCCCAGGATGATGGCGGAAACCGCGCAGCCAGGGATGCCCAGCGTCAGCAGAGGGATGAACACGCCGGAGGTGGCGGCGTTGTTGGCGGTCTCGGAACCGATGATGCCCTCGTAGCTGCCGTGGCCAAACTTCTCTTTTTCCTTGCTGGTTCGTTTGGCCGCGTCATAGGACACCCAGGAGGCGATATCCGGGCCGACGCCGGGCAGGGCGCCGATGACGGTGCCGATCACGCTGGAGACGATGAACAGGCGGAAGTGCTGCTTCACCATAACGAAGCTTTCTTTCACATCGTTCATCAGATCCCTGAACGTCTCCTTTTTCTCCGCGCCTTGGATCAGGTGGGAATCCGGGTCGGCAATGGAGCAGAACACCTCCGTCAGGCCGAAGAGGCCGATCATGGCCGGGACCAGGTTGATGCCCGCCAGGAGATTGTTGGAGCCAAAGGTATACCGCAGCGCGCCATGGAGGGGATCCATGCCCACGCAGGCGAAAAACAGGCCTATCATACCGGCGATAAAGCCCTTGTAGGGCTTGGCGCCTGCAATATTTCCGGAGATCAGGATGCCGAACATCGCCAGCCAGAAATATTCCCAGCTGCCGAACTTCAGGGCGAAGCGGGCAATGATGTTGGTGGCGCCCGCCAAAAACACCAGACCGATCAGGGCGCCCAGAACCGAGAATGTGGTAGCCACAATTCCCGCCTTGGACCCCTCGCCCCTCTGCGTCAGTGGAAAGCCCTCAAGGGCAGTGGCGGCGGAGGACGGCGTACCAGGGACATTCAGCAAAATCGCAGAACGGGAGCCGCCGTAAATACCGCCCAGATACAGGGCGATCAGAATAGCCAGAGCATTGCGGGCCTCCATGCCATAGGTCAGGGAAACCATCAGGGAAACCGCCATGGTGGCGGTCAGGCCAGGCAGAGCGCCGATCACGATGCCGGCAAAGGTGCCGATGGCAATGTACAAAATCGTGTCCACATAAAACAAAGAGGACAGGTCAACCACATCTACACTCATTTTTTGATCTCCTCCTTATTTGGGCATGGGAAGCATCAGCATATTGTTCATAGCGAAGAACACCAGTCCTGTCACAATCACGCTGACCAAAATCGTTTTGGCCCAGCTCAGATTTCCAAACATCTTAATGGAAACGATCAGATAGAGACCGGTGGCAATGGCAAAGCCATAGGTGGGATGGATCATCCCTGCAAGAGGAATTAGTGCGAATACATAGAGCAGAACCAGAAGTGCGATCAGAAGCAGACGGCGAAACTGCTCTTTGGTGCCGAACAGATAGGTCAGCAGGGGCTTACTGTTGGGATCATGCTCTGTATGCTTGAGAATCTGAATGTTATTGATGATCCAGATGACATTCAAAATGATAAGGAGTACGCTCAGCAGAAACGGGAAAGAACCGCCGCCGGTGAGGAACTGCGCGCTGTTGGGATATGAAATGTTAAAGGACATGGCCAGCATGACGGCCCACAGGACCACAGACAATGCCGCCACGGCCGTCTCAAATTTTATAACGGATTTGTTCATCAATTTATCTCCTTATTCCGTCCGCCGCAAAGCGTCTGTCTGGAAATCCCGCGCCACGGCATTCCATGGCGCGGGACCTGGTCCGGTATATTTTTATGACAACCGGAAAGCCCCAGGTATTTTCCAGATGAGATTCTTAGTAGTGCTCAATGCCCTTGTCGGCAGGATCACGCTGGCCGATGCCCAGATCCCACAGCAGGGAGGCATTCAGAGACTCCCGCATGGTAACATAGTCCTCGGCGTCCTTGCCCACATAGCCCAGGGGGACGAAGTGGCTGCTCTCCATGTAGGCCTGCAGCTCGGGATCTTCATAGGCATAGGCAAAGGCCTCGCACAGCTTGTCAACAACTTCCTGGGGAACATCTTTGGGAGCGGCCATGCCCACGAAACCACCGTAGGGCAGGAAGTCAGCCAGCTCGGGGCAGGCATTGGCGATGGATTCGATCTTGCCATAACCCTCGATCTCGATGTCCTCGGCAGTAAAAGCGCCCAGGGCTTTCAGTTCGCCGCCTTGCAGCAGCTCAACGACCTCGGGAACACCGCAGGAGCCGATGTCCACTTCCTTCTTCATGGCGGCAATAGCGGCGTTCTTGCCGCTGCCCTCGGCGATGTACTCAGGAGAGGTGCCGCCAATGCTGTCTACGAACAGGCCCATGGTCAGCGTCCAGGCACAGCCGCCGCCGCAGACGCCCACAGTGAGCTGCTCATTCTTGAGAGCCTCGGCCAGATCCTGCAGGTTGTTCAGGGGAGAGTCGGGGTGCACCACCAGGATGCCGGGAACAGCGGCGGTCATGCCCACATAGGAGAAATCACGCCAGGTGATGTCACTCTGGTTCATGGTCCAGAGGTTGGCGATCTCAGTGGCCTGCATCACGATCGTGTAGCCGTCGGGATCAGCATCCAGCACAAACTGGTTGCCAACGGCGGTGTTGCCGCCGGACATATTCTGCACAGCGATGGTGGTGCCCAGGTACTCTTCCATTTTGGGCTGCATGGCACGTGCCAGCAGGTCTGTGGCGCCGCCGGCGTCAAAGGGGACCACCAGGGTGATGGAACGGCTGGGATAGCTGTCGCCGCTGGTGGCAGGGGCCGCGGCGCCCTCATTATCCTTGGTGCCCTCATTTGTGCTGGCGTTGCCGCCGCAGCCGGCCAGCAGGGACATGACCATAACCAAGGTCAGGAGCAGACTAAGAGCTTTCTTCGTTTTCATGTTCTTTCCTCCATTTTTTTGATTTTTATTTTAAAGCCACCCGGCTTTATTAGGACTTCATGCACTCCTCAAGCCTCAAAAATTCCTTGTAGTTCTTCTTGACACGCGCCTCCGCCTCGTCGAACATCTTCCGAGCTTCCTCGGGGAACCGGGCTTCCAGCGCGGCAAACCGGGACTCGCCTCGCAGGAACGTCTTGTAGTCACCAGTGGGCTCCTTGGAGTCGATGGTCAGGGGGTGCTCTTCGTTCAGGGGATTGTAGCGGTACAGTGTCCAGAAGCCGGCTTCAACTGCTTTCTTCATCTCGTCCTGGACGCAGTTCATGCCTGCGCGGATACCGTGGGAGATGCAGGGCGTATAGGCGATGATGATGGAGGGACCTGGATAGGCCACGGCCTCGGTAACCGCCTTGAGCAGTTGATTGGGATCAGCCCCCATAGCCACCTGCGCCACATACACGTCGCCGTAGGTCATCATCTGCCGGCCCAGATCCTTCCGCTGTGTGCGCTTGCCAGCGGCCGCGAACTTGGCGGAGGCTCCCAGCGGCGTCGCCTTGGAGGCCTGACCGCCGGTGTTGGAGTAGACCTGGGTATCCACGATGAAGATATTCACGTCCTCGCCGGAGGCAATCACGTGGTCCAGACCGCCGAAGCCGATATCGTAAGCCCAGCCATCGCCGCCGAAGAGCCACATGACCTTCTTGGTGAAGTGATCCTTGTGGAGCAGCATCTCCTTGGCCAGTTCAGCCGCACGGCCGGTAAGATCGGCACGTGTCAGCGCCTCCTCCATGGCCTTGCTGGGCTCATCACAGCCGCGCAGCTCGTCAAAGTGGTCCAGCCAATCCTGAATCGCTGCCGCCAGCGGTGTGCCAGCAGTCAGAGACTGCAGCTCTTCAGCCTGGAGACGCACCTCCCGCCGGCGCTGCCGGACACCGATCGCCATGCCCAGGCCGCATTCCGCCTGGTTCTCGAACAGGGAGCAGACATAGCTGGGGCCCTTGCCCTCCGCATTGGTAGTATAGGGGAAAGACGGCATGGCCGCGCTCCACGCCATGGAGCAGCCGATGGCGTTGATCCAGTAGGCCTTGTCGCCGTACAGCTGAGTGATCAGCTTGGCATAGGGTGTCTGGCCGCAGCCCGCGCAGGCGCCGGAGAATTCCAGCAGCGGCAGGCGGAACTGACTTCCCTTGACGGTGTCCGCTTTGAACACATCGCCCTTGTCAGACAGAGTCAGAGCATACTGCCAGTTCTCGGTCCTTTCCAGAATCTCGGCGGCAGGTGTCATGGTGATGGCCTTTTCCTTGGCCGGGCAGGTAGCAACACAGCTTCCGCAGCCGGTGCAGTCCATGGTGCTGACCTGCAGGGTGTACTGATATTCCTTGGCTCCGTTGGCAGGGACGGACTGGAAGCTCTCGGGTGCCTTTTCGGCCTCCTCCTGGTTCATCAGGAAAGGACGGATGGCGGCGTGGGGGCAGACATAGGCGCAGCGGTTGCACTGCAGGCACTTGGTGGAATCCCACACAGGGAGCTGCGTGGCGATGCCTCGTTTCTCATACACAGAGGTGCCCATGGTGAAAGTGCCGCCCTCGTGGCCCACGAAGGTGCTGACCGGCAGGTCATCGCCCCGCTGGGCGTTGATGGGCATCACAATGTCGCGGATCATGGCGGGCAGGCCGCTCAGGTCTTTCTCCTCGTCCTTGGCAAACTTCCAGGATTCAGGGATCTCCACCCGCACGGGGCTGTTGATGCCGGCGTCCACAGCGGCCAGGTTCATGTTGACCACTTTTTCGCCTTTCTTGGCAAAGGACTTTTTGGCGGCGCCTTTCATGTATTCCACAGCGTCTTCCACTGGGATCACTTTCGTCAGGTTGAAGAAAGCAGCCTGGAGGATCATACTGGACTTATCGCCCAGCCCCAACTCACGGGCAATCTTATTGGCGTCCACGATATAGAACTGGATATTGTTCTCCGCCATGTAGCGCTTCACCTTGGCGGGGACCCGCTCCTCCAGATCCTGCTCAGTCCAGGCACAGTTCAGCAGGAAAGTCCCGCCGGGCTTCAGCTCGTGGATCATGTCGTACTTATCCAGATAGGACTGGTTGTGGCAGGCGATGAAGTCCGCGTTCTTCTTTACCAGATAGGTGGAGCGGATGGGCGTGTGGCTGAACCGCAGATGGGACTTGGTGATGCCGAAAGACTTCTTGGTGTCGTACTCAAAATACGCCTGGGTATACATATCGGTGTGGTCGCCGATAATCTTGGCGGAATTCTTGTTGGCACCCACGGTGCCGTCACCGCCCAGGCCCCAAAACTTGCAGGAGATGGTGCTCTCCGGGTCGGTTTTCAAGGGCGTGCTGGAATCTAGGCTCAGGTGTGTCACGTCGTCCACGATGCCGATGGTAAAGCGCAGCTTCGGCTCCTCAGCGGCCATGTTGTCGTAAACGGCCTTGATCTGAGCCGGGTCTACATCCTTGGAGCTGAGGCCATAGCGGCCGCCGTAGATTTCAGGAGCGTTCTTCTGGTGGGCAAAGGCAGCCACCACATCCAGGTAAACAGGCTCGCCCAGGCTGCCGGGCTCCTTGGAGCGGTCCAGCACGGAGATCTTCTTTACGGTGGAGGGCAGGGCTTTCAAAAAATGCTCAACGGAGAAAGGACGATACAGGTGGATCTGGAGATAGCCAACCTTTTCGCCTCTGGCGTTCAGGTAATCCACCACTTCCCTGGCAGCCTCGCCGACAGAGCCCATGGCCACGATGACCCGGTCCGCGTCGGCGGCGCCGTAGTAGTCAAAGATGTGATGTTCTCTGCCGGTGATCTTGCCCAACTGCTGGAGGTAATCCTCCACCACCTCGGGCAGCGCGTCATACTGCGGGTTGTTGGCCTCGGCGTTCTGGAAATAGACGTCGGGTCCCTGGACGGTGGTGCGGATCACGGGATGGTCCGGATTCATGGCGTTGGCCCGCCAGGCCTCCAGGGCGTCCCGGTCCACCAGCTTGGTAACGGCGTCCAAGTCGATCACTTCGATCTTCTGGATCTCATGGGAGGTCCGGAAGCCGTCGAAGAAGTGGATGAAGGGGATATCGGTTTTGATGGCCGCCAGGTGGGCCACAGCGGCCATATCCATGACCTCCTGCACGCTGCCGGTGGAGAACATGCCCACACCGGTGGCGCGGCAGTCCATCACGTCCTGGTGGTCACCGAAGATGGAGTTTGCATGGGTTCCCACGCTGCGGGCCGCCACGTGCAGCACACCGGGATGCCGGTGGCCCGCGATGATATGCAGGCAGGGGATCATCAGCATCAGGCCCTGGGAGGAGGTGAACGTAGTCGCCAGGGCACCGCCCTCCAGTGCTCCGTGAACAGCGCCAATGGCGCCGGCCTCGGACTGCATCTCCACCAGGGAAACCGGCTGGCCGAACATGTTCTCCCGTCCGGCGGCGGCCCACTCATCGGTCAGTTCCGCCATGGGAGAGGAGGGTGTGATGGGATAGATTCCCGCCACTTCCGTGAACTGGTAGGCAACGGTGGCACACGCCTCGTTGCCGTCCATGGTTTTCATTTTTTTAGCATCCATGTTATGTACGAATCCTCACTTTCTATATTTTTTGACTTCTTCGTAATTCACACAGCGGGTAGGCTCCTGTCCAGTCAGTACCAGGGCGGCCTGCTGGGCGGTCACGCTTTGCAGTTCCCGCATGGCATCCACGGTGTACCAGGCCGCATGGGGGGACAGGATCACGTTATCCATCTGGCACAGGGGATCGTCCTTAGACAGCGGCTCATGCTCGAAAGTATCCAGGCCGGCGCCAGCCAGCTTGCCGCTCTTCAAAGCAGCGACCAGAGCTTCCTCATTGACGATACCGCCTCTGGAGCAGTTTACCAGGAAAGCGGAGGGCTTCATCATGGCGATCTCTTTCTCGCCGATCAGGTTTCTGGTGGAGGGCAGCAGAGAGACATTGATGGAAACATAGTCAGACTCTCTCAGCAGTGTCTCCAGCTCGACCTTCTCACCGCCGGCTTCCGCGGTCTGCTCCGCCGTCAGGAAAGGGTCATAGCAGAGCACTTTCATGCCAAAAGCCAGATTCAGCTTCTCAGCCGCCTGTCTTGCGATTTTGCCGAAGCCCACAAAGCCCACCGTCTGGCTCGTTGGACGGGCAGGCTTCATCCAGTCATACGGGACGGCGTATTCCCCTCTCCGCAGTCTGGAGTCGAAATCCTTCAGATGCCGGCTAAGCGTCATAATCATGGTCACGATGTGGTTCGCTACCTCGCACTTGTTGTAGTCAGGGCTGTTGCACACGTAAATACCCCGCTTGCTGGCGGCCTCCACGTCGATCTTGTCAAGGCCGATGCCATATGTAGAGATGACCTTGCACTTTTTAAAAGAGTCAATCACTTCTTCTGTCAGGTAGTTGTACTGGTTCAGCACGGCGTCCGCGTCAGCGCAGGCCGCCATAACCTCCTCTTTCGTGGTGCAGTTGGCATCTACCAGTTCCAAATCCGGAACGCAGGCCAGCGCCAGCTTTTCCTGTTCGATATCCGGAAAAATATGATCACAAATAACAGCTTTCACAGTTTTTGTCCCTCTCCTTCTCAAATTGTATCTGAACTCCTGTTTTTTGCTTATTCATCTGATGTATTTTCAAAATCATCATATCACATATTCCGGATATATCAAGGAAAATTTCCACTTTTTCGTCTTTTCGCCTTTATACACAAGGAGCTACCCTATTTTTTAGTTAAAATATCACATATATTTTTCTTGTCAAATTATCATATCATCATATATATTTATTGTAGGGCCAGCTTTGTTAATGCGTTTGCATCTGCCCAAAGCCTGTTTTTCCCGCCAAAATGTGCAAGAAGTTCCATAGATATATTAACTTGACTTTTTGTTTCGTAACGGCTAATTTATAAGTTAAGATAAGAAATTTTTTCCATCCAGACTTTTCGCAAATATAACATACAGGGAGCTTCCATTATGTTGCCAAACAATGCACCGTCCCGCACCGACCTCGCCGCCACACAGCTTATCGACTTTATTCGCAGGAAAAATCTGCGCCCAGGGCAGCGTCTTCCCAACGAGCAGGAACTGACCACTCTATTGAATGTCAGCCGCAGTACATTGCGAGAGGCAGTCCGCCAGTTAGTTGCCAGAAATATTTTGGTGGTCCGGCAAGGCTCCGGCACTTATGTGTCTGATCAGAAGGGAATACCAGAAGATCCTCTGGGACTTACTTTTATTGAAAAAGGGCCGAAGCTGGCCAGCGACCTGGTAGATCTGCGTTTAATGATCGAACCAGCTATCGCCTCTTCTGCGGCGCAACGGATCACTCCCTCCCAAAAAGCCAAGCTGACTGAGTTGTGTAACAATTTGATACAAAAGCTTGATAGCGAAGAAAGTTACGTTGAGGCAGACGCCCTCTTTCACTGTTACATTGCCGAATGTTCCGGCAACAGTGTGCTGCAAAATTTGATGCCTACCATCACCACATCCGTTCACGTCTTTATTCAGGAATCCGCGGACCACTTCCGAGACCGGTCCAGCCAAGAACATCGCTGCATTTTAGAGGCAATCTGCCGCAATGACCCGTTGGGCGCCCAGTATGCCATGATCAACCACCTGAGCGTCGTCCGCGATTATTTCGCCAGACAGGAGTATATGTTAAAGCTGGTTTGGAACAACCGCTGACAATCCCAGCAATTCCTTTAAAAAGGGGCAAGAAAAGCCCTGTATCCTCAGAGAATACAGGGTTTCCCATGTCAGATGGCTTCCATCCGGATATTTTGACTCTCGAGTTCTGGAAAGGAAGCATGCATGCAAGAAATCCATCAGGGGTGTCTTGCATGTCCAATTTCCCCGCAGGATAAGTTTGCGCAGCAAACTTGCACCCCCAAAGAAAAAAGACGCCTTGCGGCGTCTTTTTTCTTTGGAGGTGACACCCGGATTTGAATTACACTTGCGAATGTTATCCAGTATTATTTCATGTCAAATAATCGCATTTTCCGCAGCAAAAAAGTTTTTCATAACTTTTAATCCCATCCAAGTTTATCCAATGTTATCCCCGTATGAGAAAAAATAAGGGAAACAAAGAGTCATGTAGGGCGTGCTTACTCTACTGTACTAAACTTACAAAAGTCCTATAGAATTCCTATAAATATTTTGTAAGAACCGGCAAAACCTTGTGAAACAGCGCATTACGCCGCATTTCCTGACAACAGACCACCCCAATTACTACGAATTTACTACCAAGGGATGAGCTTTGATACGACGAAACACCGGGAAATGCGGACATACGGTACAGCGCCGCCCTTTGAACAGCCACCTAAAATCACATATCGCCCGACTGGATAAGCCGTCTTTTCTGCATGGGAAAGACGGCTTTTTCCATGCCCATACATAGCCGCCTGTTTCGCCGCAGGCGGCTAAATCCATGAAAGACCTGCTAACAAAAGTCAAGCCCAAAATTAAAGAAATGCAAGATTTTTGGAGGGCCGCAAAAAAGGGTACAACAGACCAAGCCACCACCATTGAAATTTTTTGGCGCTGGCCTGAGATAAGAGAATCTGAGGATGGTGGGGTTAGGCTTCGAGAGAGTCCAGATACTGCTTCACGGTGGCATAGTAGATGCGCAGGAACTTGTTAGCAGAGGCCATCATGTAGACACGATAAGGCTTGCCCTCGGCGCGTTTTTTGTCCATGAACTGGTACACTGGCTCATCGGAAGGAGAACATCGGAGAATGGTGCTCATCACCAGGAACAGCGTCCTACGCAAGGCGGAAGATCCGCGCTTAGAGATGCTGCGGCTACGGACTTCCATCTGGCCGGACTGGTAGGGCGGGGCGTCAATGCCCGCAAAGGCCACCAGCGCCTTTTTAGAGTAGAAACGGCGCACATCACCGATCTCCGCCATGAGCTGAGGGCCGAGGGCAGGGCCAACGCCGAACATCCCCATCACAACAGGGTACTCCGGCAGGGATGCCGCCAGGGAATGCATTTCATTCCTGAGCGCGGCCAAAGCGGCAGAAGCGACCCGAAGCTGGGATACCGCCTGATCCACCAGGAGCTTGGCGGTATCAGTCTTAGGCATGACGCTGAAATGCCCGCAGGCGGAGGCGTAGATGTCCAACGCCTTGTCCTGGTTAAAGTTGTAGCCGTGCTTCTTACACCACTTCTGATACTTGGTCGTAAACGCCTTTTCGGACAGCCCGCAAACACATTCGCAATGTGGGAAAGCGGCTACAAAGTCCACCCATTTTTCGCTGCCGTCTGCCCTGGCAGGGCTGGAAAACAGGCGGTTCGCATCCGGGAAAGCAGTATCAAGCAAAGAGATCAGATTGTTTTTGAGCATGGTCTGCACTTTGGCGCATTGTTGGTACTGCCGGTATGTGGTTTTCAGCATGAGCCGCACTTCATCCTCCGGGATGTACCTGGGCAGCGCCAGCCAGTGGTCAAGGCCGTAGCTGGCCAGCTTGATTGCATCCTTCTTATCGGTCTTGGCCCGCCGCAGGCTGTTGTTCCCGTAACCATGCACCAGCATGGCATTCACTACGGAAACGTAAAACCCAGAATCGTAGAGGAAGCTGGCCACCGGCAGGTGGTAGTTCCCCGTGGCCTCCATCACGACCCGGGTCTCGCCATCCAAATTCCCCAATAGCCTTGACAACCCACACAACTCAGCATCGGTGTGTCCCACCTCAAAGGGCGGGATCACCATCTCTCCCAGAGGACGCATGACGGCAATCATGCTCTTACCTTTGGAAACGTCAATGCCTACACAGTTCACGTTCATTCCCCCAATACAAAATTTGCAACCGGAACCCATCTTTTTCTCGTTGCCGATTCAATCTATTGGGTGACGCGAACTCAAGGCTCAACCTGCTTAAACCGAACGCCGCAACAAGAGGATGGCTGACAGTCTTTCATGCGGACTTCACAGCCCAAGGAGGAACAGGCCAGCCAGTTGCTCCCCTTATTGTAGCTTTGGCGCGAGACGGACGAAACCCCCGGCTGGCTGCCGAGGGTTCCAACCAAATTATATTGTAATAGGAGGAACCCCCAAAATGGCGAAACCGAAAGTGATAAGCGTAGCAAATCAAAAGGGCGGAGTTGGCAAAAGCACCACTGTCTACAACCTGGGGGCCGGTCTTGCGCTGGAAGGAAAGAAAGTCCTCATGCTGGATACTGACCCCCAGGGGGATTTGACCAAGATGCTGGGCCAGCGCAAACCCCATGACCTGCCCCTGACCCTTGCCAATGTCATGAGCGATGTGGTGTCCGGGAAAGAGCCGACCGGCCACCCGGAGATCATGCACCACCGTGAGGGCTTTGACTTCGTGCCGGGGAACCGCAGCCTGTCCGCCGTAGAAGTCAGCCTGGTGAACGTGATGAGCCGGGAAACGGTACTCCGGCAGTATGTGGACAGCGTAAAGCGGGACTATGATTATGTGCTGCTGGATTGCCGTCCCTCGCTGGGTATGCTGGTCATCAACGCCCTGTCCGCGTCGGACTATGTTCTTATCCCTGTCCAGGCGGACTATCTGGCGGCGGAGGACATGACGGAGCTGGTGGGCACGGTGCGGAGCATCCAGCGGCAGATCAACCCCAAGCTGAAGATCGGCGGCGTGTTCCTGACAATGGCGAATGAAACCAACTTTCGCAAGGATATTGTCGCCACCGTCAAATCAAACTTTGGGAAACATCTGCCCGTGATGGACGCAGTGATCCCGGCAACGGTGCGGCTGGCGGAGGTCAGCACAGCGGACAAGAGTATTTTCCAGCATGAACCCAGGGGGCGGGCGGCGGAAGCCTACCGCAGTCTGACAAAGGAGGTGTTGAAGATTGGCGAAAAGCAGCGCAGCCGGACTTCTGACCTCAGTCGATAGTATGTTCACCACCCAGGAGGAACGGGACAACGCCCAGCGCAGCTATGTGACCGACTTGCCCATCGCTGAAATCAGCGACTTTCCAGACCACCCGTTCAAGGTGCGGATGGACGAGAGTATGACGGAGATGGTGGAGAGCGTCAAAGAGCGCGGTGTTCTCTCTCCCGTGCTGGTGCGGCCCATGCCAGACGGCGGTTATCAGATGGTGTCCGGCCATCGCCGCAAGTTTGCGTCGGAGCTGGCGGAACTGCCCACGGTGCCCTGCATCGTCCGGGAACTGACAGACGATGAAGCCATCATTATCATGGTGGACAGCAACCTCCAGCGTGAGCGCGTCCTGCCATCGGAAAAGGCATTTGCTTATAAAATGAAGCTGGACGCCTTAAAGCGGCAAGGGCAACGCACGGATTTAACTTCGGCCCCACCGGGGCCGAAGTCACGTTCCAATAAAGAATTAGCCGAGCAAAGTCCAGATGGTGTTACCCAAATTAAACGCTATATCCGCCTGACGAACCTTGTGCCCGAACTGCTGGACATGGTGGACAATACTGTACTGAAAGAAAAGGGCACGTTACAAATGGCCTTGCGCCCCGCCGTGGAGCTGTCCTATCTGCCGGAGAACGAGCAGAACGCCTTGTTGGAGGTCATGGAGAGTGAGGACTGCACCCCCTCCCATGCCCAGGCCATCAAAATCAGGGACTTTTCCGAAAAGGGCAAGCTGAACCCCGACGTGATCCTGTCCATCATGCAGGAGGAAAAGCCCAATCAGGTGGAACAATTCAAAATGCCCCGAAACCGTATCGACAAGTTTTTCCCTGCGGGGACGCCCGCACAGAAGATCGAGGACACCATCGTGAAGGCGTTGGAGATGTACCGCAAGCGGGAAAGGGGGAGGGAGCGATGAAGTTTACACCTGGGGGGCAGTCTGCCCTTTTGCGGCCCTGGCACTTTCCACGTCCTCCCCCTCTCACACTCTCCCCCTCCAAACCTGCTGTACCTGCTGAAAAGAAAGGCTCTGCCCATCCTTTTTTCAGCCGGTAAAAACCTTTGGAGAGAAGTGCGCCAGCGCACGAACCATCAAACACCGGGCATCGTTTGACCCCGTGGACAGCACGGGGCTTTTTTGCGCCCAAAATCAACAACATGGAGGTAATTTTTTTATGAAGCGGAAAACCATCACCCACGCGGCTCGGCTGCTGTGCGTCCTGGCCCTTGCCATGACCATGACCACCGCCGCCTTTGCCGCCGACCCGCCTGAACCCGCCCAGCCGTCCCCCTGCTACCCCACCGCCGTTACCCGGAGCGAGGACGGCGGCGAGATCAGAAAGATGTACGACCTGGGGCCGGAGGACGACCCCGCTGGCATCCCCCGTTCTGACTTTGAGCAGGAGGGCTACCACTACACCCTGACTGACCTGCTGAAACAGGAGCTTCCCGCCAACGAGAGCCGCCAGCACACGGAAACGGTGTCCGTGCCCAGCCAGAGCAAGGACATGGGCGCGGTGCTGGCCCTTCTCCCGCAGACAAAAGAATTCATCACCGAGGATGGCCTGTCCGGGGTGCTGACCCTGAAGCTGGACACGGTGAACGTGGAGGTGGCGGGGTATGGCAGCTCCACCAAGACCCTGACCGCCAGCCGCACCTACCCCGGCCTTGCCGACCAGGACACGCAGTATATCCCCAAGTCCATCACCGACAACGGCCACTCCCTGACCCTCCAGACCGTCAACTGGCAGACCGAGGGGGACGGCCACTTCACCGCCGTGGCCTCCTACTCCGGCTCCGCCACCAGCTCCTATGTGAAGGGCTACACCGTCACCGCCGACTACGCTGGCACCGTCAGCCGTATCAACCTGAACAAAATCCGCTATGTGGCGATCTTCGAGGGCACGGCCCTGGAACCCGTGGCCCCGGAGGAACCCGGCAATACCCCTGACCCCGGCCTGACCGACCCCGCAGACCCCACCGCACCCGTTGACCCCGCCGACCCCACCGGCCAGGACGCCCCAACCGGCGAGAAGAACAGCGTCCTGCCCGTGGTGGCCGTTGTCGTGGTGGTGCTGCTGGGCGGCGGCGTGTTCTACTTCATCAAACGCAGGAGGTAATCTACCATGAAGAAACTGACCACGCTTTTTTCCCTGCTGTGCCTGACCCTGGCGCTGACGGTGCCCGCCAGCGCCCTTGAGTACAACATCGACGGCCCCGGCGACCCGGAGTACGGCAAGTCCACTTCCATCGAGCCGGTCGTCACGGCTGACCGGGGCGAACTGCCCAACGTGGACGTGAGCAAGAACGCGGCCCTGATCCCGCCCACGTTCGGAAGCCCCACCGCCTACACCCTGAACACCGGCAACCCCCTGACCCCCAATCTGGCCCCCGGCTATATGCTGGGCGAGGGGGCCGTCATCAACGGCAATACCGGCGTCACCGTGGCCCCGCCCGACTTCAACACCATCCCCAGCGGCATCGTGTCCGGCGGCGGCACCAACACCGGGGGCACGGCTACCCCCACCCCCTCCACCAGCTTCACGGAGGTCACATCCGATCTCTACTACAAGGGCGGCTACCTGGCTACCCTGAAAATCCCCAGCCTGAACGTAAACGTCAAGGTCTACGAGGGCACGGGCAGCTCCGTCCTGGCGAAAGGGGCGGGCCACTTCGAGGACACCAGCATTTGGGACGGCAACTGCGCCATCGCCGGTCACAACCGTGGGGCCAACTGCTATTTTGGCGACATCCACAACCTGAACGTGGGCGACACCATCACCCTGACCAC
>JAETOQ010000029.1 GCA_021771635.1 Oscillospiraceae bacterium | reverse complement strand
CGGATGACGGATTCCTCGTAGAGATAGAAATTGCCGTGGAGCTGCAATTGCTCCAGCAGGATGGAACGGTCAGTCATGGCGAATGCCTCCTTTGTAATATGGTATCTCCATCATATCATGTTTGCTGAAAATAACAAGGCCCCGGAGCGATCCTCCAGGGCCTTGTGCGTCAAGTATTTTCCAGGGGAAAGGTGATGCGCCAGCTGCCCTCCGTGCGGGTGGAGGAGGTGTAGAAATCGCCGTGGAGCGTACAGCGGGCGAGCACTTCCGGAGCGATGTCGAATACATACTCATCGTAGTCCAGGCGGGCACCATCCTCGGCGGAACTGGAGAAGCCCGCGCTGTACAGGGCCTCCACGCGTTCCCCATTTTCATCCACAAGCCACAGCCAGCAGTGGTTGTCCAGCTGGGCGGCGTCTCCCCGGCAGACCTGCACATGGAACAGCCCGCCGGCATAGCCCATGGCGGCGATGGACAGCCCCTCCGCCGGAACGGCAATGGGGCCGCCGGGCCGGAGCATGGGGGAGGCGTCCAGAAGCGATTTGGCGGTATCGTCCGAATAGCTGCCGCCGGAGCGCCAATAGGCGCTGGACAGCTCTTCGGCGGAGACGGCCTCCGCCTCCGCGGCATAGTCCGCCGGGACGATATCCACCGTCTGGTCCTCGGCGGCTTCTCTGCCGGAGAGAAAGCAGCCCAGGGAGAAGGTCATCTTTCCGCCGGCGGGGATGGGCTTGCCGTCCATGGTCTTTGTGGTGCAGAGGAAGACGGCGGTATGGGTGGCTGCGTCATAATCCACCAGCTCACAGTGGCCGATCTGGTCAAAGGGGAGGTGGAAGTTATAGCTGTCAAACAGGTCGCAGGTCTCGTCCACGGTGTCTCCGGTGAGGGCGATATACGCCTGGGCGGTGTCACCCTCCACCTGGACGGCAACCACCTCCATGGTCACGCCGCTGTCGGTGCAGGACCGCCGCACCGGCTGGAAAAACTGGGCGGCGGCAGGGGCGATCCGGTACAGGGCCTGGTAGCCGGCCTCTGTCTGAGCCGCCAGGGCAGGAGCGGCAAGACACAGGGCCAGCACGGCGGCCAGCACCGCCGGACGGAGCAGCCGGGGCCGGGGCGCGCACCGGGTTTTGGACAGCGTCTCCGCCGACAGGGCGGGGGAGGGAGAGATGGGGGCGTTCATCCTGCGGTAAGTCTCGGAAAACATCAGAGTTCCTCCTTCAGTAATTCTTTCAGTTTCTGGCGGGCACGGGTCAGCTGTGCCCGGATCGTGGAGGGGCGGCGGTTCAAGATCCCGGCGATCTCCTCCGTGCCATAGCCCTCGTAGTAGTAGAGATGGACAACGGCCCGGTATTTTTCAGGCAGCTGGGCCAGGGCCGTGTCCACGGCGGATTCCGCCGGGTCTGTATAGGCGTAGACGTCCTCCAGGGGCACGCTCCTCTGCCGCCAGGGCGCGGTGAACAGGCTCCTGGCGCAGTTGACGGTGACGCGGAGCAGCCAGGCCTTCCGGTGTTCCTCACTCTCAAAGGACGGGGCGGCGCGGTGGTAGCGGAGAAAGACCTCCTGGAAGATGTCGTCGGCGTCGTGCCGGGAGCGTGTCTGGGCATAGGCCATGCGGTAGACCATGGCGCCGTACCGCTCCACGGCACCGGCGGTATCTGCTGGAGACATGTGATCACATCCTTCTGTCAGGGATACTTTTCAGGAGGCCGAATTGCTTCATGAGAGGAAAAAATTTTTGAGAGTCCCATGTTATAGTTGACGCAGTTGAAAAGAAGTAAAAACTTCTTTTCAACTTGCGGGGGAGACATCTCACCCCGCAAGGCCGCAAAGCGGCCTTGTGTCAGACTTCATAGTCAGCACACGGGCGGCGCCCGACAGCGGCTCTGCCGCTGTAAGAAAATCGGTTTTTCCGATTTTCAAGTGTGCCGACTATACCGGAAAAACAACACACCGTCAAACAAAACAGCACAAGGCCCGCGTCTCTGCCAAAACGCGGGCCCTGTGCCATAGAAGGAAAGGAGAAACAGTGACGCAACCAATTGCGCCGCGGGAAAACAAAATCAAAGCGGATCTCATCTCCGGTCGGGGAGATCTCAGCGCAAAGGCCGAGCAGCAACGCAAACGTTTTCGAAAAATCTTGAAAGAAAAACTCAAGAACAACTGCTTGAGACTGTCTACACTATGAAGTATTGCGGAGAAAAAGTCAAGAGGCAATCAAAAAAATCGCCATTGAATACAATAAGGCTCCCAAAAAACTATGCATTTTCACGACAAAAAATTCAAACGTTTGCGTAAAAACAGAAAAAAGACCGCCCCCGGCTGTACCGGGAGCGGCCGATCACTGTCAGGATAGGGACTTGGGCGGAGCGGACATCTCCCGCAGGACCTTCAGCTGAATGGGGACGGCGCAGACCAGCGTCAGGCAGTCGGCCGCCATCTGTGTCATTTGAACCCCCAGCATCCCAAGGGAGGTGGAGAGGATCCAGACCAGCGGGATGAAGAAGACGCCCTGCCGGGCCATGGCCAGGAAGGTGGCGGGCACGGTGCGGCCAATGGTCTGGAGCATCATATTGCTCATGACCACCCACCCCTGGAAACAGAAGGTGACGCACTGGAAGCGGAGGGCCGCGGCACCGTAGGCGATGACATCCGGATCATCCCGGAACAGGGCCACCAGCCGCGGGGCAAACACGAACCCCAGCGCACCCACTGCCAGCAAAAAGACAGTGGAGGTCTTGACGCAGAACCAGAAGCCCTCCTTGACACGGTGATAGAGCTTGGCGCCGTAGTTGAAGCCGCAGACAGGCTGGAAGCCCTGACCAAAGCCGATCATGGCCGAGCCGCCGAACATCATGATGCGTTGCACGACGCTCATGGCGGCGATGGCGGCGTCGCCGAAGGGCCCGGCGGCCCGGTTCAGGCAGATGGTGGCGACGGAGGCAAGGCCCTGCCGGGCCAGTGAGGGCAGGCCGCCCTTGATGATCATCTCAAAATAGGACCACTTCAGCTGAACGCGGGAGATGTGGATGTGCAGGTTGCCGCCCTTGGTGCAGCCGACCAGCAGCAGGCAGAAGCTGACGAACTGGCTGATGATGGTGGCCCAGGCCGCGCCGGCCACACCCATGCCGAACACGAAGATCAGCAGCGGGTCCAGGCCGATGTTCAGCACCGCACCGCTGGCGATGCCCACCATGGCATAGGCTGCGCTGCCCTGGAACCGCAGCTGGTTGTTCAGCACCAGGGAGGCGGTCATCCACGGCGCACCGAAGAGAATGACCCGCAGGTAGTCCTTGGCATAGGGCAGGATGGTGTCGGTGGAGCCCAGCAGATAGGCCAGAGGCTCCAAAAAAACCTGCCCCAGGGCGCAGATCAGAATGCCGGTGGCCAGGGCGGAGAAAAAGCCGGTGGCGGCCATGTTGGAGGCCTCTTCAAAATTCTGTCTGCCCAGCTCCCGGGAGATGAAGTTGCCGCTGCCGTGGCCGAAGAAAAAGCCCACCGCCTGGATGATGGCCATCATGGAAAAGACCACGCCCACGGCGCCGGTGGCGCTGTTGCTTTTCAGCATGCCCACAAAAAAGGTGTCCGCCATGTTATAGAAGGCGGTGACCAGCATGCTGATGATACAGGGAAGAGCCAGTCTGCCGATCAGACGGCTGACAGGCTCCTCCGTCATTTGGTGAAATTTCTGTTCCTGTTTTTCATCCATGATACATTCCTCAAAATCCATACAAATTTCTTTAAATTATAGCATGATTGGGATGAAAAGGAAAGAATATTTTAAAAAGCCCGGAGGGGGCGGACCAGAATGAGCTTTCCAGCATAGGATGAGATGTATCCGGATGTGCCGGATACAATCTCATAGAAATGAGGGAACTGTTTTGCATATCAGTGAGGCCTACGAGCACGAGCCCATCCTGCCCTATCAGCCGGAGGAGAGCTGCCCGACCAGCGGCTGCAGCAAGATCGGAACGCAGTGCGTGGACGTTTCCGCGCCTTTGACACTGACGCCCATCGCCACGGCCGGCACCGCCGTCATTACCTGCCAGGGCATGCCCAGCGTGGTCTGTGTGACGGACGACGAGGGTACCAGCTGCACGGTGACGGTGACACAGCGAGTCTGTGTGGCCGTGCCCATCCGGTACAGCGTGGTGGTCAATCCCGACGATCCTACCATCGCCTGCGCCGCCGGCGCGGAAAGCAGCAGCTGCTGCCAGTGAGCATTTGGCGCTGTCCCCGCCGGAAGACCGGCGGGGACAGACTTTTTTGGCGGTTTTGTCGGTAAACTGGCCCTTGAAAGTCGTGGGGAAAATGGGTATACTAAACTAAATTTGCAAGAAAAGCCACCCTCGGTGTACAAAGGGCAACACGGCTTTTCAGGGCATCTTCGGCGGCTGACCGCGTTATTTTCGTTGCCGGGCGCCGGCCCACCAAGGGCGATGACGCTGCCAGCGTTGATTTTATCTGCTGGCAGGCGTATTGCACTTTGTACACCGAGGGTAAGAAAGGATGGATACACAATGACTGCTTATCCCAACATGACCGCGGAGGAGCGGGCCGCGGAGTATGCCCGCCTGCGGCAGGCGTTTGACGCGCTGAAAGCCAAGGAGCTGAAGCTGAATATGGCAAGGGGCAAGCCCAGCAAGGCCCAGCTGGACATGTCCAGCGATATCTTTCAGCTGATGCAGGCCCCGGAGGACTATGTGTCCGACGGTATCGACGTGCGCACATATGGGGAGCTGGCAGGCCTGCCCGCCGCAAAGCGTCTCTTTGCCGAGATCCTGGGCTGCAGGCCGGAGCAGGTTTTCGTGGGCGGCAACGCCAGTCTCCAGCTGATGTACGACACCATCTCCCGTGCCTATACCCACGGCCTGCTCCACAGTGAGCGCCCCTGGTGCAAGGAGGAAAAGGTGAAGTGGCTGTGCCCGGTCCCCGGCTATGACCGCCACTTCAAGATCACGGAGAGCTTTGGCTTTGAGCTGGTGGCGATTCCCATGACCGACAACGGCCCGGATATGGACGCCGTGGAGCAGGCTATCCAGGACAGCGCGGTGAAAGGCATGTGGAATGTGCCCAAGTACTCCAACCCCGACGGTATTATCTACTCCGACGAGACCGTCCGCCGCATCGCCGCCATGAAGCCCGCCGCGCCGGACTTTCTGCTGATGTGGGACAATGCCTACTGCCTCCATGAGTTCGAGGGAGAGTTTGTACCGTTCCTGGATATCATCAGCGAGTGCGAAAAGCACGGCAACGCCGACATGCCCATCGTGTTTTTCTCTACCAACAAGATCACCCTGCCGGGCGCCGGCGTGTCCTGCTTCGCCTGCTCCGAGGCAAACATGGCTTATTTTCAGAAACTTCTGAGTGTCCAGACCATCGGCTTCGACAAGGTGAACCAGCAGCGCCACGTGCTCTACCTGAAGAACAAGGCCCACACTCTGGAGCTGATGCGCCAGCGGGCCGCCATCATGGGCCCCAAGTTCCGCACTGTGGCGGATACCCTGGAACGTGAGGTGGGTGCGCTGGGGATCGCCTCCTGGCGGAGCCCCAAGGGCGGCTACTTCGTATCCCTGAACGCCATGCCCGGCACCGCCAAGCGGACGCTGGAGCTGTGCAAAGAGGCGGGCGTCACCATGACCGGCGCCGGCGCCACCTTCCCCTACGGCAAGGACCCACAGGACAGCAACATCCGCATCGCTCCGTCCCTGCCCCCGGTGGAGGAGCTGGAGCAGGCCATGAACGTGTTCTGCGTCTGCCTGAAGCTGGCGGCGCTGGAGAAGCTGGGGGTATGAGGCTTTTTTCTGAACGAAAAAGAACGCAAAAGAACGTTTCCGCGCCGCGGAGATTGATGAACAGAGGCGTTTTGCGCCCGGCAGCGAAAAATTCACCATCTTGGAGGCCCTTATGAGATACTACGGCAGCGTATACCGTCCGCCCTCCGAGGCATACAGCCTCATTGTCCAGGTGACCTACGGGTGCAGCCACAACACCTGCGCCTTTTGCAGCATGTATAAGGAAAAGCGGTTCGCCCTGCGGCCGCTGGAGGAGGTCCTGGAGGATTTCCGCATCGCCCGGCGGACCTATCGGAATGTCGACAAGGTGTTCTTGGCGGACGGCGACGCATTGGTCAGGAAAGCGTCTGAACTTTACACCATTTTGGATACCGTGCGGGAGCTGTTCCCTGAGTGCCAGCGGGTCACCAGCTACGCCTCTCCCGCCAGCATCCGCATCCGCACGGACGAGGAACTGCGGACGCTCCGGGAGAAGGGCCTGACCATGGTCTACATGGGCCTGGAATCCGGCTGTGACGAGGTGCTGAAGCGGATGCGCAAGGGCCACATGTCCGCGGAGATCATCGAGATGGGGCAGAAGGTCCGCCGGAACGGCATCGCCCTGTCCGTCACCGCCATCACCGGCCTGGGCGGCCCGGAGCTTTTGGAGCGGCACGCCGTGGAGACCGCCAAGGCCTTCAACGCCATGAATCCGGAGTATATCGGGATGCTGACGCTGATGGTGGAGCCGGAGACGCCGCTGTACGACTGGGTGCGCACGGGCGAATTCCGCCTGCTGACACAGCCCCAGGTGCTGGAGGAGACCCGCCTCCTGGTGGAGAACCTGGACAGCCCGGGAAGTGTCTTTCGCATGAATCACGCCAGCAACTACCTGGTGCTGAAGGGCACGCTGAACGGCGACCAACAGGCCATGCTGCGGACCATTGAAGCGGCGGAGCACGACCTGAGCCGCCTGCGGCCCGAGGCCTGGCGAGGGCTTTAAAAGGAAAGAGGGGCGCGCAGCCATACGTCCTGAAAATCGAGCTGAAGAACGGCGGGGGCCGCACCTTCTTCTATGAGCAGAGAGGCGGAGGTTCCACCGCCACCGGCATCCTCTCCCGCAGCGGGCATCCGGACTGTCAGGTGCGCCGCCTGGATATGGCCCGGCTCTGGGAGTCCATTGCCGGTGAAAATCCCAAGTACCCATGATGAGACGGTCATTTCATAAAAGAAAACACGAGGACCTGTTCCAAAGAACAGGTCCTCGTGTTTCTTCTTACAGCAGGGCCTCCTGCCGCTCCAGCGGAAAGGACGGACTCAGAATTTCTTGTCGATGGCCGTCTCACAGTAGGCACAGCGGTAGGTGTGCTTCTCCGGATCGCTCAGCAGGAAGATGGCGTCCAGCTGAGGCTCTGCCACGGTGATGCACCGGGGATTCTTGCAGCGGATGATATTCACCAGCTTGCGGGGCAGCTCCACGTGCTTTTTCTCCACCCGCACGCCGTCCCGGATGACGTTGACGGTGATGTTGGAGTCGATATAGCCCAGCACGTCCAGATCCACCTCCATGGGAGAATCGATTTTGATGATGTCTTTCTTGCCCATGCGGCCGCTGCGGACGTTTTTGATGATGGCCACGGAGCAGTCCAGCTGGTCCAGATGCAGATACTTGTAGATATCCATGCTCTTGCCGGCCTGAATGTGGTCCAGGACCACGCCGTTTTGGATGCTGTCGATATTCATAAGTCGTTGTCCTCCTTTTTACACCTGGATGCCCAGCAGCTTCATGATGAGGGCCATGCGGATGAACTTGCCGTTTTTCACCTGTTTCCAATAGGCGGCCCGGGGATCCCTATCCACCGCCACGGAGATCTCGTTGACACGGGGCAGGGGATGCAGGATGGACAGGCTCTCCTTGGCATTGGTCAGCTTCTCCGGCGTCAGGATGTAGCTGTCCTTCAAGCGGAGGTAATCCTCCTCGTTGAAGAACCGCTCCTTTTGGACACGGGTCATGTACAGGATGTCCAGCTGGGGGATGACGGACTCCAGGTCCGTGGTCTGGGTGTAGGGGATGCCCTTCTTTTTCAGGGCCTCCTCCTTGACGTAGCGGGGCAGCTTCAGTTCCAGAGGGGAGATGAGGACAAAGTTGATGTTTCCGTACCGGCTCAGGGCATTCACCAGGGAGTGGACCGTGCGGCCGAATTTCAGGTCGCCGCAGAAGCCGATGGTGAAGTTGTCCAGCCGTCCCTTCTCCCGGTGGATGGTCAGCAGGTCCGTCAGAGTCTGGGTGGGGTGGTTGTGGCCGCCGTCGCCGGCGTTGATGATGGGCACCTCACTGAACTGGGCGGCGGCGTAGGGCGCGCCCTCCTTGGGGTGGCGCATGGCGATGATGTCAGCGTAGCAGCTGACGGTGTGGATGGTGTCGCCCACGGTCTCGCCCTTGGCGGTGGAGCTGGAGTTGGCCTCGGAGAAGCCCAGCACACTGCCGCCCAGGGAGAGCATGGCGGACTCAAAGGACAGGCGGGTACGGGTGGAGGGCTCGAAGAACAGGGTGGCCAGCTGCTTGTGGGCGCAGGCGTTCTGATACTTGACGGGATCGGCGATGATATCCTCCGCCGTGGCGATCAGTTCGTTGATCTCGTCCACGGTGAGGTCGACAATGTCGATGATATTTCTGGGCATGGTGATACTCCTTTCTGTATGGGGCCCCCGCCGCACCTGTGCGGTGGGGAGAGGAGAAATGAATGGAGCGGGTGCAGCTTGCGGCTATTGCCGCAAGCGGAACGAAGCGGAATTTATTTTGACGAAATCCAAGATTCATCGCTGGGATCAGCCCGGAACCGCTTCAGGCGCTCAATGTCCTCCGGACGGATCTTGCCCTCACCGGCGGCAACTTCGCACACGGCGTCGAAGTTGGACAGGCTGAAGTTGGTGACATCGGCGGCGGCCAGACGGTCCAGGCCCTTCTGCAAACCGTAGGTGAAGATGGACACGATGCCCAGGACCTGGGCACCGGCCTCCCGCAGGGCCTCCACCACGTCAATGCAGCTGCCGCCGGTGGAGATCAGGTCCTCCACGACAACGACTTTCTGGCCCTTTTCCAGCCTGCCCTCGATGCGGTTTTGACGGCCGTGGTCCTTATTGCCGGAGCGGACATAACCCATGGGCAGGTCCATGAGATGCCCCACGATGGCGGCGTGGGCGATGCCGGCGGTGGAGGTGCCCATCAGGACCTCCACATCGGGATAGTGCCTGCGGATCAGCTCCGCCAGGCCCTCCTCCACGTGGGTACGGACGGCGGGGGCGGTGAGCGTCAGGCGGTTGTCGCAGTAGATGGGGCTCTTGATGCCGCTGGCCCAGGTGAAGGGCTCGTCGGGCCGCAGAAAGACGGCGCCGATGGACAGCAGGTCATGGGCAATGGTGTGTTCAAGTGACATATCGAAATTCTCCTTTCAGAAATAAGAACCTGTATTCATAACCGGGGAATGCCGGATGGACGAGGATTTTTCCCGTCAGACATGACGTATGGCAAGGGAAAGCGACGCCGTATGGCGGGAAAAAGGCCCCTCAGGCGGCGTTCAACGGTTGTGAATACAGGTTCTAGAAGCATTACCGCAGCAGTGAAAACAGCAGATACAATATCAGCATGTGTACCGGATAGAAGGCGTAAAACCCATATTGCAGAACGCGGTTTTTGACGCCTGGCTGGCCGTTGTACAGCCAGATGGGGAGCAGGGCCAGCACTGCGAAGCCCTGAACGGGGAAGTCCAGGCCCAGCAGGGAAATGAGAAGGCCCTGGAAGCCCACGATGTTCAGCAGGACCATGGCCGCCGCCTGGGCCAGCCACGCGCCGGGGAAGCCCCGCAGGGCATAGAAGGCCACAACGGTCAGCACGCCCCGCCAGCCGTAGTCCACCATGCCGAGCACAGACAGCAGCAGCGTGCCCAGCAGGCCGAGAACGGCCAGCAGGACCGCTTTGCCCGTTCGCTCCCGCCGCGCCCGGTCCATGGCGGACACAGCCAGCAGGCCCAGTAGCAGGGTGAACAGCACATTCTGGTGGAAGGGGTACAACACGGTGCTGGCGTACATGAGGTCAAAGGGGATCTCCGAGATCAGGGCGAACAGCAGGAGACGCCTGGCGTAACGCTTCCGGTCCGAGGTGTGGAAGAACCCCTCGGAAATCTGGAAGGCGAAGATGGGAAAGGCCAGACGGCCCGCGCAGGTCATCCAGAAGTTTCCGGGGATCAGTGTGGCCCACAGGTGGTCCAGCAGCATGAGGGCCACGGCAAGGCACCGCAGCTGGTTGGCGTTGATGCCGCCCAGGGGCTTGCGGACCAGAGGAGAGGGAGATTTACACATAGGTCAAGAAGTCCTTCACCGCTCTCCGATACGCGGCCACAGGGTCCTCCGCCTGGGTGATGGGACGGCCCACCACAATGTAGTCGCAGCCCGACTTGCCCGCCTTTTCGGGAGTCATGATGCGCTTTTGATCGCCGGCGGCGCTGTCGGCAAAGCGGATGCCGGGGGTGACGGTGACGAAGCTCTCGCCGCACCGCTCCTTGACCTGGGCCGCCTCCAGCGGGGAGCAGACCACGCCGTCCAGGCCGCTGTCGGCGGCGTTTTTGGCGTAGGCCATGACGGTCTCCGCCATGGGCACGTCGATCAGCAGCTCGTTTTTCAGGGCGGCGGCGTCGGTGCTGGTCAACTGGGTGACGGCAATCAGCAGCGGGCGGGTGCCGTCGGGGCGGGTCAGGCCCTCCAGCGCGGCGCGCATCATCTCAGAGGCGCCGGCGGCGTGGAGGTTCACCATGTCCACGTCCAGGCGGCTGAGGGAGGCCATGGCCCGCTTCACGGTGTTGGGGATGTCGTGGAGCTTCAGGTCCAGAAAGATCTTGTGGCCCCGGGCCTTGATCTGGCGCACCACATCGGGGCCTTCGGCGTAGAACAGCTCCATGCCGATCTTCACAAAGGGCTTTTCCCCGGCGGGGAATTTGTCCAGAAATGCCAGCGTCTCTTCCTTGGTGGGGAAGTCCAGGGCGATGATCACGTCTTTTGCGCTCATTGATGTGCTCCTCCTGTCAGTTCAGAAATATTGGTCACGCCCAGCCGTTCGCAAACAGCGGGCAGGTTTTCCACAATGGTCTTGCAGGCATAAGGGTCCTTCAAATTGGCGGCGCCCACCTCCACGGCAGAGGCACCCGCCAGCATCATCTCCGCCGCATCCTCGGCAGAGGACACGCCGCCGCAGCCGATGATGGGCAGCTTGACGGCCTCGTACACGTCCCACACCATCCGCAGTGCCACAGGGAACACGGCGGGGCCGGAGACGCCGCCGGTGCGGTTGGCGATCAGGGGCCGCTTCGTTTTCAGATCGATGCGCATCCCCAGCAGGGTGTTGATCAGGCACAGGCCGTCGGCCCCCGCGCCGGCGCAGGCACGGGCGATCTCGGCGATGTCCGTGACATTGGGCGTCAGCTTCATGAAAACCGGCTTTTTGGTGACAGCTTTGACAGCCTTCGTTACCTCGGCGGCACTCCTGGGATCGGAGCCGAAGTTTTTGCCGCCGCAGTGGACATTGGGGCAGGAGATGTTGACCTCCAGAATTTTGACCTGCTCCACGTCGTTCAGCTTGGCGCAGTTCTCCGCGTACTCGTCGATAGAGAAGCCGCCCACATTGGCGATGACCGGGCCGTGGAAGATCTTCGCAATGTTGGGCACCTCCTGTTCGACCACCGCGTCGATGCCGGGATTCTGCAATCCCACAGCGTTCAGCATGCCGCCTGTCATCTCCGCGATGCGGGGCTGGGGATTGCCCAGCCGGGGCTCTCCGGTGGTGCCCTTCCAGGAGAAGCTGCCCAGAATATCCAGGTCGTACAGCTCGGCGTACTCCCGGCCGTAGCCAAAGGTGCCGGAGGCGGGAATGATGGGATTTTTCAGCTCCACGCCCGCCAGATTCACGGAAAGGTTCACCATACGATCTCCTCCTTGTACAGGATGGGGCCGTCCTTGCAGACCCGTTTATAGCCGTCCCTGGTGGGCACGGTGCAGCCCATGCAGGCACCGAAGCCGCAGCCCATCCGGGCCTCGAAGCTGAACTGACCGCCCTTGAGCTGGGGCAGGGCGTGGACGGCCTTCAGCATGGGCAGGGGGCCGCAGGAGAGGACATAGTCGCACTCCGGCACGGCGCGGATAGAGTCGGTGACAAAGCCTTTGACGCCAAGGCTCCCGTCCTCCGTGGCGATCAGAAGGCGGCAGCCCAGGGCGGCGAATTCCTCCAGGTAAAAGGCATCCGCTCCGGTGCGGAAGCCCAGCGCCACCGTGGGGGGGCTTCCGGCCTCGATCATCCGCTGGGCAAGGCCGTACAGCGGCGCGATGCCGATGCCGCCGCCCGCCAGGATGGGGTGCTCTCCGGCAAGAGACAGGTCAAATCCGTTGCCCAGGCCGGACAGCACGTCCAGCTCCGTGCCGGGGACGCAGCGGACCAGGTCGTGGGTGCCTTCGCCCACCACCTTGACCAGCAGCAGCAGGGAACCGGCGGTCCAGTTACAGATGGAGATGGGCCGCCGCAGGAATTTCCCGGGCAGCTCGATGTTCACAAACTGCCCCGGCGCGGTGACGGCGGAGGTGTCGCCGGAGAGGACCAGTTCGTAGGTATCGCTGGTCAGCTGACGGGCGTGTTCCAGGGTGAAAAGAGATTTTTTCATAGCGTGTCCTCCTGGGTGTTCATACTAGAACTTGTTAAAAAGGTTGAAAACCTTTTTATAGCGCCGAAGGCGCGTCAAGGTCTTATGAGACGTATTTTGCGCTGTTAAGGCGCAAAATGGAAACGCATTCGTGCGTTTTCATTCCTGATAAAACGAAACGGTTTTATCAGGAATTAGTATCAGGTCGTGATAGACGATTTCCCCGCCGCAGATAGTCATGGCGACGGCGGCGGAGACGCCCCAGCCGTCAAAGGGCGTGGCCCTCCCCAGCGAGCGGAAGGTGTGGGAGTCGATGACGTGGGGGCGATTGATGTCCAATACCGTCAGATCGGCGGGCTGGCCCTCGGCGATCATTCCGCCCGGCAGGCCGAAGAGCTTCCGGGGATTGACGCACAGGGCATTCAGAATTGTTTCCAGCGGCACGATGCCGGTCTGGACCAGATTCGTGTACAGAATGGGGAAGGCCGTCTCCAGCCCCACGATGCCGTTGAGGCTGCCCCGCAGGCCTTTGGACTTCTCCTCGGCGCTGTGGGGGGCGTGGTCTGTGGCGATGCAGTCCACGGTGCCGTCCAGCAGGCCCGCGATCAGGGCCTCCCGGTCCGCCGCGGAGCGGATGGGGGGGTTCATCTTGAAGCGGCCCTCGTCCAGCAGGTCCTCGTCGGTGAGCACCAGGTAGTGGGGGCCGGTCTCGCAGGAGATGGGCAGGCCTTCGGCCTTTGCGGCCCGGATCAGGGCGACGCTCTCTTTGGTGGAGATGTGGCACACGTGGTAGCGGCATCCCGTCTCCCGGACCAACTGGAGGTCCCGTTCCACCTGCCGCCACTCGCTGGCGGGATCGTTGACCGGCAGGCCGTTCCGGCGGGCGAATTCTCCGTCATGGACGGCCCAGCCACGTGTCAGCAGGGACTCATCCTCGCAATGGGCCACGATGGGCCTGTCCAGCGTTTTGGCAAGGGCCATGGCTGCGCGCATCATCTCCCGGGACTGGACGCCCCGGCCATCATCGGAGAAGCCGGCCACATGGGGAGCCGTGGCGGCCAGATCCGCCAGCGCCTCGCCCCGTTCCTCCCGGGTGATGGCGCCGTAGGGATAGACGCGGACCTTCGCGTTTTTGCGGATCAGGTCCAGCTGGACCTGCAGATGTTCCATGGAGTCCGGGACGGGCTTCAGGTTGGGCATGGCGCACACCGCTGTGTACCCGCCCGCCGCAGCGGCGGAGGTGCCGGAAAAGACCGTCTCCTTATAAGAAAAACCAGGCTCTCGAAGATGAACATGAACATCAACGAAACCTGGAACGATCAAATGGTTATGCAGTTCAATGACGGAAAAGCCTTCCCGGGGAAGAGAGGGGGAAACGGAAACAATACGGCCTTCAGAAATGGCGATATCCATATTGTGGAAACTGCCATTCAAAAAGACGGCCCCGCCGGTCAGCAGCAGACTCATGTAAGTTCTCCTTCCTCTGTGGTTCATTCGACATATTATATTATCGAAAAAGGGGGCGTTTGTCAACGGGATTTCCGGTCGCTGGATGCACAAAAAAGCGGGCCGTTTTTCGGCCCGCTTCTGCATCCATGACAACTCAGGACTGGGGACACCGGGGACGGCAGGACAGATGTCCGGTGTAGGTTTGGGAGACCTGGGGCCAATCCACCAGAAGCCACCAGCTCTCGAAGTAATCAGCCCGGCGGTTCTGGTACTGGAGGTAGTAAGCGTGCTCCCACACATCACAGCACAGCAGGGGGCACAGGGGCAGGGGAGTATCCTGGTTGGGCGTTTTTTGAACGGACAGCCTGCCGTCGCAGTCGCTGACCAGCCAGGACCAGCCGGAGCCAAACTGCCCCAGGGCGGCGGCTTTCATGGCGGCTTTCAGGGCGGAGAGGTCCCCGAAGTCCCTGGCAACGGCGCCCGCCAGAGCGTCGGAGGGCGCGGTGGCAGGGGTGGGGGCCAGTGTCTTGAAATAGAGGTCATGGTTGTAGACACCGCCGGCGTTGTTGCGCACGCCTTGGCGGATATCCTCCGGCAGCTCCGGCCACCGCTGACAGAGCTGCTCCAGGGACCAGCTCTGGTAGTCCGGATGGGTTTCCAGCAGTTTGTTCAGGTTGTCCACGTATGCGGCAAAGTGCTTGTCGTGGTGGAAGTGCATGGTCCGCTCATCCAGCTCAGGCAGCAGAGCGTCGTAGGCAAAGGGCAGGGGCGGCAGGGTAAAGGGGTAGTGTGCTTCCATGATGTGTCATCCTTTCCATCAGATCGAGATAGACACAGTATATGCGGAAATCGGATAAAAAACCGCTCCCCACTTGTGTGAGGAGCGGTTTTCATCAGGGATCCAGGCCTTGGACGGGCGCGGGGATCAGAAGCTGTTCCAGCTTGGGGCCAAACCGCGTTTGGTAGAGATCCACCAGCTGGCCCACCAGCAGCGCGGCAACGACAGTCCCCTCCTTTACGCCGTTGAGCCTGCCGAAAGCCAGCAGGGATGCACAGGCGGCAGCGAGAGCCAGAGCGATGTCAAACACCACTTTCACCCGGTGGAACGGGATCCCGCTGCGCTGGGAGACGGCGCGGACAAGGGCCTCGCCGGGCAGCATGGTGACGCCGCCGCAGACTTCCAGCGTCACCCCCAGCCCCAGCAGGGCGCAGCCCAGAAGCAGGTACGCCAGCTTGAAGGGATACGGGCCGTGGAGCTGGGTGGGAATAAGCCGCATGAAACCGTCGATGCAGATGCTGAAGAGCAGGGTGAAGGGGATCTGGAGGGCCTGCTCCAGGGAGAAACCCCTGCGGAGCACCGCCTCGCCTGCCAGAAACAGCAGATTGAAAAAGAAGGTATAGACGCCGATGCTGGGCGGCGTGATCAAACTCAACACAAAGGGCAGGCTGGAAATGGGGGAGGTCCCCAGGGCCGCCCGGGTGATAAAAGCGATCCCAGCGGCTGATACCGCCACGCCCAGCAGGAACATCTGGTAACGGCGCAGCCGCTGATCTCGTTTCATAGCGGCTTACCCGATCAGATAGGCGTATTTCGTCAGCACGGTCAGGATGAACACCTCCACATCGGCGGGCAGGTCGTTCTTGCCGTCCAGGTCGGCCTCAAAGACCTTGCCGTTCAGGCGGACCAGCACCTTGCGGCCGCCCAGAGGCAGGAAGCCGGAGTTGTTCACGCTCTCGTCAAAGCCCTCCTTCGTCTGGAACAGGGTGAACTTATCCCGGTAGGGAGCGCTGTCATAGGGGCAGAAGATGGCGCAGTTGCCGCACTCGTTGCACATCCGGTCCACATGGAGGATCTGGTGGCGGCCGTCAGGCAGCTGGATGACCACGTTGGCCCGGTTGGGGCACACGTCGGCGCAGACCTGGCACACCACGTTGCAGCTCAGGCACCGCTCGCCCTCGCACTTGGCGGACTCGCAGAGAATACCCTTCTTGGCGATGGCGGCCTCCCGGGTGGCCTTGGCGTGGCCGGGAATGGAAAACTTGTACGCCTCACCGAGGACGGCGTCCGCAAAGCCCTGGGCGTCGGCGATGCCCTCCACCACAGTGGCGGGGCCTCGCATGGCGTCGCCGCCCACGTAGACGCCCTCGAGGTTGGTCTTGAAACCGGGGATGCCCCGCTCGTCCACGTTGATGCCATTGGCGGTGAACAGCTCGCTCTCCACCTTCTCGCCCACGGCGGAGATGACGGTGTCGCAGGGGATCTCCACAAATTCGCCGGTGGGGACGGGCTTGCGGCGGCCCTTCTCGTCAGGATCGCCCAAGCGCATCTTCTCACATTTCAGCGCGCCGCCGCTCTGCTCCACGGGCGCCACCAGCTCCAGGAACTCCACGCCGTCGGCAATGGCAAGCTCCAGCTCCTCGGCGTCGGCGGGCATGTATTTCTTGGTGCGGCGGTAGACCAGGGTGGAGGACTTCGCCCCGGCCCGGAGGGCCGCGCGGGCGGCGTCCATGGCGGTGTTGCCGCCGCCGACGACAGCCACATGGCCCAGAGAGACGTCCTTCTCGGCCTTTAGACCCTTCAGCCAGCCGATGACGGGCACCACGTTGCCGGGAATGTCCAGCCGGCCGGCCTTCCAGGCGCCCACGGCGAAGAAGATGTGGGTGTAGCCCTTGGCCTTCAGCTCGCTGACCGTGGGAGCGGGGGTGTTCAGGCGCACCTGAACGCCCATCTTCTCCATGAGGGCCACGTCCTTGTCGATGGCCGCGTCAGAGATGCGGAAGGCGGGGATGACCTGCCGGACCACGCCGCCAAGGCGATCGGCCTTCTCAAAGATGGTGACGGGGATACCGGCCCGGCCCAGGAAATAGGCGGCGGACATGCCGGTGGGGCCGCCGCCGATGACGGCCACCTTCCGGCCGTCCGTGACGGGCACGGGAGCCTTGACCTTCGCCATATAGGCGTCATAGCCACGCTCGGCGGCCACCAGCTTGGTGGCCCGGATCTGGACGGACTCATCGTAGTAATTCCGGGTGCACTTGGTCTGGCAGCGGTGGGCGCAGATGGTGCCGGTGATGAAGGGCAGGGGGTTCTTCTCGGTGATGAGCCGCAGCGCGGAGGCATACTGGCCCTTGCGGCACAGCTCGATGTACTCGGGGATGTCCTGTTGGATGGGGCAGCCGCCCTTGCAGGGTGCGGTGAAGCAGTCCATCAGGGGGACCTTCTCATAAAGCTTCCGCCGGGGCAGGGGTTTGATGTCCTTCACATGGTACTTGTCGGAGCGGGCGGCCTGGGCCAGAGCCTCGATGGCGCCCACATCCACACCGGTGAAGGGCTTGAACTCCAATGCGTCCAGCTTGTCGCCGATCTGGACGAAGCGCTGGTAGCCGCCGGGCTTGAGCTCGGTGGTGGCCATGGTGATGGGCCAGATGCCGCAGGCGAACAGCTTGTCGATGTTGAAGGCATCGGCGCCGCCGGCGTAGGAGATGCGGAGCCTGCCGCCGAATTCTTTGGAGATCCGGGCCGCCATGGTGGTGGTCAGGGGGAAGAGGCTCTTGCCCGCCATGTACATTTCCTCACTGGGCAGCTCATTCTGTTTCACGTCCACGGGGAAGGTGTTGGAGAGCTTCAGGCCGAATTCCAGGCCGTTGGCGTCCGCCAGGGCCTGGAGCCGGTGGAACATGGGAACCGCGTCCTCGTACTGGAGGTCCTCCTTGAAGTGATGGTCATCGAAAGCGATGTAGTCGTAGCCCATGCCGTCCAGGATGGAACGGGCGGTCTCATAGCCCAGGATGGTGGGATTGCACTTGACGAAGGTGTGCAGGTGCTTCTTTTCAATGAGATAGCTGGCGATGCGCTCGATCTCGTCCGGCGGGCAGCCGTGGAGGGTGGACACCGTCACACTGCCGGAGACATGGGGGGTGATGGTGTCGATATAGGCGCTCTCCTGGGGGAAGAACTCCTTTAAAACCTTGATGCACTCCTGGAAAATGGGCGTGGCGGAAGCATCGATCATGCCGTTTAAGAAGTTGTCAATTTTCTCACCCTGGATGCCCGCCAGGTCATAGCCAACGGACATGTTGAACACGAAGCCGTTGGGATCGCCCAATCCGTAGACCTTGGCCATGATCTTCAGCGCGCACCAGGCCTTCACATATTCCTCAAAGGCCTGCTGGACGTACAGCTCCGTGGACCACTCGCAGTTGTAGCACTCGTCCTCCGCCAGGATGCAGGGGCGGGAAATGCAGGCGGCCAGGTCCGCGCCGTCCATCTTCTGGACGGTTTTCAGCTCAAAGAACCGGGCGCCGGCGAAGTAGCCGGCGATGATGTTCTGGGCCAGCTGGGTGTTGGGCCCGGCGGCGGGGCCAAAGGGGGTCTCGATGGTCTCACTGAAAATGGGCAGCTTCTTCGTGCCCGCCTTGTAGGGCTTGTGGACGCCGAACACGGAGCCGTCCCGCTGGTACTCGGTGGTGATCCAGGTCATCAATTCCCGGAAGGGAATGGGGGTCATTAATTCGGACATATCTCAATTTCCTCCTCAAATTATTCCTGCTCATTCCGCCGCAGGCGGAATTGGTTTAAGGCATCACCGCACAATTGCGTCGCGGCGTATGATCGAAAATTTTTGCCATAAATGCGTTGCGAAAACTTGAAATACGCAAAGTATTCCTGCGTTTTCGCGCCTTTTTCTGACAAAAATTTTCTGGCCATTCGCTTTTGCCGAATTGTGCGGTACTGCCTTAATCATTTTTGCCGCGGCGTGTACGTGGCAAAAATACATTGACTCGTGCGCCCTAGGGGCGCACACACCAGTCCGCAGACTGGTGGTGGGGGATCCTCAAGGGGGAGCCTGCTCCCCCTTGCATACGTTAATATTTACGGTGGTTCAGCCTGCCCCACAGCTTCTTGGAAGCCTCCAGGATGTGGGCGTTGACAGCATCCTCGTCGATCTCCGTCAAAACTCGGTCCTTCATCAAAATCTTGCCGTTGATCATGGTGGTCTGGCACTGGCGGCCCGTCATGCCGAAGAGCATGTGGCCGTCGATGTTGGCATCGGAGAAGGGGGTGAAGGGCTTGTAATCCATGACGATGACATCCGCCGCCGCGCCGGGCTTTAAGACGCCCAGAGTGGGGAAGCCGGCCCGCTCCGCCATTTTGGCGTTGTTTTTGAACAGCATGTCGGTGACCTCGCACCAGCCCACGCCGGGCAGGCAGGCGTTGTGCCGCTGGGAGCACAGGGCCACCTTGATGGATTCCAGCATGTCGTTGGTGTAGGCATCGGTGCCCAGGCCGATGAGGATGCCCCGCTTGTAGAGCTGAAGGACCGGGGAGATGCCCACGGCGTTGCCCATGTTGCTCTCGGGGTTATTGACGCACATGGTGTCGGTGGCCTTAATGATGTCCATCTCGGCGGTGTTCACATGGATGCAGTGGCCCAAGATGGTCTTGGGGCCCAAGATCCCGTGGTCCTGGAGCCGCTGGACGGGGCGGCGGCCATAGTTCTGCAGGCTGTCGTATACATCGTTCATGCCCTCGGACACGTGGATATGATAGCCCACCCGGCCGTTGTTGGCATCGTTCATCCGGTCAAAGGTCTTGTCGGAGATGGTGAACAGGGCGTGGCCGCCGAACATGGCTTTGAGCATATCGCTGGGGTTCTTCTCGCAGTAGTCGATGAAGTCCTTGTTCTCCTGGACGGACTGGAGGGACTTCTCCTCGCCGTCCCGGTCGGATACCTCATAGCAGAGGCTAGCCCGCATACCCATCTCCTGGGTGACTTCGGCGATCTTCATCAAAGAGCCGGGAATCTCGCAGAAGGAGGCGTGATGGTCGAAAATGGTGGTGACGCCCTGCTTGATGCTGTCGATGACCAGGGCCTGGGCGGAGGTGCGGGTGGCCTCCAGGTCCAGGTTGCGGTCGATGTACCACCACTGGCCGTCCAGCACCTCAAAGAAATTGGTGGGGGCATAGCCGTCGATGGACAGGCCCCGGGCCAAGGCGGAGTAGATGTGGGTGTGGGCGTTGATGAGACCGGGCATGATGACGCCGCCCTTGGCGTCCACGAACTCCGCCTGGGGGTACTTGGCCTTCAGCGCGGCGGTGGTGCCCACCTCCACGATCTTGCCGCCGTCGGTGACCACGCCGCCGTCCGGCAGATAGCCCGTTCCTTCCGGGTCCCGGGTGATGACTTTGCCGTTTGCCAGTAGGATCATACAAAAAACCTCCTTATATATTCCCTTAAAATTTCTTTCAAAATCTGAACAAAAAGAAAAGGCGCTCCAAACCCAGCGGTTTGAAACACCTATCAACGGCAAAGGAAGATAGGTGTCAGCCCGTGCGCGAAGCACTACGTTGCAGCTATCCGTCTTTGCTTGTAGTTGTATTGTAGCGGATAGCGTGCTAAAATGCAAGCAGATGGACTAAAAAATTTTTTGGTTTATTTTGTACAGAACGCCGGAAAAAGGAGGAACCCTTTTCTGGAGGAGTCCGTCTAAACAGCAAGAGGTGATAAAAATGAGACGGATCTTCGCGTGTTTGCTGTGTGTCCTGCTGCTGGCGGGGTGCGGGGCTGGCATACCTGGCGAGGTGGATCAAATGGTCTCCATACCGGAACAGATGGGCCTTGGCGCCAAGAGCGCCGCTGGAGAGGGATCGGCGGCGTTCACCCTTTCCACGGAGTGGGCGGAATATGATCCTTCCATCGGGACGGTCTGGTTCACGCTGGAGAACCACAGCGGCGGGGATATCGAGACCGGAGTGGATCACACACTGGAGTGTTATGTGGAGGAGGCAGGAGCCTGGTATCAGGTCCCCATGGCGGAGGACGCCGCCTGGATCGCTATCGCGCTCAGTGTACCGGACGGAGAGGCCATTGCGCTGTCCTGTGCGCTCTCCATGTTCGACTATGATTTTTCCGGCGGCGGGCTGTTCCGCATCGCAAAGACCGTGGAGGACCAGACCTGCACGGCAGAATTCAGGTTGACGCCGGGGGCTGCCGTCTCAGCGGACACGCCCTATGGCCTCATCCCTCTGGAAAATCTGAGTCCGGACTACGGCACCAGGGAGGCGGCGGAGGACGGCTGTCCGGCGTTCACCTGGGCGGGCGCGGAGAATCTGAGAGCCCTGAGGACCTTTTTGGAGAAGGTGCGCCTTGGCATTCCCTGCCAGCTGCGGACGGTGCAGGACTATGGGGAGAACGCCCCCATGGTGACGGACGCCGTCTTTGCGAACGGCCATTTCCAGTGGCAGATGCGGTTTCAGGGAACGCTGTATGACCAGCGGTTCAGCTATCTGGTGACGGACGGCACGGACATCTATTTCAGCAACGGCGCGGACTGGGAGATCGCCCAGGCCCACGCCGGAGAGTGGGCGTCCTGGCGCCGCCGGAGGGCTTGCAGAGCGGCGAGACCGCGTTGGTGGAGGACATGACCGCCCGGCGGCTGGCAGGTAGCACCGCCCGCTACAAGGTCTGGTCCGCCGACGGGACATGGAGCGCCGCCCTGACGGAGACGCCCACCGAGTTTTCCGTGGGGAGCCAGGGCCGCGGAGAGGTCTTTGACCTGCAAAACTGGGACGGCCTGGAGACCGCCGTCACCGCCATCCGCTGGGATGAGGACGGCACCCTGCGGCTGACCTGCAAAACCGTCACCGGGGAGACCAGCTTTCTGCGCTTTGATCCGGAGGCATGGGAGTTGACCAGCGATCCCGGCGTTCTGCCGGGGCAGACATCCGATCATGATATAGTGGAGGACCTGTGGGGCGCCGGCGGCGCCCTGCGGGTTTTCCTTTTTTGTGAGGAAAAATAAACAGGAATTGACAAAGAGGAGTCCTTTCTGATATGCTGGTCAGGCTATAAGAGACAAAAGAGAGGAAAATGTGCTATGTTCGGAGACATTATCGCAGCGCTGAACGATTGGCTGTACACGTATATTCTGGTCATCCTGCTGATCGCGGCGGGACTGTATTTCAGCCTTCGCACCCGCTTCGTGCAGTTCCGGATGTTTGGCGAGGCCTTCCGGACGCTGCGGGAGAAGTCCCACGGCGACGGCGTCTCCTCCTTCCAGGCGCTGATGATCTCCACCGCTTCCCGGGTGGGCACCGGCAATATCGCCGGCGTGTCCATTGCCATCTGCCTGGGCGGCACGGGAGCGGTGTTCTGGATGTGGGTGGTGGCGCTGCTGGGCGCCGCTTCCGCCTTCGTGGAGAGCACCCTGGCCCAAATCTACAAGGTGCGGGACGGCCAGGGCGGCAGCCGCGGCGGTCCGGCGTATTACATCGAACAGGCGCTGGGCAGCCGAAAGCTGGCGGCGACATTCTCCGTTTTCCTGATTTTGACCTATATGGTCGGCTTCAATATGGTGGCGTCCTATAATCTGGTGGACGCCTTTTCCGGATATGCGTTTTTCTCGGAGAAGATCCCCTATATCGTCGGAGGCGTCCTGGCAGCGGCCACGGCTGTCTGCGTCTGGGGCGGCGGAAAGCGCCTCTCCAGAGTCACGGAGATCCTGGTGCCGGTGATGGGCGGCGCGTATGTGCTGGTGGCGCTGGTGATGATCGTGCTCCACATCCGGCTGCTGCCGGGAGTGCTGGTGTCCATCTTCCGAAATGCCTTTGACGTTCAGGCAATTTTCAGCGGCTTTACCGGCTCGGCCATGATGCACGGCATCAAGCGGGGCCTTTATTCCAATGAGGCCGGCATCGGTTCAGCCCCCAACGCGGCGGCATCCGCCTCGGTGTCCCATCCGGTGAAGCAGGGACTGGCCCAGATGCTGTCCGTGTTCCTGGACACGCTGGTCATCTGCTCCGCCACCGCGTTCCTCTGCCTCTGCTCCGGCGTGGAGCCGGAGGAGGCCCTGAAGGGCGTGCCCTATGTGCAGGCGGCCCTGGGCGGGACCTTCGGCGTCTATGGCAGATGGTTCATCACCGGCGCCACGCTGCTGTTTGCCTTTACCACTATTCTAGGCAACTACTATTACTGTGAGAACAACTTCCCCTATCTGCTGCGGCGGGATGCCCGGCGCTGGGAGCTGGCTGTATTCCGGCTGGCGGCGGTGTTCATCGTGTTTTTGGGAGCGCAGATGGACTTCTCCCTGGTGTGGGACACCGCGGATGTGACCATGGGCATGATGGCGCTGATCAATCTGTCCGCCATTTTGCTGCTGGCAAAGCCGGTTCTGCTGGCACTGAAGGATTACCAGCGGCAGAAAGCCGAGGGAAGGGACCCGGCGTTCCAGGCGGCGAAGATCGGCCTGAAGACGCCAACAGAATTTTGGCATTGAAAAAGAGGACGCGCAAGCGTCCTCTTTTTTTTCCGGAAATTGCAGTGAATGGGAGAAAAGTTTTTGCAAAAGCTACTTGAAATTCTGAATGATATCGTATAATATAGTTTTATAAACTAGATTACGCGATACTTATATATGATTGACACGATCTGAGGAGACGATTCTATGCATAAATTTTTTGCGCTCGCACAGGACCCGGTGAGCTGCGGCACCCACGCCATCGGCGCGGCAGCCGCATTTGTGGGCGGCATACTGTTTCTGTTCCGGGGCGTCTGGGCGGAGGTGCCGGTGCTGACACTGGCGGCGGCCATGTGCTTCTGCCTGTCCATGCTGGCGCTGTATGCCGCCAGCGCCATCTACCACTTCTATCCGGGGGACGTGAACAGCGGCGGCGTCAAACGGCGCCTGCGGAAGATGGACCACAGTATGATCTACGTGCTGATCGCCGGCAGCTACACCCCCTTTTCCCTGGTGCTTCTGCCTCAGCCCAAGGGGGCGCGGTTCTGTCTGGCTCTGTGGGGCGTTGCCATTGCGGGCACCCTGGCAAAGCTGCTGTGGATCAACGCGCCCCGGGTGCTGTCCACGGCCTTCTACTTGGTGATGGGCTGGGCGGTGCTTTTCGTCTGGAAGGACTTCACAGTTCTGGGCCAGCCCTGCCTGACACTGGTGGCGCTGGGCGGTATGTGCTATTCCGTGGGCGCGGTGCTGTACGCTGTGAAAAAGCCCAACCTCTCGGCGGAGTGGAGCTTCCATGAAATTTTCCACATCCTGATCCTGGCGGGTTCTTTTTTCCACTATCTGGCGGTATTCTTCTATGTGCTGTAAGGAGGGGGATCAGCTATGGCGGCGGCCTTGACGGCAAAGCAGTACGCCCGGGCGAGACGAAAGGTCCGGACGCGAAAATTGAATGAACCACCCCGCCTGACCGTGACGGAGGAGGTTTTCAACGCGGCCTCCCACGGTGTCGGCGCGGCTCTGGCCCTGGCGGGCATGATATTGCTCCTGGTGCGGTCCGGCGGGCCGCTGGAGATCATGGCCTCCTGCTTCTACGGGATCAGCCTCTTTTTTATGATGCTGATGAGCTGCCTCTACCATGCCATGCCCACGGGCTCCAGGGTCAAGCGGCTCTGGCGGCGGTTCGACTACACCTCCATCTATCTGCTGATCGGCGGGACCTTTGCCCCGATTTTTTTGGTGTATCTGGGGAACCGTCAGGGGATCCTCCTGTTCTGCATCCAGTGGGGCGTCATTTTGCTGGGTGTGACGTTGATCCTGGTGTTTGGGCCTGGACGCTTCCGCCCCCTGCACTTCACCCTGTATTTCCTGATCGGGTGGAGCGGACTGATGTTCCTGCCGGATTTTTACCGGAATAACCGACCGCTGTTATGGTTCATCCTGGCAGGCGGCGTGGTGTACACTCTGGGAATGATCCCCTTCGCCAAAAAGGGGAAGTACAACCACTGCGTATGGCACGTGTTCGTGCTGGCGGCGGCCATCCTGCACTGGGTGGGGATCTATACACAGATCTATTGAGAATTGCATGAAAAGAGAGCTGGGAGTTTTGCCAAGAGGTAAGAAAAAACGATTGAAAAAATAGGCATCTGTCGGGGAGGAACGGTCAAAAAAGAAGAGGGCGCCGGATTTAACTTATGTTAAGTCCGGCACCCTTTTCTTCGCTGAAACCTGACCTTCGAGGCACTTTGTCAACAGACCCAAAATGTCTCAAAGCGAGCGTAGAGGAGTTTGTGCCGACGAGTCCCAAGGTGCCGGGTTTGGGGAGACTCCCCAACAAGCGTTTTTGCGGCCCTCTCGGGACGCAAAAATAGCAAGTGTGTCCACGCTTGCCCTGCTTGCCGTTAGTGCGCCCCCTGAAATGGCGATATTTTCGGGGCCTTGCGCTTTGTCCACATAGGGGCCATTTTACAAGGTACAATAATCTCATACGTTTGGAAGTGGAGGTTATTGCAAATGAAAGATCACAAATTGACGGCGGAGTATATCGCGGCCTATGGGCCGGTATCTCCGCACTGAGGAGCGGGCTCCGACCACGGCGGAGAAGTACCTGTGTGATGTGGAGCGGTTCGCCCTGTGGCTGGATGGGGAGGCCGTCACTAGGGAGGCCGTGACCGGGTGGAAAGAGCATTTGCTCTCCGTGACCGCCTCTCCCAAGATTGCCTCCAAGGGCACCACGGTGACCATCACCGTCAAGCCCGACAAGGGCTACGAGGTCGATGAGATCATTGTCACCGACAAAAGCGGCGACGAGCTGAAAGTCACCCGCAAGAGCGACACCCGGTATACCTTTACCATGCCCAGCGGCAAGGTGACGGTGGAGGCCGGCTTTGTAGAAATTGAGGATGCGCCTGACGAGGGCCTGGCTTTCGTGGATGTTCCCGCAAACGCCTACTACGCGGACGCCGTGGCCTGGGCTGTGGAGAACGGCATCATCTCCGGTACTTCTGACACCACGTTCAGCTCCAACGCCGCCTGCACCCGCGGGCAGATCGTGACGTTCCTCTACCGCGATATGGCATAACCCCGTGAGGGATCGGGGGCCTCGGCCCCCAATCTTCTCCCGTCCCTCTGTTTCGGGGGAGGGCCGGGAGAAGATATCAGCCCACGGAAACGGGGACGCCATGACTGCTTTGGTTTAGAACCTGTATTCACAACCGTTGAACGCCGTCTGAGCGGTCTTTTTCCCGCCATACGGCGTCGCTTTCCCTTGCCATACGTCAGTATGGCTGCGGAAAATCTCCTTGTCTGACGAGAAAAATCCTCGTCCATCCGGCATTCCCCGGTTATGAATAC
>JAETOQ010000028.1 GCA_021771635.1 Oscillospiraceae bacterium | reverse complement strand
CATGGAGCCGGTGAGGACCACGGTCCGGGTGCCGCAGCACTGGCAGGCCAGCACCGTCATGGTGCCGATGGCCTGGAGCACCAGATTCACCGCGCCGGCGGCCAGGTCGGCGGGGGCGGCGTCCTCCGCCAGGTTGCCGAAGTTGGCGGCGGTCAGCGTCGGGTCCAGGGTGGGGGCGGGATTTTTGGTGATGTCCCGGATGGTCAGGTCCACCTTGCTGAGATCGCCTCCCTCGGCCAGCCGCTTGATCTGGCCGAACCGCTCCATGCCAACCAGCTTGCGGCACAGGCCGCCCAGCGTGCCGCCGCCGATGCCGCTGCCGCACAGGTGCCGCACCGCGCCGCCGCGCTCCGCCCACATAAAGGCAGTGCCGGTGCCCATGGTGACCACCACCGCCTGCTCCTGGCCGGACAGGGCCAGGGCCCCGGTGCCGCTGGCACAGAATTCATCCACCTTGCAGGTGGGCAGGCTGAAGATATCGCCGTCCACATAGCTGGCGCCCACGCCGGTGAGGACCACACGCCGCACATCCCCCAGAGACAGACCGCCGCTGGAGAGATAGTTGCCCAGAGCGCCGTACAGGCTGGTCACCGGATCCTCCGCCCGGACACGCAGCATGGAGACAATGCCGCCGTCAGCCCGCAGTCCCACGATCTTCGTGGTGGAGCCGCCGATATCGATGCCTAAGATCACGTCCATGGTGAAACAGATCCTTTCCTTGGGGCGTTTCCCTTGATATAGTCGGCACACTTGAAAATCGGTAAATACCGATTTTCTGACAGCGGCAGAGCCGCTGTCGGGCCCGCCCGTGCGCTGACTAGGAAGTCTGCCGCAAGGCCGCTTTGCGGCCTTGTGGGGTGAGATGTCTCCCCCCGCAAGTTGAAAAGAAGTTTTTACTTCTTTTCAACTGCGTCAACTATAATCCCCATAATAGGGGAGGGAGGACGGGTTGTCAATCCAAATTTGACAAAAATTTGACAAGTTTTCAGAAAACAATTGCTTTTCCAGAGGAGACCGCCTATAATCAAGGCAATTGAATGACCGCGACAGGTCATTGTACGAGGTGTGACTATGAATACAGAACAAAAGCTCAATATGACCATGCTCTGTGATTTTTATGAGCTGACCATGGGCAACGGCTATTTCCAGGCGGGCTACCGGGACCGGATCACCTATTTTGACGTATTCTTCCGGGACGTGCCGGACAAGGGCGGCTTCGCCATTTGCGCGGGACTGGACCAGCTGATCGACTATATTCAGGACCTGCATTTTGACGAGGCGGATATCGCCTATCTGCGGAGCAAGGGCCTGTTTTCCGAGGAGTTTTTGGAGTTCCTCCGGAGCTTCAAATTCACCGGGGATATCTGGGCCATCCCCGAGGGCACGCCCATTTTCCCCCGGGAGCCGATCCTGACGGTCCGGGCACCCGCCATCCAGGCCCAGCTCATCGAGACCTTCACGCTTCTGACGCTGAACCACCAGAGCCTGATCGCCACCAAGGCCAACCGCATCGTCCGGGCGGCGCAGGGACGGACGGTGCTGGAATTCGGCTCCCGCCGTGCCCAGGGCACCGACGGCGCCATCTCCGGCGCCCGGGCGGCCTATATCGGCGGCTGCAGGGGCACGGCCTGCGCCATCTCCGACCAGATGTACGGCGTCCCCGCCGGCGGCACCATGGCCCATTCCTGGGTCCAGATGTTCAACAGCCAGTATGAGGCCTTCAAGACCTACTGCCAGATCTATCCCGCCAACGCAACGCTCCTGGTGGATACGTACAATGTGCTCAAATCCGGTGTGCCTGACGCCATCCGGGCCTTTAACGAGGTCCTCAGGCCCCTGGGCATCAAGAAGTGCGGCATCCGCCTGGACTCCGGCGACATCGCCTATCTGACACGGGAGGCCCGGAAGATGCTGGACGCCGCCGGGTGGACGGAGTGCCAGATCTCCGCCTCCAACTCCCTGGACGAGTACATCATCCGGGACCTGCTGCAGCAGGGGGCAAAGGTGGATATGTTCGGCGTGGGCGAGCGGATGATCACCGCCAGCAGCCAGCCGGTGTTCGGCGGCGTGTACAAGCTGGCCGCCATTGAGGACGAAGAGGGCAATATCCTGCCCAAGATCAAGGTCAGCGAAAATGTGGACAAGATCACCGATCCGCATTTCAAAAAGGTCTACCGCATCTACGACAGGGCCACCGGCAAGGCGGAGGCGGATTATATCACTGTCTGGGACGAGACAGTGGATGAGACACAGCCCCTGGAGCTGTTCGACCCCCGGTCCACCTGGAAGCGCAAGACCTACACTGACTATACGGTCCGGCCGCTCCAGACACCCTTGTTCCGGCATGGCGAGCTGGTGTACCGGCGGCCCTCCCTCCAGGAGATCCAGCGCTACTGCATGGAGCAGGTGGACACGCTGTGGGACGAGGTCAAGCGGTTTGAGAATCCCCACACCTATTACGTGGACCTCAGTCAGAAGCTGTGGGACATCAAGCAGGACCTTCTGCGCAAAAACAGATGACACACCGGCCCCGCCGCAGACACAGACCTGCGGCGGGGCTTCTGCCGGTTTTGGGCCGGTTTTGAAAATTCGCGGAATTGCCATTGAAGCCAGGTGCGTTTTCCTGTATAATACTCTGATAAGCTGCTGAGACTGGACTTTAAGGGAGGCGACCGTTTCATGCACAAAAAGCTGACGCATCCAACAGAACGGACCGAGCGGCGCATTTCCGCCGTCACCAGTATCTCCATGTGCGCCCTGACGGTCATCGCCCAGATCGTCACCACGCTGCTGCTGACACACTTCCTGCGGGAAAAGGCCAGCTATGTCTACTCGCTTTTGGTATTCATCGGCGCCATTATGGCCATCCGGGTGTACCAGCGCCCCGGCAGTCCCTCCTACAAGCTGGTCTGGATGTGCCTGCTGCTGGCGCTGCCGGTATCGGGTATGATCCTGTTCTGCCTGTGGGGCGGCACCCACCAGGCCAAGAGCCTGAGCCTGCGGAACGTTCCCCCCATTCCCCAGCGGGAGAGCCAGCGCATGGGGAGCGAGGCCAATCTGGGGCGCCTGAAACGGCAGTCCCCGGCCTGGGGCCGCCTGGCGGCGTATCTGCAAAAGCGGGGCTTTTTGCTCTACCGGAATACCGCCGCCAAGTATTTCGGCGACGGCGCGGCGTTTTTTGACGATCTGATCGACCACATGGCCCACGCCGAGATCTATATTTTTCTGGAGTACTACATTCTGGCGGAGGGCCAGGTCTGGGACCGGATCTTCGCCGTGCTGCGGGAGCGGGCGGCCGCCGGCGTGGAGGTCCGCATCATCTTTGACGACTTCGGCAATCTGACACGCCTGTCCGACACCACCTTGCAGGCGATCCAGGATGCCGGGATCGAGGTGGAGGTCTTCAATCCGGTCCATCGCTATGTCAACCGCATCTATTTCAACTACCGCGACCACCGGAAGATCGCGGTGATCGACGGGCAGTTCGCCTATACCGGCGGCATCAACATCGCCGATGAGTACGCCAACCTGATCGTCCGCTTCGGCCACTGGAAGGACAGCGCCGTCCGCATCGAGGGGGAGGGCGCCTGGGGCTTTGCCGCCCAGTTTATCCAGATGTGGAAGATGATCGGCCGCGCCCTGCCCAACGAGGACGACTACTACCGCCCCCGCCACGAGGGACCGGCGGCGCCCGGCTTCTGCCAGCCCTTCACAGACGGCCCGCTGAACAACCCCGACAACCCCATTGAGGAGACCTACCTGCAGCTCATCGCCTCCGCCAAGCGAATGCTGTATCTCACCACGCCCTATTACGCCGTGGAGGAGTCCATGCAGAAGACACTGTGCATTGCCGCCGACGCCGGTGTGGATGTGCGCCTGCTGATCCCCGCCATCCCGGACCACAAGCTGACCTATATGGTGGCGGAGACCTATTGGGGAGAGCTTCTGCGCCACGGCGTCAAGATCTACAAGTATTCCCCTGGCTTCCTCCACGCCAAAAGCGTCCTGGTGGACCGGGAGGTGGCGCTGATCGGCAGCACGAACATGGACTACCGCACGTTCCAGCTCCACTACGAGTGCGGGGTGCTGTTGTACCACATGCCGGTGGTGGAGGAGCTGCTGGAGGACCTGGACCACACGATGGCAGAGAGTGCCCGCTATACGCTGGAGGAATGGGAACAGCGCCCCTGGTATCGCCGGGGGATCGCTTCGATCCTTAAATTGGGCGCCATCTGGCTGTGAGGGCACTTCGCCCTGATTTTTGATTTCCTCGGAGGTAGCTGATGTCCCGAGAATTGACGCCTCAGGAGATTGCCGAGCGCAGTCTCATTAAAACCTACCGAAAGACGCTCTGGAACCCCTTTATCGCCGCCGTCAAGCGGTATGAGCTGGTGTCTCCCGGAGACCATATCGCCGTGTGCGTATCCGGCGGAAAGGACTCCATGGTCCTGGCCAAGCTGATGCAGGAGCTGCAAAAGCACACGGAACAGCCCTTTGAGCTGACCTTCCTGGTGATGGACCCCGGCTATAATCCGGAGAACAGACGGCTGATCGAGGAGAATGCCCAGCTTCTGGGCATCCCCATCACGGTCTTTGACAGCGACATTTTTGATGTCACCGTCCAAGTGGAGAAAAACCCCTGCTACCTGTGCGCCCGGATGCGCCGGGGCTGCCTGTACGCCAAGGCCCAGGAGCTGGGTTGTAATAAGATCGCTTTGGGCCACCACTTTTCCGACGTGGTGGAGACCACCCTGCTGGGCCTGTTTTACGGCGCCCAGCTCCAGGCCATGCCGCCCAAGCTCCACAGCAAAAACTTTCCCGGCATGGAGCTGATCCGGCCGCTGTATTGCGTCCATGAGGACGCCATTATCGCCTGGAAGAACTATAACCACCTGCGCTTCCTCCAGTGCGCCTGCCGGTTCACGGAGGCCCGTGACGCGTCCGGCGACGGCGTGGGGGAGAGCAAGCGGCAGGAGATCAAGGTCCTGCTGCGGCAGCTCAAGCGCACGAATCCCAACATTGAAAAGAGCATTTTCCGGGCCATCCACGGCGTCCAGCTGGACACCTTCCCCGGCTTCAAATACCGGGGGAGCGCCTATTCATTTCTGGATTTCTATCACTGTGACGCCGCCTTTGACAAGGACGGTCCGCATACCTGACGGAAGGGAGCTTTACATATGGATTACTATCGCTGTGAGAATCCGGACTGCGGTTATGTGGCCGAGGAGGAGCCGGATGTCTGCCCCCGCTGCGGCGGTACATTTTTCATCGCGCTGCCGGAGGAGGAGATGACCGCCGGGGACTGGGTGACACTGGGCAACCAGTCTGTGGACGACGGCAGGAAGACGGACGCGCTGGCCTGCTACCAGCGGGCCGCCGCCATGAACGATCCCCTGGGCCTGACCAATCTGGGCTGGTGCCTGGAGGCGGGCATCGGCGTGGAGGCGGACCCGAAGCAGGCGGTGCTGCTGTACGCCCAGGCCGCGGCCCGGGAGTATATGCCCGCTCTGACCAATCTGGGCTATTGCTATGCCTATGGCATCGGTGTGGAGGTGGATGCGGGCAAAGCCCTGGAGTGCTTCCAAAAGGGCGCCGAGCAGGGCTTCCCCCGGGCGCAGTTCCTGCTGGGCGAGGCTTACAGCCGGGGCACCGGCGTGGAGCAGGACGATGAAGAGGCTGTTAAATGGTATCAGTCCGCCGCCTGGCTGGGCTATCCTGCCGCGCAGACGGAGCTGGGCCGCAGCCTGGAATTCGGCACCGGCATCCAGGAGGACCTGGAACAGGCGGTGAAGTGGTATCGCTCCGCCGCGGAGCAGGACCATGCGCCGGGACAGTGCTGCCTGGGCTTTTGCTATGAGTCCGGCCGCGGCGTGGAACAGAGCTGGGAGGAGGCGGTGAAGTGGTATCGGGCCGCTGCCGATCAGAACTATCCCCGTGCCCAGTGCAACCTGGCCTGGTGCTATGAGTACGGAAAGGGCGTGGAGCAGGACTACACCGCCGCCGTGAAGCTGTACCGGGCCGCCGCCGACCAGGAGTATCCCCGGGGCCAGCTGTGCATGGGTTTCTGCTGTGAGCGGGGCCGGGGCGTGCCGCTGAACAAGAAGGAGGCGGCGGAGTGGTACAGCAAGGCCGCGGAGCAGGGGGACATGGACGGCGCCTGCTGCCTGGGCTATCTGTATGAGACCGGCGAGGGCGTGGAGCAGAGCTGGGAACTGGCTGTGTCCTGGTATCGCAAAGCGGCGGCCCTGGGCCTGCCCCGGGGCCAGTGCAACCTGGCTTGGTGCTATGAGAACGGCAAGGGCGTGGAGAAGGACCTGGAGGAGGCTCTTGCGTGGTACCGCAAAGCGGCGGACCAGGGAGATCCCAGGGGCCTGTTCAGCGTGGCCCGGGCCTATGACTATGGCTATGGCGTCCAGCAGGATGCCGTGGAGGCCGTAAAGTGGTATCAGAGGGCGGCGGACGCCGGTTCCGCCCCCGCCGCCTGCGATCTGGGCGTGTGCTATGAGCGGGGCGAGGGTGTGGCCCAGGACTATCAAAAGGCGGCGGAGCTGTACCGCAAGGCCGCCGAGGCCGGCAACGCGCCGGGGCAGTGCAACCTGGGCTTCCTCTATGAGATCGGCCGCGGCGTGGAGCAGAGCTGGGAGAACGCGGTGAAATGGTACAGCACCGCCGCCCAGCAGGGGATGCCCCGCGCCCAGTGCAACCTGGCTTGGTGCTATGAGAACGGCAAGGGCGTGGAGCTGAATTTGAAGCGGGCGCTGCACTGGTACAGCAAGGCCGCGGAGCAGGGCGATCCCCGGGGCATGTTCTGCATGGGTGTGTTCTGCAAGCGGGGCCGGGGCATGGAACAGGACTGGGCCGCCGCCATCCAGTGGTATCAGAAGGCCGCCGACGCCGGCTATGCCGCCGCCCAGTGCAACCTGGGCGTGTGCTACGAGCGCGGCGAGGGCGTGGAGACGGACCTGAGCAAGGCAGCGGAGCTGTACCGCAGGGCTGCGGAGCAGGGCGATCCCGCCGGTCAGTGCAACCTGGGCTATCTGTATGAGTCCGGCCATGGCGTGAAGCAGAGCTGGGAGGAGGCCGCCAAATGGTATGAGCGGTCCGCGGAGGCGGGATATGCCCGTGCTCAGTGCAACTTCGGCGTGTGCTGTGAGTTCGGCCATGGCGTGACCAAGGACACCGCGAAAGCGGCGTACCTGTATCGCAAGGCGGCGGAGCAGGGAGACCGTGTGGGCGCCTGCAATCTGGGTTATCTGTATGAGACCGGCGTGGGTGTGGAGCAGAGCTGGAAGGATGCGGCAGCTTGGTATCGAAAATCTGCGGAGCAGGGCTATTGCCGCGCCCAGTACAATCTGGCCTGGTGCTATGAAAACGGCAAGGGCGTCGGCCAGGATCTGAAAGAAGCGCTGGAGCTGTACCGTGCCGCGGCGGCTCAGGATTATGTGGACGCGGTGAAAGCTGTGGAACGCCTGGAAAAGGAGCAAAAGACGCCAAAGGAAAAGGGCGGATTTTTGAAAGGGCTTTTCGGCGGGCGCAAAAATCGATAAAAACAAAAGATATTTTTAAGGAAGCTCTGATTAAATCAACGTGCGGGGATTTGTGCCAGAAATTTCTCCTGACAAGGAAGAAAACCGCAGGAATCCTGGCGGATTTCAAGGTTTTCTGACGCAGATCAGGGGGAATTTATGATGTGAAGATGCGTGCGGGGATTTATTCAGAGGTTCTTACATCCACCTGGACCCGCTGCCCGGGATAGGCCATCTGCTCATAGGGCTTTGGCGTATAGGTCTCCTTTGCCCTTTTGCCGGGAAACATTCCCGGCTTCCGCCGCAAAAATCCAGTCAAAATGCGTCTCTTGACATATTGAATTATTCAATGTAACATGAAAAAAACGGCAGCTGCCGCAAAAAAAGAGAGGAGCAATTTTATGAAGCGTTTCCTGACCATCCTGTTCACCGCTCTGCTGCTGACCGCGGCCCTGTGTGTGACCGCTTCCGCCTCCGATTATGACGCTGTGGCGAAGGACCTGTCCGCCATCGGCATGTTCCGGGGCACCGCAGGCGGCTTTGAGCTGGACCGCGCCCCCACCCGCTCCGAGGCCGCCATCATGCTGGTGCGGCTCTACGGCGCCGAGGAGGAGGCCAAGGCCGCCTATGAGGCCGGTGAGATCAAACACCCGTTCACCGATGTCAGCGATTTTGCCGCCCCCTACGTGGCCTGGGTGTACACCAACGGCATCTCCAACGGCACCTCCGCCACCACCTTCGGTTCCGCCGACAAGTGCAGCGCCCAGAACTACGTGGTCTTTCTGCTGCGGGCCCTGGGCTACAAAGACGGCACGGACTTCCAGTACGCCGAGGCCAAGGATTTTGCCGTGACCAAGGGCTTGATGGACCTGTCCTTCTACACCGGCGAGTTCCTGCGGGATGATTTGGCCGCCGTCACCTATCAGGCCCTGGCCTGTGACCTGGCCGACGGCAGTACCTACCTGCTGGACAGCCTGATCCAGGACGGCGCTGTGGATGCCGATGCCGCCAAGCCCATCACGGAGAAGATCACGAACTACCAGGCGCTGCTGGACGCCACATACAGCACCATGCAAAACAGCATCGACGCCAACATCTCCATGAAGATGGACATGGGCCTCTCCTTCTCCGGCTCCGCGCTGGAGGACACTGAGGTGGCCGCCATGCTGGCGGGCACAGCCATGAACGACATGAATATCGCCCTGGATGCCTCCGGCCGCGTCCAGATGATCCTGGCGGAGCAGCCACAGTTGGCGATGACACTGAAGATGAACGCCACCGCGATGGGCGAAAAGGAGTCCGGCGAGGTCAGCTACTGGCTGAAGGACGGCTGGGTCTACATCCAGGTAACCGAAAGCGGCGAGACCTTCCAGGCCAAGTACCAGATGGAGGGCCTGGATGAGTTCATGGAGACCTATCAGGAGTTGATGCAGCTGAGCACCCAGATCGGCGGCTCGGCCTCCCTGCCCTATATCGATTCTATCGCGGTCTCCAAGTCCGGCTCTAACACCGTTTACACCGTGACGTATTCCGACGGCATAAACGGCCTCTTTGACGATATCCTGGGCGCCGTCATGGCCGAGGTCCCCGATGAAGACCTGGAGGGTCTGGGGATGTCCCTCTCCCTGGATAGCTGTTCCTACACCTACACCCTGAATTCCAAGGGCGAACTGAAAGCCTGCACCGCTGTCTTGGATATGAACATGGGCATGGATATGTCCGACGAGGAGATCGGCAGCCTGAGCATGGTCTACAACATCAAGGCGGACGTGAAAATGGACATCAACGCCACCGACAGCGGCGTGAAGATCCAGTATCCTTCCAAGCTTTCCCAGTTCCCCGAGATCGTCGGCGGCAACTCTCCGCTCCCGCTCTACACCGCCTGATCGTCACAAGCAGCAAAAAGACAGCGCCTCGGTCGAGGCGCTGTCTTTTTCGCCGTCAGGCGGAAACGGAGCATAACGGACTGAAGGTGAATTGTCCCGCAGGGACAAGACTGCGCTCGCAAGCGCGTGTCGGAGCCAACCGCCCGTCAGGGCGGCTCTTAGGCGGAGACGAAGTGGGGGATCGCGACTGCGCATCCCCGTCCCCTCCGCTGGGAAACCAGCGGAGCGTTTCCCAGCGGAAAGCGCAGAAACTGCCGGTAAAGATAAGAGCCGCCCCTCTCTACGCAGGGGCGGCTCGTTCTGAAAAGGCAGTTTCTGCGCTCAGCCCGGCGGCCAGGTCATATCCCGGCCGGAGAGCACATGGAAGTGCAGATGGTGGACGCTCTGGCCCGCCTGGTCTCCGATGTTGGACACCACGCGGTAGCTCTCCAGCCCCAACTCCTTGGTGACCTTGGCGATGACCTCAAAGATATGGGCCACCACCGCGCTGTTGTCACCGCTCACCTCGGACACGGAGCCGATGTGGGCCTTGGGGATCACCAAAAAGTGTGTGGGCGCCTGGGGGGCGATGTCGTTGAAAGCGTAGCAGACGTCGTCCTCATAGACCTTGCTGCTGGGGATCTCCCCAGCGATGATCTTGCAGAATAAGCAGTCAGACATGGTTCAAACCTCCCTTCTTCTATGGTTGATGGATAAATTGATTTTCCTCGGGATCGTAGTAATAACCGATGGAGGCCAACATGGCCTCGATGTCTTCACCGGCGGGCACCGTCATTGAGCCGCGCAGCTCTTCCAGGCTGAAATAGGTGTCCCGCAGCCTGGCATTGACAAACTCCAGCCAGAGATGGGGTCCCGCGGAGCCGGGCCGTTCTCCCTCCGTGGGAATATCCGCCTCCGAATGGACAGGATCTTCCAAACCCAGCACATCGTAGTATTCAGCGGAAAACCGCAGGCGGGCCGGGTCAAAGGCCCTTTGCATAGCCTTGACCTTTTCGTAGGGATCCTTCGCCTCTACCCCAAAGGCGGAGGCGATCACGTCCAAGACCGCCTGCGTCTCTGTGTCCAGCTTCTGCTCCCTGAGATACGCCTGAAAAGCCTCCTCCGTATCCCACAGAGGCATCTGCTCCAGCGCCGCCTCCGCCCCGCAGTACAGCAGAAACGAGAGGAACTCCCGGAAGTCCTCCGCCACGGGCAGGACATACTGCCCCTCCTGACCGCAGGACGGGCGGACCACATAGACGGTCTCCTCCCCCGGCAGCAGGCAGTAGTGGACGCCGTCCACTCCAGGAGTGCCAAAGCACTCCGCGTCCTCCGGCGTGCAGAAATACCGCATGTCCGCACAGCGTCCGGAATACAGCCCCAGCTTCCCAAAGTCGATGTCCAAAGCGTAAAAGCGCTTCAGGTCCTCCCGGGTAGACATCTCTTAGCCCTCCGGATGCTCGGGAACCACGGCGAAAAACACCAGATCGCCGTCGCTGTCATTGATCAGGCTGTGGGCATGGCCCTTGGGGCAGTAGTGGCAGGAGCCGGCGGACAGCGGCTCGTACACGCCGTCATACAGCACCTTGCCGGTGCCGGAGAGAATATAGATGATCTCGCTATTGGTCTCGTGGGTGTGGAGGCCGACGGTGGCGCCGGGGATCAGCCGGCCCCGCATGATCTTGTTCATGGTGTCGGTGTGCATCTGGGCTGCCATCTCTTTTTCGCCGCCCCGCATGTGGGGGATGACGGTGGTCTCCATGGCGTCAAAATCGATCAGCATACTCCTTCTCCTCTCAGCCCAGCTTGGCGGACACAAAATCGTCCACGGAGGCCAGGGCATCGTCCAGCTTCAAAAGGTCGCTGCCGCCGCCCATGGCGCTGTCGGGCTTGCCGCCGCCCTTGCCGCCGCAGATGGCGCAGACGTTCTTCACCAGGTCGCCGGCCTTGATGCCCTTCTTCACAGCCTCGGGACCGCAGACGGCCAGGAAGGTGATCTTCTCCCCGTTGACGGAGGCCAGCACCGCCACGGCGGCGGGCTCCTTGTCCCGCAGGAAGTCGCCCATCTGACGCAGGGCACCCGCGTCCATGCCGTTGCGGACGGCGGTGAGGACCTTCAATCCGCCCATGTCCTTGGCCGCGGTCAGGAACTGCCGGGCCTCGCCCAGAGACGCCTCCGCCTTGAACTTGTCCAGGGTGTGGCGCAGCTCCTTCATCTCATTGAGCTGCTGCTCGATGCGGCTTTCCAGCTCGCCGGGGTTGGTCTTGAGCATCTGGGCCACGTGGAACAGCACCTGCTGGTTCCGGTTCACGGTCTCCAGCGTCTGCTTGCCCACGGTGGCCTCGATCCGGCGGACGCCGGAGGCGATGGACGCCTCGGACTTGATGCGGAAGGGACCGGCCTTGGCGGTGTTGTCCAGGTGGGTGCCGCCGCAGAACTCCATGGAGAAATCTCCCATCTCCACCACGCGGACCACGTCGCCGTACTTCTCGCCGAACATGGCAACGGCGCCCTTTTTCTTGGCCTCCTCAATGGGCAGGACCTCCGTTACCACAGGATAGCCCGCCAGGATGGCGTCGTTGACGATGCGGTCGATCTCGCTGAGCTGCTCCGGGGTGATGGCCTCAAAGTGGGTGAAGTCGAAGCGCAGGCGGTCAGGCTCCACCAGGGAACCGGCCTGGTGCACATGGTCGCCCAGGACCTTTTTCAGGGCCGCGTCCAGCAGGTGGGTGGCGCTGTGGGCACGCATGATGGCTTTGCGGCGCTCCGCATCGATGGCGGCGGTGACCGTATCGCCCACCTGGAACTGGCCGGAGACCACCTTGCCGTAGTGCATGAACTTGCCGCCCTTGTTCTTCTGGACGTTGGTAACTTCAAATCTGGCGCCGTTTTCAGCGGTGATGACGCCGTGGTCGGCCACCTGGCCGCCCATCTCGGCGTAGAACGGCGTCTGGTCCAGCACCAGGATGGCGTCGGCGCCGGAGACCACCTGGTCCCGCAGCTCCTCCTCCGCCACGATGGCCAGGACTTTGCCCTGGGTCTCGTTGTGGTCGTAACCGATGAACTCGGTGGCGGGCATCTCGCTGCCGAACTCGATACCGGCCCAGCCCAGGTCGCCCAGGGCCTCCCGGGCGCGCCTAGCGCGGACGCGCTGCTCCTCCATCTCACGGTCGAAGCCGACACGGTCCAGAGTCATACCCTCGTCCTCCACCATCTCGGCGGTCAGGTCGATGGGGAAGCCATAGGTGTCGTACAGCTTGAAGGCGTCGGCGCCGGAGAACTCGGTCTCGCCCTTGGCCTTGTGGGCCGCCAGCAGGTCGGAGAAGATCTTCATGCCGCCGTCGATGGTCTTGGCAAAGTTCTCCTCCTCGGTGCGGATGACCTTGGTGATATAGGTCTGCTTCTCCCGCAGGTCGGGATAGGCGAACTCATTCTCATGGATGACCGTGTCCACCACCTCATGCAGGAAGGGCTTGTTCACGCCCAGCAGCTTGCCGTGGCGGGCGGCCCGGCGCAGCAGGCGGCGCAGGACGTAGCCCCGGCCTTCGTTGGAGGGCAGGATGCCGTCGCAGATCATCATGACGGAGGAGCGGATGTGGTCCGTGATAACACGCAGGGACACGTCGGTCTTCTGGCTCTCGCCGTAGTGGGCGCCGGTGATCTCACTGACCTTGTGGGTGATGTTCATGACGGTGTCCACGTCGAACAGGGAGTTCACGTTCTGGACCACACAGGCCAGACGCTCAAGACCCATGCCGGTGTCGATGTTCTTGTTCTTCATCTCGGTGTAGTGGTCCTCGCCGTCGTTGACGAACTGGGAGAACACGTTGTTCCACACCTCGATATAGCGGTCGCAGTCGCAGCCCACGGTGCAGCCGGGCTTGCCGCAGCCGTGCTCAGGGCCGCGGTCATAGTAGACCTCGGAGCAGGGGCCGCAGGGGCCGGCGCCGTGCTCCCAGAAGTTGTCGGCCTTGCCGAAGCGGAAGATGCGTTCGGCGGGGATGCCGATGTCCTTGTTCCAGATCTCAAAGGCCTCGTCGTCATCCAGGTAGATGGAGGGATACAGGCGGTCGGCCTCCAGGCCTACCACCTTGGTCAGGAATTCCCAGCAGAAGGGGATGGCCTCCTTCTTGAAGTAATCACCGAAGGAGAAGTTGCCCAGCATCTCAAAATAGGTGCCGTGGCGGTCGGTCTTGCCGATGTTCTCAATGTCGCCGGTGCGGATGCACTTCTGGCAGGTGGTGACGCGGTTCCGGGGAGGCTCCTCCTCCCGGGTGAACCAGGTCTTCATGGGGGCCATGCCGGAGTTGATCAGCAGCAGGCTCTTGTCGTTCGCGGGAGGGATCAGGGAAAAGCTGGGCAGGCGCAGGTGGCCCTTGCTCTCAAAGTAGCTGAGGAACATCTCCCGAAGTTCGTTCAGCCCGTAATAGGGATGTGCCATAGTGTTTCTTCCTCCAATTTATATTTTTTAATATGAATGATCTCCATGTGGCTGCTCGCAAAAAAAGCCGCCCCTGACGTGTGTCAGGGGCGGATAGATATCCACGGTACCACCCTGATCTGTCCGCAAGCGGACATCTCATGTCATCCAATAACGGAGATGAACCGTTCCGCTCCTCGCGGACTGCTCCAAAGTGGCTGCTCTGCGGCGTGGACAAGGGGCTCTCACCGTATCCCCTCTCGCTTCTGTCTGTTTCGCCGAGCTGACTTTTTCACAGCGTTTCACTGTTTTAACAAAAATATTATATCTCCTTTGTTCCGTTTGTCAAGACAGCTCTTCAGGTTTTTCCACATTTTTTTGTACCATCGATTGACAAGGGGAAATACGGTTTTTCGGGGCTAAAACAAATGCTGGCAGGCGTGTTTCCCCTTGTTAATCGATGGTAGGATTACAATAGATGCCGGGCAAGTGAATAAGCAGTGTGGAATCCCTGGTCTGCCGGTCCCGGCGTCCCCTCAGCCACCCGAACCAGCACACGGAAGCGGAGCTGAAGCTGACTCGGGACATGCGCCGCTGTAATCCCACGCTGGGCATGCTGGAGTTCTGGCACCGTCTGATACGATTCTTCCGCAGAAAATAGATATTTTCTGCGGAAGAAGGCGTCGCTAAGCGCGCCCATTTGTGCCACAGGCAAATGCCGTCTCATAAGACTTCAACGCGCCTTCGGCGCTATAAAAAGCATTGGATAGTCGTTGGCGCTTCAGCGCCTTACGAATATCGCGTCCCCCTTGCGGGGAGACTTCGTCTACTTTTTCATGAAGTCTAGGCCTTGTTTGATAAATGGCGGAATGCCCAACGGCGAGAGATTTTTTCGCTGGGCAAGGCAAAAATACGCAGGAATACTTTGTGTATTTCAAGAATTTTTAACGCCACACAGCGGAAAAGATCCGTCGCTTGGGCGTTTTCGCATTTTTCAAACAAGGCCTAGTATGAGACAACGAGGCTATACCCGCCTTATTTCGTGTCATGCGGAAGCTGGGAATGTTTCCCGGCAAGAAGAAAGGTTTGCCGGCCAAGCTCACATCAACCGGGGACTCATTCATGACAAATTGTAAAGCTACCCCTCACAATCGGCAGGTTTGGCCCGTTTACGGGCGGCGGGGCAAATGATGCGAGTGAAAGCTCTTTCGATGCGTCTTGAGACACGTGCCGCTAGTAAGCCCTTGGCTAAGCCGGAGGCTTTGACTCTCAATGGTTCCGGTCATTTTATCACGTTTGAATGATAAGGGCTAACGGTAAAAAAATCTGCTTCATGTGAAAAAATCCAGATAATTTCACATGGAATATCACACGCCTTGATCTCACATAATCTCCTCGTTTTCGCGCACACTCCCACTGGGGTGATTTGATGCCGAAAGTAAAAAAGGCCGGAAACGGCAAGTCCGATGACATGCCGGTCCTGCGTCTGGAGCCGGAGAAGCGGATGTGCCCGATCTTTGATCCTGTGACGATCGCCAAGTTCCCTGTGGCGGCGCCGGGGGAGATGGGCTACCGGGTGCTGGACAATTTCTGCGAAGAGCATATCATGTGACAAAAGGCCCGCCGGACGATTCCGGCGGGCCGCAGACTGTCGAAAAACCATCGTATAGGAAAAAGAGACTGTCCGTGATGCGGGGGAGCACGAGGGGGCAGCGCCCGCCTCGTGTTGGATCGAATGTCCGCAGCGGACTGCGGCGCAGTCCGCTGCCCGCGAAGCGGGAGATTTTCAAAATGTTGCACATTATGTTGCACATTTTGAAAATCGGGACATTAGCAGGCTGTCGAAAAAGGCCGGGAGGGCTTTTTCGACAGCCTGAGACCCGCCGGATGATTCCGGCGGGCTGATCTTCTTGCGAAGACAGGGAGAACGTGATACACTGGCAGAGAATAAAAGAGGGCGGTACACCTGGAGCAGTGACCGCAGGGAGCGGGCGGCTGCTCTAAGGAGTCCCGCGCCGCCCCCGGCCCCCTATGAGATCGAAAATGGGGCATGTACGGATATATCGGGAATATGATCTTTCAAGGAGTGACCACACCATGAAACGCTGTTTTATCTTTGCCGCCGGGACCTTTTACGGCCTGCGGGAGCGCCCCGCCCCCGGCGATCTCGTGATCGCCGCCGACGCCGGCTTTCAGACCTGCCGGAAGGCGGGCATCGTCCCGGATCTGCTGCTGGGGGACTTTGACTCCATGGACCAGCCTGCGGATTTTGCCAATATCCACCGCTCTCCGGTGGAGAAGGACGACACGGACACCATGCTGGCAGTAAAGACCGCCCTGGAACAGGGCTGTGATACCGTGTACATCTACGGCGGCACCGGCGGCAAGCGGCTGGACCACACCCTGGCCAACCTCCAGACGCTGCTGTTCCTCCGCCGCCGGGGAGCGCGGGGATATCTGTATGACAACGATTTTGTCTGGACTGCCATCGAAAACGAGAGCCTGACCGTGGAGAGGACCGTGGAGTGGGGGCTGTTTTCCGCCTTCTGCCTGGGGGACCGGGCCGAGGGGATCGACGAGACCGGCTTTCAGTATCCCCTGTCCGACGCCGTGCTGACGCCGGGATTTCCCCTTGGCGTCAGCAACCACATCATGGAAGCCCGGGCTACCATCACGGTCCGCCGGGGCGCCCTGTTGGTCGGCTGGCAGCTGCCGCCGCTATTTTAAATATAGAATAACGAAAGAGACAAAAGTACGGTTGCGGCGGCGGACGGCATATAGTATAATAAGACAAACAGGAAAGGTTGACCTTTCCGAAAACTGAACAGATTGACCGTGGGACCAGGGTTGGGCACGGCAGCCAAGGAGGAGACATTCATGGCAACTTTTACCGTGAACGGCCAGTCCGTGACCGTCGAAAAAAACCAAAAACTGCTCCGCTATCTGCGGGATACACTACACCTGACCAGCGTGAAAGACGGCTGCAGCGAGGGTGCCTGCGGCACCTGCACCGTCCTGATCGACGGCAAGCCCACAAAGGCCTGCATTCCCCAGACGGATAAGCTGGAGGGCAAGCACATCATCACTGTGGAGGGCCTGACGGACTTTGAGCGGGACGTCTATACATACGCCTTCGGCATGGCCGGGGCGGTGCAGTGCGGCTTCTGCATCCCTGGCATGGTCATGAGCGCTAAGGGCCTGCTGGACGTGAATCCCGCCCCCAGCAGGGAGGAGGCGGCCTTTGCCATCCGCAACAATATCTGCCGCTGCACCGGCTATGTGAAGATCATCGACGGTATCCTGCTGGCGGCGGAGCTGTTCCGCAAGGGAGAGGTGCCGGAGGTCCCCGGGGACTGGTCTCTGGGCGCGCGGGTGCCCCGGGTGGACGTAAGGGAAAAGGTCACCGGCACCGGCATCTATCCCGATGACATCTATCTGGACGGCATGATCTATGGCTCCGCCGTCCGCAGCGAATATCCGAGGGCCAGAGTGCTGGCCATCCACACCGAGGAGGCCAAGTCTCTTCCCGGCGTGGTGGGGGTATTCACCGCCGCCGACATTCCCGGCAGCAACAAGGTGGGCCACCTGAAAAAGGACTGGGACACCATGATCGCCGAGGGGGATATCACCCACTACCTGGGCGACGCCATCTGCCTGGTAGCCGCCGAGACACCGGAGATCCTGGCCCAGGCCAAGGCGCTGGTGAAGGTGGACTATGAGCCGCTGGAGCCTGTCCGCAGCCCCCGGGAGGCCATGCTGCCCGACGCGCCTCTGGTCCACAGGGAGGGCAACCTGCTGGCCCACAAGCACATCCAGCGGGGCAATCCGGCGGAGGCTATCGCCAAGTCCAAATATGTGCTGACACAGCGTTTCTCCACCCCCTGGACGGAACACGCTTTCCTGGAGCCGGAGTGCGCCGTGGCCTATCCCGACGGGGATGGCGTGATGATCCTCTCCACGGACCAGGGCGCCTATGACACCCAGCACGAGACCATGGGCATGCTGGGCCTGCCCGCCGAGAGGGTAAAGGTCCGCAACTGCCTGGTGGGCGGCGGCTTCGGCGGCAAGGAGGATGTGACGGTCCAGCACCACGCCGCCCTGATCGCCTATTTGACGAAGCGCCCGGTGAAGGTCAAGCTGAGCCGGGCGGAGAGCATTCTGATCCACCCCAAGCGCCACCCCATGGAGATGGAATTCTCCCTGGGCTGTGACGAAAACGGCATCATCCAGGGCGTGGCCGCCGAGGTCATCGCCGACACCGGAGCCTACGCCTCCCTGGGCGGTCCGGTGCTGGAGCGCGCCTGCACCCACGCCGCCGGCCCCTATAACTACCAGAATTTTGAGATCGATGGCTGGGCCTATTACACGAACAATCCACCCGCCGGCGCCTTCCGGGGCTTCGGCGTGACACAGACCTGCTTCTGCATCGAGAGCCTGCTGAACCAGATGGCGGACCTGGTGGGCATCAGCCCCTGGGAGATCCGCTACCGCAACGCCATCCGCCCCGGTCAGGAGCTGCCCAATGGACAGATCGTGGACGATTCCACCGGCCTGGTGGAGACGCTGGAGGCGGTGAAGCCCTATTACGACCAGGCCCGGTACGTGGGCATCGCCTGCGCCATGAAGAACGCGGGTGTGGGCGTGGGCATCCCGGATACAGGCCGGGTCCGGCTGGTGGTGAGTGACGGCAAGGTCCACATCTTCGCCGGCGCCTCCTGCATCGGCCAGGGCTTGGGCACGGTCCTCACCCAGATGGTCTGTGACCAGACGGGAATTTCCCCGGACAATGTCGTTTACGAGCGGTCCAATACCTATTTTGCCCCGGATTCCGGCACCACCTCCGGCTCCCGCCAGACGCTGTTCACCGGTGAGGCCTGCCGGAGAGCCTGTGAAGGACTGCGGGAAGCATTAAAGGAAAAATCCTTGACAGATATGAGCGGCCAGGAGTTTTATGGGGAGTATCTGGGCAAGACGGACCCCCTGGGCGCCGACGTGCCCAATCCCGTCAGCCACATCGCCTATGGCTACGCCACCCAGATCTGCATCCTGGACGAAGAGGGCAGGATCCAGCGCATCGTGGCCGCCCACGACGTGGGCAAGGCGGTGAACCCCCTGTCCATTGAGGGCCAGATCGAGGGCGGCGTGGTGATGTCCATGGGCTTCGCCCTGACGGAGCGGTATCCCCTGGACAACTGTAAGCCCACCGCCAAATACGGCACCCTGGGCCTGTTCCGGGCCAACCAGATCCCGGAGATCACACCGATCATCGTGGAGAAAAAGGGCTTGAACGTGGCCTGCGGCGCCATCGGCATTGGCGAGATCACCTCCATCCCCACGGCCCCCGCCATCGCGGACGCCTATTTCCGCTATGACGGCAAGCTCCGCACCAAGCTTCCCCTGGAAAACACCCCCTATACCCGCAAATAAAAACAGCGGGACATCCGCCCCGCTGTTACGCCCGCTCCTGCACCGTGACATGCACGATGTCTCCGGGCTGTTTTCCGATTTGCCTGCGAATGTCCTTCCGCAGCCCTAAAATGTGTCCAGGGGTGCCCATCCGCACGATACTGCCGTCATAGGGCACCCCGTCAAAGGCGGCATGGACCTTCACCCGTCCTTTTCCGAACACCTGCCGCACGTCAAAGGGGATCTCCACATAGGCCCCGTCGATGTCCGGCACTTTACGGATCACCGCGTCAAACGCATAGACTTTCGTATCCATATCGCTTATCACCGGCCGCTGATCTCTTTCAGCGCCTGGGGCGTGTCCACGTCCGTCAGCTCCTGCCCGTCCACCTCCAGCAGGACCAGATCGTCCTCGTGCCGCCGGATGACGGTGTTTCCGCCGTGATCCTCCCGAAGCTCCAATAATTCCGGGAAAAACCGGGCGGGGAAGAGGCAGGGGTTGCCCCGGACGCCGTTGTGGCCCAGTGCCGCGATCTTGTCCGGCTGTGCCTTCCAGAACCGGACCAGCTCGGCCACGCTCTCCCGGCGGAGCAAGGGCTGGTCGGACACCAGGAACAGCACGCCGCCGCAGTCCCGCAGGCTGGTCAGCCCCAATTCGATGGTGTGGCTGATGCCGTAGTCCGGGTGCTCATTGTAGACGGCTGAAAAGTGAAAATCCTTTACGAGCCGCATGACCTCCGGATACTGTGTCACGACCACCACACTGTCGAACTGTTCGGCTGGAACGGCCTCCAATGCCCGGAGGATCAGTGTCCGCCCATTTAACTGGGCCGCCAGTTTGTTTTTCCCAAACCGCCGGGCATTGCCCGCGGCCATCACGACGCAGCCGATCTTCTGCATGAAATCACTCCGTTCACTGTTAAATTGACAATGGATAATTGACAATGGATAATTGACAATGGACAGGAGAATAGGGAAGCTGTCTGCGGCGACGTTTTCCATTCATTCGCCGCAGGCGAATTCCTTCATGATCAATTGTCAATTTTAAGGAAACACCGCATCATGCAGAAAGAGCGGTTTGCAAGCAAATCTTGCGTCAGACAAAGGCACAATTTTGCAGGAATACTGGCCTCACATCATACCGTGAGGTCTGCCGAGGCCTGTTCCTTTGGGCCGAGGCTGGGCGTATTTCAAAAAACTGCAACGCATGGATGGCGTAAAGTTTCCGCAAAGCGCCGCCGATGCATTTGTACGGTGTTGCCTTAAACCTAAGTATACCCGCTTTGGCCCTGATAAGTCAATCCAGGGCGAAACTTCATTCTCAAAGGAGGACAGTCCTATGAGCAAAAGTGTCGGAAAAAGCGTGGTCCGTGTGGACGCCTATGAAAAGGCCACGGGGCGCGCCAAATACATGGATGACCTGTGTGACCGCAGCGCGTTGGTGGCAAAGATCTGCCATTCCACCATTGCCCACGGCTATGTGAAGTCCATCGATGTGACGGAGGCGGAGGCCGTGCCCGGCGTGGTGCGGGTGCTGACCTGCTTTGACGTCCCCGACATCCCGTTTCCCACGGCGGGCCACCCCTGGTCCACGGATCCCCATCACCAGGATGTGGCGGACCGCCTGCTGCTGAACCGCCATGTCCGCTATTATGGCGACGACGTCGCCGTGGTCATCGCGGAGGACGAGGTGGCTGCCATGCAGGGTGTCCGAGCGCTGCGGGTAGAATATGAGGAGCTGCCCTTCGTCCTGGATGTGCAGAAGGCCATGGAGCCGGACGCCCCCCAGATCCATGAGGAATTCCCCGGCAACATCCTCAACCACACCGATATTCGCCGGGGCGATTACGAAAAGGCCCGGCAGGAGCCGGGCTTGATCCGCGTGGAGGGCTGGTATGATACCCCCACGGTCCAGCACTGCCACATTGAAAACCACGGCTGCTTTGCCTATATGGAAGCGGGCCGGGTGGTGGTGGTCAGTTCCACCCAGATCCCCCACATCGTCCGCCGGGTGGTGGGGCAGGCCCTGGGGATCCCCTGGGGCAAGGTCCGCATCATCAAGCCCTATATCGGCGGCGGCTTCGGCAACAAGCAGGACGCGCTGTATGAGCCGCTGTGCGCCTGGTGTACCACCCAGGTGGGCGGCCGTCTGGTGAAGATCGAGTGTACCCGGGAGGAGACCTTTGTCTCCAACCGTGTCCGCCACGCCATCCGTACCCACATCATCTCCTACGTCCGTCCCGACGGCACGCTGGTGGCCCGGAAGTTCGAGGCGTTTTCCAATCAGGGCGCCTACGCCTCCCACGGCCACGGCGTGGTTGCCAAGGGCATGGGCGCGTTCCCCCAGCTCTACCCCTGCGACAATTTGGAGTGTGACTGCTGGACGGTGTTCACCAACCGCCCTGCCGCCGGTGCCATGCGGGGCTACGGCATTCCCCAGGCTATGTTCGCCGGGGAGAGCCACATCGACGACATTTGCAAGGCTATCGGCATGTCGCCCTTGGCGTTCCGGCAGAAAAACCTGATGCCCGTGGGGTATGTGGACGGCTTTTCCAAAAACGAGCTGTACACGGACACCTTCAACCAGTGCCTGGAAAAGGGCATGGCGGCCATTGACTATGCGCGCAAGGCCGCCGAATATCAGAATCAGACGGGGCCTGTCCATAAAGGCATTGGCCTTGCCGTATTCTGGTATAACACCGCTGTCTGGCCCATTTCCCTGGAATCCTCCTCCTGCCGCATGGTGCTGAACCAAGACGGCTCCCTCCAATTCCAGACCGGCGAGACGGAGATCGGCCAGGGCTGCGACACCGCCTTTTCCCAGATGGTGGCTGACGCGGTGGGCGTGCCGCTGTCGGACGTCCACGTGGTTTCTTCGCAGGACACGGACGTGACGCCCTTCGGCACCGGCGCCTACGCCTCCCGCCAGACCTACATCGGCGGCTTCAGCATCATGCAGACTGCCCTGGCCCTTCGCCAGCGCATCCTGAACATCGCCCACGAGCAGACACGGATGCCTGTCAGCAATCTGGACCTGGTGGACGGCCAGATCGTCCGCAAGTCCGATGGCCGGGTGCTGAAGTCCTTGGGTGACCTTGCGACTGAGAGTCTCTATTCCCTGGAAAACAGCCAGCACATCACCGCCGAGACCACGGCTCAAATCAAGTCCAACGCCTATTCCTTCGGCTGTTCCTTTGCCGAGGTGGAAGTGGATATCCCAATGTGTAAAGTAAAACTCCTGAACATCATTAATGTCCACGACTGCGGACGCCTGATCAACCCCGCCCTGGCGGAGGCCCAGGTCCACGGCGGCATGTCCATGGCCATCGGCTACGGTCTCAGCGAGGAGCTGAAATTTGACGAAAAGACAGGAAAGCCCCTGAATAACAATCTGCTGGACTACAAGCTGTCCACCTTCATGGACCACCCCACGCTTCAGGCGGCGTTTGTGGAGAACGCGGAGCCCACCTCTCCCTACGGCACCAAGGCCCTGGGCGAGCCTCCGGCCTGTTCTCCCGCTCCGGCCATTCGCAACGCCATTTTGAACGCCACGGGCGTGGCCATCGACAGCTGCCCCATCACGCCCCACGTCCTCTACCGCAAGTTCAAAGAGGCCGGGCTGATCCAGGATTAAAGGAGGGAACACGATATGTATGACATGAAAGCGCTCTATCAGGCAAAAGACGTTGATGACGCCGTGGCCCTCCGCCTGGCCCATCCCGAGGCTCAGATCATCGCCGGCGGCTCCGACGTGCTGGTGCAGATGCGGGAAGGGAAGCGGGCCGGCGTGGAGCTGATCTCCATTCAAGGCCTGAACGAGCTCCGGGGCGTGTCTCTGGAAGAGGACGGCACGCTCCGCATCGGCTCTCTCACCAGCTTTTCCCACATCACCCGGGACCCGCTCATTCAGAAATACATCCATGTCCTGGGCGAAGCCGTGGACCAGGTAGGCGGCCCCCAGATCCGCAACATCGGCACCATCGGCGGCAACACCTGCAACGGCGTCACCTCCGCCGACTCCGCCTCCACTCTCCACGCCTATGACGCCATTGTGGAACTGACAGGCCCCGGCGGCGTCCGCCGCCAGCCCATCCACGAGTTCTATATCAAGGCCGGCAAGGTGGACATCCGGGCGGGAGAGATCCAGACCGCCATCCTCATCCCGAAGGAGAGCTATGAGAACACCTTCGGCCATTACATCAAGTACGCCATGCGCAACGCCATGGACATCGCCACCCTGGGGACTTCCGTCAACGTCCGCCTCTCCGCCGATAAGAAAACGGTAGAGCGGGCCCGTGTGGCCTTCGGCGTGGCAGGTCCCGTGCCCCTGCGGGCGGAGACCGCGGAGCGTTTGGCCGCCGGAAAGCCCGTCAGTATGGAGCTGGCGGAGGCCTTCGCCCGGGCGGTGAAGGAGGACATCAATCCCCGGGACTCCTGGCGGGCCGCCAAGGACTTCCGGATGCACATCGCGGTGGAGAGCGCCAAGCGGGCCTTCATCGAATCCGTAAGACTGGCGGGAGGTGAGCTGTAATGGAGAAGCACGTCATCCAGTATCAAACCGTTCATTTTAACCTCAACGGCCAGGATGTGGAGCGGACGGTGGATGTCCGGGCCAGCCTGACGGATATGCTCCGCAACGACTTCCGCATGACCAGTGTAAAAAAAGGCTGCGAGGTAGGGGAGTGCGGCGCCTGCAATGTCCTCATTGACGGCGAGGCCTTCAACTCCTGCATCTACCTGGCCGTCTGGGCCGAGGGCAAGCGCATCCGCACCCTGGAGGGGCTGCTTGGCCCAAATGGCGAGCTGAGTGACATCCAGCAGGCCTTCGTGGACGAAGCGGCTATCCAGTGCGGCTTCTGCACCCCCGGCTTCATTCTGACGGCGGTGGAGATTTTGGAGTCGGGCAAGGAGTACACCGACGCGGAATTGAGAAAACTCCTCTCCGGCCACCTGTGCCGCTGCACCGGGTATGAGAATATCCTCCGGGCGGTGAAAAAGACCATGTACAAGCGCCTGGGCAAGGAACTGCCCCAAGCGTAATGTAAAAAAGATAGGCCGCCGGTTGGGCGGCCTGTTCTTATTTCCAAAATCCGTTTAAAACTGCGCCCAACGCTTCCGGGGCCTCCACGTTCACCTCGTGCCCGGCGTTTTTCAGGATGCAAAGCTCTGCGGCAGGCAGCCGCTTTTTCAGCTCCGTGGCCGCCGGTCTGTTGGCCTTGTCCCCCTCGCCGCAGATGACCAGGGTGGGGCAGGTGATCTTCTCAAGCCCCTCCCGAAGATCCAAATCCAGCATGGAGCGGCAGAGGTGGATCAGATCCTGCTTTTGAAATCCCGTCCGCGCGAAGGAGCGTTTCGGCATCAGATGGAACACCGCGTTCTGCACCCGCAGCAGCCGCCTGGGCATGGTATACTGCGTCCCAATCAGCACCAGGGACCGGACTTTCTCCGGCCGCTCCATGGCATACTGCATGGACAGGATGCCGCCCAAGGACAGACCGCAAAGGCCGACCGGACCGGGGATGCCGTCACAGCGGGAGGCGAGGGCGCTGTACAGCCTGTCGTACCGGCAGGGGCCATCCTCCAAAAGCCTGGACAGCTCCGGACAGACGGCGTCCATTCCCACGGGCAGCGCCTTCAGCACCCGATCCCAGCTGGCGGCAGTCTGCCCCAGACCGTGCAAAAACAGATGCGTCATCTCCCCACACTCCTTTGGAGCATATGATAATACTGTTTCTTGATAAAAAGGTTTAAAAACCTTTTTATTGCGGCGTTACACGCCGCCGCGCATATGGCGCCAAGAAACGTATTGACAACATTCTTGCGGCTGCGCCGCCGAGCCACAGAATGTGGCTCAAATAAACCGGATAAACCATTTTATTGAGAATTAGTATAACACACGCCTTCCGTGCAAGCAAGCCGCCCAACCGGCGGCTTGTTTCATTTGACGCTCCCCCTCAAAAGTGCTATAATCAAAATACCAAGAGAGGAGGAATCTCTATGAAAACCATCATCACCATCGGACGGCAGTTCGGCAGCGGCGGCAAGGAGGTCGGCATTCGTGTCGCCAAGGAGCTGGGGATCCCGTTTTATGATAAGGAGCTTTTACAGGAGGCCGCCAAGAAGAGCGGCCTGTGCGAGAAAATCTTTGAGAGTTTTGACGAGCGGCCCAAGAGCCTGCTGTACTCCATTGCCATGGACTCCTACATGTTCGCCCTGCCCGGCAGCGGTGCCGGGGACTCCCTGGAGCAGCAGGTGTACCTGGCCACGTTTGACACCATCCGCCACATCGCGGCCCAGGGTCCCTGCGTGATGATCGGCCGCTGCGCGGATTACGCTCTGGCGGACGATCCCAACCACCTGAGCATCTTTATCCACGCCCCCATGGACGTGCGCATCGCCCGGGTGGCCAAGCGTCAGAACGTGACGCCGGAGGAGGCACGCAAGCTCATCATCAAGACCGACAAGCGCCGCGCCTCCTATTACGAGTACTACTCCTCCCAGAAGTGGGGCGCGGTGGAGAGCTACGACTTCTGCCTGGACTCCAGCTATTTAGGTTTGGGCGGCACGGTGGAGTTGATCCGCGCCATGGTGGAGCACAAGGAGCACCCCGTTCCCAGCCCCACGGAGATCGATCCCACCCAGGCAAAATAAATCCCTGGGAGCGCGCTGCGTCTGTGTCCATAAAAATTAAGAACCTGTATTCATAACCGGGGAATGCCGGATGGACGAGGATTTTTCTTGTCAGACAAGGAGATTTTCCACAGCCATACTGACGTATGGCAAGGAAAAACGACGCAGTACGGC
>JAETOQ010000027.1 GCA_021771635.1 Oscillospiraceae bacterium | reverse complement strand
TCTACTTCTGGCAGAGCCGTTGGGACGGCAGTGTGGAATCCCTGGCCTGCCGGTCCCGGCGTCCCCACAGCCACCCGAACCAGCATACGGAAGCGGAGCTGAAGCTGATTCGGGACGTGCGCCGCCGGGCCGCATTCCGCGCCCCCCTAGAACGATTGCATCGTTTTATGAAGAATTCGTATAAAACTTCGCTGAAGCACTCACTCCACCGCCTGCGCGATCTCGGTTATGAGTTTCACGCACAGGTCACAGCCCAGCATGCCGCTGTCCAGTGTCAGGTGGTAGTTCTTGCTGTCGCCCCACTTCTTGCCGGTATAGCGGTTGTAGTACGTATGGCGGCTGCCGTCCTTCTTGGCCATGACTCTCTGGATCTCCGTGGCGTTGGTGCTGCCGATCAGTTCGCTGACGCGCACCGCACGGTGGACGTCATCGGCGTGGATGAACACGTTGATGCTCTCGATGCCGGCCTCCCGCAGGATCTCGTCGGCACAGCGGCCCAGGATCACACAGGGGCCCTCCTGGGCAAAGCGCAGGATGATGGCCCGCTGTACATCGTGGATTGCCTCCTGGGTATCCCGGTAATAGGTGCTGGAGACCGAACAGATGCTTTTCAGGATGGAATCGGTCTTGGAGATATCCTCTCCCTCGCTTTCGATCAGTTCGGTGTCAAACCCGCTGGCCTTCGCGGTCTCCCGCACGATGTCCCGGTCGTAGAACGGGACGCCCAGTGCCTCCGCCACAGCCTTGCCGATGGTGTGGCCGCCGGCGCCGTACTCACGGCTGATGGTAATGATCTTGTTCATGGTACTTCCCCCTGTTGCCGCGCCGCGGACGCGGAATATTCTCTGAGGTCAGTATACCATACTTTCCAGTGGGGCACAATGAAAACTTCAGCGGTCACAGTCCCTGCAGGGACCGTTCCAGCATGCTCATCAGCTCGTTGGCGTGGCTGTACTCCCCGGCGCTCAGCTCATTGAGCAGCTTCGACAGGCACGGGTCCGTGGTGCCCTCCGCCGCCCGGGCGTAATTCAGGGCATTGCAGGCCGCCGCGTGATACCTCTCCCGCAGGGCCGGGCACCACCGGCCCGTGCAGACACGCTCACTGCTGACGTTGGGACGGTAGCACTCCCCTGTGATGAGATAATACGCTGCCATCAGCCGTTTGGCCTGGGCGCCCTCCGCGGCGGCCAGGTCCCGCAGCCGCGGTCTGGCCCAGGACGGTGCCTGCCGGACCATGGCCAGAAGATACCGGCGGTCCTCCAGCTCCTCCTCGATAAACCCTGTCAGCACCTCCAGCATCTCCGACGCCGCGCTGCCCATGCAGCAGGGGTTCCTCTCCGCGCCGGGAAGCTGGGCCTCCTGCTGGACCTGGGCCGGCGTCAGGGACTCTTGAGCGGCGGGCGCGGTGTTCATCTGGGCCGCCGGGACCGCCGGTCCCATCTCCTGCCGCCGCGTCTCCGGGTAGGGCTCCAGCGTTGGCGCCACCCGCTGCCAGATGCGGTCATACTGCCGGTAGTCATATACCTCGGGGCTGTGTGAATGTCGTTCCATAAGAGGTCCCTCCCTTTCCCTTCAGTCTATGCGGCGGAAGGATTTTTCGTACCTGTTGCAGCCGCAACAGGTACAACTCCCGCTTTTTGGTTAAAATATCCCCGAAAGAGCCGCGCATTCCGTTGCTTTTTCCCGCTCTATCTGCTAAAATAGAGAAACTGTGAGCATTTCTGCCATCAAAGGAGGTTCCGTTTTCATGCTGGAACTGAAGCATATCAGCTACTCCGTCCGCGAGGGCGACGGGGAACTGGGTATTTTGAACGATATTTCCCTCACCATCGACGACCACAAGCTGGTGGTCTTTACCGGCCCCAACGGCGGCGGCAAGACCACCCTGGCGAAGGTCATCATGGGCCTGGTAACACCCACCTCCGGCCAGATCCTCTGGAACGGCCGGGACATCACGGAGCTGGGGATCACGGAGCGGGCACGTCTGGGCATCAGCTACGGCTTCCAGCAGCCCCCCCGCTTCAAGGGCCTGACGGTCCGGGACCTGCTGACGCTGGCCTCCGGGGACCAAAAGCTGTCCAAGGACAAGTGCTGCCAATACCTGACGAAGGTGGGGCTGTGCGCCAACGACTATCTGGACCGTGAGGTGGACGTATCCCTCTCCGGCGGCGAGGTCAAGCGCATTGAGATCGCCTCCATCCTGGCCCGCAACGCGGAGCTGATGATCTTCGACGAGCCGGAGGCGGGCATCGACCTGTGGAGCTTCGCCCGTCTGACGGAGACGTTTGAGCAGATCCACGCTACGGCCAAGGCCACCATGATCATCATCTCCCACCAGGAGCGCATCATCTCCCTGGCGGACGAGGTCATCGTGGTGGGCGACGGTGCCATCCGGCACCGGGGCACCGCGTCCGAGATCCTGCCCCAGATCCTGGCGGACACCCTGGGCACCTGCCCGGTCCTGACTCACAAGGAGGTGAAGGCACAATGATGGAAAACGAGATCGACCGCGAGCTTCTGGAAAAGATCGCGGACATGCTGGGCAAGCCCGTCGGCGCCTTCAACATCCGAAAGGACAGCGGCTGCGATGGACGCCAGAGCACCGAGCACATTGAGATCACCAGCAAGGAGGACAAGCCCGGTATCGACATCCGCATCAAGGACGGCACCGTGGGCGAGACCTGCCATATCCCCGTGATCATCACCAAGCCCGGCATCGAGGAGATGGTCTACAACGATTTCTTCATCGGTGAGAACTGCGATGTGGATATCGTGGCCGGCTGCGGCATCCACAACTGCGGCGACCAGACCTCCCGCCATGACGGAATACACACGTTTTATGTGGGAAAAAATTCCCATGTGAAGTATACGGAGAAGCACTACGGTGAGGGTGACGGCAAGGGCGGCCGGATCATGAACCCCCAGACTGTGGTCTACCTGGACGAGGGCGCCTCTATCCAGATGGACACCACCCAGATCCGGGGCATCGACTCCACCAAGCGGTACACCAAGATCGTCTGCGGCAAGGGCGCCGAGGCCGTTGTCACCGAGCGCCTGCTGACACATGGAGAGCAAACCGCCGAGAGCGACATGGAGATCGTGCTGGATGGCGAGGCGGCCCGCGGCCGTGTCATCTCCCGCTCTGTGGCCCAGGACACCTCCAGTCAGGTGTTCTATCCCCGGATGGTGGGCAACGCCCAGTGCTTCGGCCACGTCCAGTGCGACTCCATCATCATGGGTGACGCCAAGATCAAGTCCATTCCCGCCATCACCGCCAACTGCACCGAGGCGCAGCTGGTCCACGAGGCGGCCATCGGCAAGATCGCGGGCGACCAGCTTTTGAAGCTGGAGACGCTGGGCCTTACCGAGGAAGAGGCCGAGGATTGCATCCTCAAGGGATTTTTGGCATAAGAAAAAATATCCCGGAGAACGCTGTTCTCCGGGATATTTTTTTGAAATGAGTATCAATTTCCCTCCGGCGCGTCAAGGTCGATGACAAAGAGGTCGTTTGGTGTGCATTCCAATACCTGGCACAATGTTTCCAGCGTTTCAAAACGAATCGCTTTCGTCTGACCAGTTGCAATTCTGTTGAAGTTCTGATAGCTCATGCCGCCCATTTGTTTATACAACCAGTACTTTGTTTTCCCGCGCTGCTCCAACAACCTGAGAACATCTAATCGTATCATATAGCATTTCTCCATTATATAATGTTTACATGCTATATTTTATGGAGCGTTTCTCCTTGCAATATAGGTATCTTCATTATATAATGTAAACATAAGATTCTTTTGCATGAGGTAATGCTGCCATGCCAGACTGGAAAGAAATGTACCTGTCCCTGATGCGGGAGACCGAATTTGCTGTCCGCATTCTGGTGGAGGCCCAGAAAAAATGCGAAGAGATGTATCTTCAGGCCCCCGAACCGTCCGTCTTTGTACTGCCCTCTGTCAAGTGCGAAGAGGGCGAGGAACCGGAAGCAGAAACCGACATAAAAGATCCTCCGGGGTAATTCCCCGGAGGATCTTCGTTTTTTTATTTGGCGTATTCGACCACTTTGGTCTCCCGCAGGACATGGACCTTGATCTGGCCGGGATATTCCATCTCTTCCTCGATCTTCTTGGCCAGGTCCCGGGCCAGGATGACCATCTGGTCCTCGCTGACCTGCTCAGGCTTCACCATGACGCGGACCTCACGGCCTGCCTGAATGGCATACGCCTTATCCACGCCGGGGTGGGAGCCGGTGATGGTCTCCAGCTGCTCCAGGCGCTTGATGTAATTCTCCAGATTCTCGCGGCGGGCGCCGGGGCGGGCGGCGGAAATGGCATCCGCGGCCTGCACCAGGCAGGCGACGATGGTCCGGGGCTCCACGTCGTTGTGGTGAGCCTCGATGGCGTGGATGATATCCTCCCGCTCCTTGTACTTCCGGGCAAATTCCACGCCCAGGGCCACATGGGTGCCCTCCAGCTCATGGTCCACAGCCTTGCCCAGGTCGTGGAGCAATCCCGCGCGCTTGGCGGCCTGGACGTCGGCGCCCAGCTCGGCGGCCATCATGCCGGCGATGTGGGACACCTCCACGGAGTGCTGCAGGACATTCTGGCCGTAGCTGGTCCGGTAGTGCAGGCGGCCCAGCATCTTCACCAGCTCGGGGTGCAGGTTCCGAACGCCGCACTCAAAGGTGACGCGCTCACCCTCCGCCTTGATGATGGACTCCACCTCCCGGCGGGCCTTTTCCACCATCTCCTCGATGTGAGTGGGATGGATGCGGCCGTCGGCGATCAGCTTTTCCAGGGCCAGCCGGGCGATCTCCCGGCGGACAGGCTCAAAGCAGGAGACGGTGATGGCCTCCGGCGTGTCGTCGATGATCAGGTCCACACCGGTCAGTGTCTCGATGGTGCGGATATTGCGGCCCTCACGGCCAATGATGCGGCCCTTCATCTCGTCATTGGGCAGGGGAACCACACTGACGGTCATCTCGGCCACAGAGTCGGCGGCACAGCGCTGGATGGCCTGGGCCACCACTTCGCGGGCGCGGGCTTCGCATTCTTCCTTCATCCGGGACTCGACCTCTTTGATCTTGAGGGCGGTCTCATGTGTCACCTCGGCCTCCACCTGATCGATCAGGTACTGCTTCGCCTCCTCGGCGGTAAAGCCGGAGATGCGCTCCAGCATTTCGGTCTGGCTGCGCTTGATGACCTTGATCTCTTCGTTTTCCTTGTCGATGGCCGCGTGCTTCTGGGCCAGGGACTCCTCCTTCTTCTCGATGGCCTCGGTCTTGCGGTCGAGGTTCTCTTCCTTCTGCTGCAGGCGGTTTTCCTGCCGCTGCAGATCAGCTCTGCGTGATTTTTCTTCCTTCTCGTACTCGCTGCGGCTTTTCAAAATCTCTTCTTTGGCTTCCAAAAGGGCTTCTTTTTTCTTGGTCTCGGCACTCTTGATGGCCTCGTTGATGATGCGCTTTCCTTCCTCTTCTGCGCTTGAGATTTCCTTCTCGGAGACATTTTTCCGATAGCGAATACCGAGGGGGAAGCAGATCACGCCGCCGACGACCAGCCCGATCAGGCCGGCGATGATGGCTTGCGTCATAAGTCTTGTTTCCTCCATTCAAATCCGGTATTGGTTCGCTGTATCTATCACGATCACGTGTTTAGAAAACGATCGAAGGGCACCCCTGCTGCCTTCCGATAATTATCCTTTTCTAGTTTAATCGTTTGCCGGACCACTGTCAAGGACAAACCGATCAAATATGCGGTATATCTGAAAAAGATTTTCCACCGCCCGCCCTTTTCCCCTGCCTTTCGGCCCTCCTGCCCCCCACTTGCGGAGCATCTTATGGCTTCACGTGTCGATGTAGGCCGCCGCCGCGTAACCCGCGTCGTCCCAGGCGCCATATCCCTCCCTTTCGCCTGGCGGCAAAAGCTCGCTCATTTCGCTGCTCCTCCTTTTCCATCGAAAAACGCTTCGCTGGTTTTTCGATGGAGCTGTCACGTGTCGATGTAAGCCGCTGCCGCGTAACCCACATAGTCTCCGTAGTGGACCACATACCACCCCTGCCATTCACCGTAGACGGTGACGGCGGCGCCGTTGGGCATGTTGGCGATGACGGTCCCGGAAGAGGACGGGTAGCTGCGCAGGTTCAGGGTGCCGTAGTTCACCCGCACCGTGCCCTGGACCGGGTCCATGGGGTAGATGAAGGGCAGGCCGAAAAAACGTGTCAGTGCCCGGGCCAGCTGCTGGGCGATGGCGTCCATGTGGCCCTCGATCCAAACCGCGTCGGAATAGTTGTCATGGTAGCCGATCTCCACCAGCACCGCCGGAGCCTTGGACTGGCGCACCTCCCCCAGCGTGGTGGTGGCCCGGGTAGTGACACGGGCAGGCAGGGGGTAAATCTTTCTCAATTCCTCCGCGATCAGCTCTGCGGCCCGCTGGCCCTGGGTACTGCCGGGATAATAAAAGGCAATGATGCCCCGCTGTTCCCCATAGTGACCCTCCGGGGCGGCGTTGGAGTGCAGGGCCAGATAAAAGTCATAGTAACCGCTGTTGGCCTCCCGGATGGAGGAGCCGGCGGTCATATCCGGGCTGTTGCGCTTATACTGAATGGCATTGGACACCAGATAGGGCACCAGAGCGTCCGCCAGCAGGTTCATATGATACTCCTCGGAGCCGCTCCCCGTGACGTATTGGTTCCACTCCTGGGTGGACGGGCTCAGATAAATGATAGGCATGATAGGTCCCTCCTTCTCATTCGATTCTATGGCATTTTCCAAAAAAGTGTGATACACTGTTTCCCAAATGAACCGCACGGGAGGGACCTGACGATGAAAGCAGAGCGTGCATACCCCAAATTTACCGTTACCCCCAAGGCCGAGGCCGCCATCCTCCGGGGACACCCCTGGGTCTATGACGCGGAGATCCTGGCAATGGATGGGGCTCCAAAAAACGGAGAATTGGTGGATATATTAGGCAAAAAGGGCCGATATCTTGGCACAGGCTTCCTGTCAGAGCAGTCCAAGATCCGCATCCGTCTGATCTCCCGAAACGCCAACGACCGCTTTGACGCGGCCTTTTGGGAGCGGAAGCTCCGCTGGGCCTGGGAGTACCGCAAGAGCGTGATGCCGCCGGAGGACCTGGACTGCTGCCGCGTCATCTTCGGTGAGGCGGACGCCTTTCCCGGCCTGACGGTGGACAAGTTCCACGATCTGCTCAGCGTGCAGGTGCTGTCCGTGGGCATGGAGGGCATCAAGGACACGCTGCTGCCCGCCCTGGTCCGCATCCTCCGGGAGGACGGACAGGTCATTCGCGGCGTCTACGAGCGGAATGACGCGGCCCTGCGGGAGAAAGAGGGGCTGCCGCAGTACAAGGCCTGGTTCCCCCTGCCCGGTGAGGAGACGCCGGACAGCCCCATTACGGAAATCACGGAAAACGGCATCCGCTATCTGGTGGACGTGGAGAACGGCCAGAAGACCGGCTTCTTCCTGGACCAGAAGTACAACCGCCAGGCGGTGGCCCGGCTGGCCCGGGGCAGGACCGTGCTGGACTGCTTCACCCACACCGGCTCCTTTGCCCTCAACGCGGCAATGGGCGGTGCCAAACACGTCACCGCCGTGGACGTGTCGGAGGCCGCCGTGGAGATGGCCCGGGCCAACGCCCGGCGGAACGGCCTGGAGCACGTGGTGGACTGCGTGGCCGCCAATGTGTTCGATCTGCTGCCCCAGCTGGAAAAGGAGCCCGTCAAGTATGACTTCATCATCCTGGACCCGCCCGCTTTCACCAAGTCCCGAAAAACCGTGGCCAACGCCATCACCGGCTATAAGGAGATCAACTACCGTGCCATGCGGCTGCTGCCCCGGGGCGGGTATCTGGCCACCTGCTCCTGCTCCCACTTCGCCACGGAGGAAAAATTCGTCGCCATGCTCCACGACGCGGCAAAAGACGCCGGCGTCCAGCTCCGGCAGATCGAGGCCCGGCAGCAGAGCTGCGACCACCCCATCCTCTGGGGCGTGGAGGAGACCAGTTACCTCAAATTCTATCTCTTCCAGGTGGTGTAAACAGGTTTTCACTGTCCCCAGCCCGGCCGGAACATTGGGGGCGTCCTCCTTTTGTCCAGTCCGGCACATATGCTGCACCTCTATGTCCGATTTTGCCTTTGTCCGTTCTATATGGACAGTTATGGCAGGCGGCAGTCCCCCGCGCCGGTGTCTTTCGCGCTGCTTTTCCGGAACCGTTTTTCCAGGCTTTGCAAAACCTGTAATACTATTCTTCCACAGAAAATAGATATTTTCTGTGGAAGAAGGCGTCGCTAAGCGCGCCCCCCATTTGTGCCACAGGCACAAATGCCGTCTCATAAGACTTCCATGCGCCTTCGGCGCTATAAAAAGCATTGGATAGTCGTTGGCGCTTCAGCGCCTTACGAATATCGCATCCCCCTTGCGGGGAGACTTCGTCTACTTTTTCATGAAGTCTAGGATAAAAACAGCCGGGAGCCAAGCGCTCCGTCCCATAGGGACATGAAGTGAACCGAGGGGCACTACCGATACGGAACAAGCAAAATATAAGTACAATTTTTGAACTATGGGATAACGCTGGTACGGGACAAATATACCAGCCGCGAGTTACCGTAAAAGGATAACTCGCGGCTGGTTTTTATAGAATTAATCCAGAACGATGGCATTGACCGCCTCAATCAGTTCCACCACATCGGATCGGCTGATCAGCGCAAAGGTTTCGCCGTCGACCTTGGCAAGACAATCACTCCCGTCGTAACGGTAGAGTTCGATCTCTACCTTGGGGTGGTTTTCGCTTTTCAGCCAGACCGTCAGTTTGATTTCTTCCTTCCCGGCGGAACCTTCCACAGTAAATTTGCCGGTACTATCAACCCGTATACCTTCCAGTGCGTCCTGGAGATCATCAATATCGACTTCTCCCTCCTGGCACTTCCAGATGCGTTCATCGTCTTTGTCCTCACCGTCCACGGCGATGGTGTAGTCCGCACCTTCAAGGGTGATATCCAGCTGATAGACATCTTCGAAGTCAGCGGTCAGCACCTCGCGATGGCGCAGTTCGTTATAAGATGCCGCAAACAAGTTGTCGCACTTGTATTCCGAAATCTGATAGACGATCTGAGAGTCGCCTATCCGAACATATCCGGTGACCTCTTCCGCTTCTTTGTCATTGGCTTTCGCCTCTTCAGCGGCAGCAAGTTCCTCGGGATTCCGGCTGACGGACAGCTCAAAGGTATCAGAGACTTCCTTTCCGTCCTCATCTTCTCTGGTATAGTCCACCGTGATCGTCAGTTCCGGCGTGACCAGATTGTAGGATTCCAGTTCCTCTTCGGTAACATTGTAGGTTACATAGTCTGTGAGGTTGAGGGTAGTGAGGGATTCCAGATAGGTGCCGATCCGGCCCGTATCAAGGGGCAGTGTCTTGCCGTTTTGCTTGGTAAAGTAAACATCGTCGGCACAATAGGTAGCAGAGCTTTCTTCTTCGTAAAAGATCGTGTAGTTTTCCGCACCCTCAAACTTGATTTGGGACACCTGCTCATAGGCAAGGTCCTCGTCGTGCCGGATCATGTCCCTCAGCACGGCGTCAAACTCCTCCAGCGGGTCTACCTTCGCAAGATATACATTGCCGTCCCCGATGGAGACATAGCGTTCTTCATCCATGTTGCTGAAATCACCCAGGGTGATCTCGTAGGACTGCTCCTCCGTAGTAAATTGAATGGTGCATATCGGGTCATCCAGGCCATACATGCCCAGGTCCGTCACATCCTCGATAATAAAGGAGACACCAAATGCCTCGAATTGCTCCAGCAGCTGATGGATCTTCTCCTCATCCACAGGGAAGGCTTCATCCTCATCATAAAGCCAGGTTCCGTCCTTGTGGAAGGCCAGGCTCGTTTCTCCATACTCCCAATTCAGGGACTGCACATCATCACTGGACACCTCCAGTACGATCTCACCGCTGGTTTTGATTTTTTCACTCTGCTCCTCCACCTGCATCACCGCAAAGGTGGCAACGCAGACCACGGCCAGAATCCCCAGCATGATATATAGGCGTTTAGACCGATTCATTTTGCACCTTCTTTCGACGCAGGATGACGCAGATGCCCACACCCAGATAGGCCAGCGGGAATACACCGATCATCAGGACCTTCAGCAGCGAAGAAGTGGAGTCGCTGATGGTCAGATAGTTATAGTTCAGGGACTTGCTGCGGATGGCCATGGCCTCGCTCTCACCGATCAGGTCAGACAGGGCGTTCATGGCCAGATCCATGTTGGCCCCGGAGGAATAGGCGTTGTACATCTCACTCAGGAACTCATCAGAGGTAAACCAGTAGATCTGGCCGCCGCTGTTGTCCTCAACGGAAACAGCCAGGGCGAAGGGCCCCTCAATATCGCCTTCCTCCCATTCGTAGGTAGACAGGTTATAGCCCGCCGCCTTGCTGAAGGAGGCGTAAGAGGTGGTGAGCAGCTCAGTTACCGTACCCTTGTAGGAATCGCCGTTCACCGTCAGGCCCAGGGAGATGGGCATGATGGCATAGTAGTTTTCCTCGATCAGGGAGTCGGTGATCTCACTGCTGGCGATGTCGGGCAGCAGGATATAGGGCATGCCGAAGGCATAGTGTTCCCGGTCGCTGTCCACCACAACGCCTTCGTTGGCGGTCACGCCGTAATCGGAGAGCAGGCTGTACAGGTTTTCCAGGATGCCATCCTCCACAGCGCCTGCCATCACCAACAGCTTGCCGCCGCTGCTGACATAATCCGCCAGCATATCCTTTTCTTCCGCCGAAATATCGCTGGAGGGGGCATAGATCACGATACAGTCGGCCTCCTCGGGGATCTCGTCCACAGTCAGCAGGGACAACTGGCTGGTCTGCATGTTTTCCTTTTCGATCTGCTCGGCAAATCCCGTGGGCAGCTCTGCCTCGCCGTGTCCCTCCAGGACATAAACCTGGGGGTATTCCTCGCTGGTTACATAGTCAATGGCAGAGGTGATGGCGCCTTCACCGTCAAAGTCGGTGGCGTTGTAGGTGCCGGTATACATATTGACTTCGCCGATATAAATGTCATCCAGGCCAATGAAGCGGCTCTTATCCCCGCACTCCACGATCAGGCTGTTGTTTTGGACCGTTTCATCGGTATACTGCTCAGCAAAAGTTGGATATACATCGGGGTTTTTCTTCACGACTGCAATGTGATTGGAAAGGCTCTCGTATTTACTCAGCAGGTTCTCGATGACATCGTCCTCTTCACCGGACTGGACGATCCAATAAATGGTCACATCCTGATCCAGCGCATTGACCACCACCTTGGTATTACTGGTAATGGAGTAGAGCTTGGAGGAGCTGATATCATACTTCGTCAGGCTGGAGGACAAAGCGGATGCAAAAATATTGACGACCACCAGGATCGCCAGCACCACGGCGGTGATGGCAAGAGAATAGGAGCCGCCTTTCGTTGCCTGCCGGTTTTGTTTGCTGTCGCCGGAGGACAGGAGGTTTTTCAGTTTGTTCATCAGTTGTACCTCCGTTTCTCAAGGGACTGGACCGACAGGAACAGGAAGAATGCGATCACGGACAGGTAATACACAATGCCGGTCATATCAAATACGCCGTTGACAAAGGTATAAAACCGTTCAAACAAAGAGAGGTTGGTCATGATGGAGGGCAGCAGACCTTCAAACCTGGTATTGTCCACCCAGGCGGTGATCATCATAGCGGCGTATAGGGGGAGGCAGACGCCCCAAGCCAGCTTTTCGTTTCGGGTCAGATATCGGATCACGAACCACAGGAACACCAGCAGGACCGCAAGCGCGATAATGCTGCCGAAGGCTGTGGAAGACACGCTTTCCGAAAGGCTGACGCTGTAATAGTTCAGCAGGATCACCGCGATGCCGATGCCGGCGGCGAAGCCCTGGTTGTCCGTCAGGGAGGAGATGAACACCCCCAGGGCGATGAGCGCCCCGCCCATGATAAAGAAGGCCAGAATGGAACCGTAGGCGGTCAGCAGGTACACATCCCCGTACCGGGAGAAGATCAGGGGATACAGACTAATGACACACAAGGGGATCAAATAGACCACCAGAAGGGCCAGATACTTCCCCAAGATCACCTGTGTGGTAGTAATGGGCAGAGAATACAAAAGCTGGTCCGTCTTTTGCTTTCGCTCCTCCGCAATGACGCGCATGGTCAGGATCGGAACGATGACCACAAAAACCAGACAGCCAAAGCTCAACACAAACTCGAAGTTGCTGACAGCAGCCTGCAGATTATAGAGTACAGAACCCAGTCCGATAAAGGCCAGCAGAAACGCGCCAAACACATAGGCGGTCAGAGAGCGGAAATAAGAGCGCAGCTCATGCTTCAAAACAGCGATCATGCGTCTTTTACCTCACTTTCTGCGTCCGGTCCGGCCTCCGTGGTTTCCGGAGCCGCTTCCGACAGCTCGATAAAGATATCCTCCAGCGTACCTTTCTTCAGGCTCATCTCCAGGATCACCCGCTCACTGCGGGCAAATGCCAGAAAAATCGCACGGGACAGATGGTAAATGTTGTCGTAATCCGTTTTGATATTGGCCAGTGTCCAGTGATTCTCGGCCAATCCAACGGACACCTCAGTGATGTGATTGACACAGGAAAGGATGTCACTCAGTTCGCGCTCGGTTGCATCAGTAGTCAGTACGATTTCATTGGGAGAGAGAAGTTTCTTTTCCAAAGCCTGCGGCTCATCGAAGGCCACCAGCTTACCGTGGGCGATCATCAAAATCTGGTCACAAATGGCCTGCACCTCGGAAAGAATATGGGAGCTGAAAATAACGGTGTGAGTCTTGCCCAATTCTTTGATGAGGTCGCGGATCTCAATGATCTGGATGGGGTCGAGACCCACAGTAGGCTCGTCCAGAATGATGACTTTGGGATTCCCCAACAGGGCCTGGGCGATGCCCACGCGCTGCTTGTAGCCCTTGGACAGCGCGGAAATGCGCCGATTCTTCATCTGGTCAATTTTCGTCATGCTGATGACCTCATGGATCTGCCGTTTCAGTTCCTCGCCCCGCAGCCCTTTTGCTTCCCCCACAAAGGCGAGATACTCCAAAGGCGTTTCATTCATATACAGGGGAGGATGTTCCGGCAGATAGCCGATCAGCTTCTTGGCCTTATCCGGCTCATCGAAGATGTCGTACCCGTCGATCAGCACCTGCCCAGTTGTTGCTGACAGGCAGCCTGTCATGATGTTCATGGTTGTGGATTTCCCCGCGCCGTTGGGGCCAAGAAAGCCATACACATGGCCCTCTCCGATCTCAAAGGACAGGTCATCCACAGCCGTGAAATCACCATAACATTTCGTCAGGTGTTCAACTGATATCATAATGGACCTCCTTCATGCTTGTTTGTCGTCCGGGTATTGTTTCTGAAAAGTCGGACGAAGCATTTACTGACCCAATATAGCACCTCGAACTGAACCATCACTGAAATTTTTCGGCCCACAGGAAAAAAGCAGGAGCGGACTGATCGTCGTCCGCTCCTGCTTGTGATTATTTTTCGGTCGTGACCGGCAGCTGAACAAAGAAGGTGTTGATCCCATCTTTGCTCTCTGCCCAGATCTTGCCCTTATGGGCCTTCACAATGCCCTCCGCAATGGAAAGCCCTAAACCGTAGCTTCCTGTTCGCTCGCGGGCGGCGTCAGCCCGATAAAACCGTTTGAAAATATGCTTCAATTCTTTTGCCGACATGGCTTTTCCTTCGTTCGCCACCGTCAGCAGACAGCTTTTTTTATGATGGGTTTGCAGCGTTACAACGGTGTGTCCATGGACAATGCTGTATTTTTGAGCGTTGTCCAGCAGGATATCCACCACCTGTATCAGATGGGGCTGACTGCCCGACACCCGGATGTTGGGTTGAATGGTGCTGTCCAGTTCCAGCTCCCGCTCATAGAAAACGCAGTCAAAAGGCAGGAGGGCGTTGGATACGGTTTCGCTCAGATCAAAGGGTGAAAACTGCATGGTGCTGCCCCCTTGATCCACTTGGGCGGAGTTCAAGAGTTTTGAGATCAGATCTTTCATCTGCTGGGATACGGTAAGAATATTTGCAGTTAACTTTTCCCGGAGCTGCGGGTCTTCTCCGTTTTCGGAAAGCATTTGAGCGTTGCTGAGGATTACCGTCAGGGGCGTTTTCAATTCATGGGAGGCGTCGGCTACAAATTGCCGTTGCTGCTTCCAAGCCATATCCACCGGCTTGACTGCCCAATGAGCCAGCAAAATACTGATCATTAGAAAAATGATAAAACTGACCGCGCCAATAATCAAACAGTTTTGGAGCAGATTGTTGATGGTGTTGATCTCGCTGGACATATCCGCAAAAACGATACATTGAGAGGTCGGCGTTACCATGCGGACATAACGCAACCCATAATCCGCCAGCACACCAGCTCTTTGGTCAGAGGACAAGGCTACCAGTTCCTCCAGCAATGCCCGGTCAGTTAAATCGTAATAGCCGCCGCCGGAGGCCAGCAGTTCCCCGCCAGGACCGGTCTGAAGCGTGAAATACGGAAGCCAGACGCCCGGGGTGCCTTGTCCCGGCACACCAAGCTGATGGGGGTGCAGGGCCACAGACTGCATCATATTGATACTTTCTTTCTCTATGCTCGCGCTGGTAAAGCGAAGCACCATTCCAAAAATCACGCAGAGCATGATGGTCACGATCGTCATATTGATGCAGACAAATTTGATGCGCAGGCGTCGGATCATGGCTTGACCACCTCCAGATGATACCCCAGCAGTCGGATGGACTCAATCCGCAGATCGGAACCGATGCTTTTCAGCTTTTTCCGCAGGAAGCCCACGTAGGCCTCCACATTGTTTTCCGTGGCGTTGGATTCATAGCCCCACACTTGTACCAACAGGACATCCTTTCGTATGCTTCGGCCTTGATACTGCATCAGCCGGCGCATCACATCAAATTCTTTTTTTGACAAGCGAATACTGCTCTCCTCTGTACTCAGTACATAGCCGGTCAGGTCCAGAGCGGTATTTCCGTACCGCAGCACATCTACCTGGTCTCCCTGGCGGCGAAGCAGGGCGTTGATGCAGGCCAGAAGCTCCATGTTGTCAAAGGGTTTTGTCAAATAGTAATCCGCCCCGGCGTTCAGGCCCTCGATACGGTCCTGCACCTCACCTTTGGCCGTCAGCATCAGGATGGGTGTGGTAACGCGATGGGTCCGCACCTGCCGGGCCACCTGATACCCGCCCAGCTTGGGCATCATTACATCCATAATCAGCAAATCATAGACTCCGGTCTCAGCGTACTCCGCCCCGTCTTCCCCGTCGTAGACCACCTCGACCTCAAATCCTTTGAGTTCCAGAAGCGTCTGCAACGATTCCGCCAGCAGCTTGTCATCTTCTATAATCAATATCTTCATGTGAATACTCCCCGTGGATAAAGAATATGACTTTGCACCATCATAGTAAATCCAGCGGCTGAAACATCTCTGAAAAAGCAGGTTTTACAAACCGTTCATAAAAGAAGGCGGGCCTTTCAGAGATAGTTCAGTCCCCTGCGCTATGCTGGCCTTGGATGAAGCTTCCGCCGAAACATTCTCTCCTTGTTTTCACGCACATGACCGGTGCCGCAGCCCTGTTTTGCGGCAGAGCCTGCGGTGATGTGCGGCTGAATTGGGAATAAGGGGATTCATTATAAACCACTTGAGCGCAGTTCAAAATGGCGGACTGCGCTCAAGACGATATGACTGACAAAGGAGATGCCAAATTGAAACTTTTGAAGAAACGAAACCTTGCCGCGGCCCTCGCGCTTTGTGTGATACTGCTGCTTGCCGCAGGGTGTTCTGCCGAATACGAAGCCGGAAGAGAAAAGCAGGAAATTGAAAGCGAGGAACCCGACATATCAGAAGAAAGCGAAGCTGATGCAACTGCAACTTATACTGCCGTCATAGAAGTTGCGGACTACGGTACCATTACCATAGAGCTGGATGCAGCGGCGGCTCCCAAGACCGTTGCGAATCTTGTGTCCTTGGCGCGAGAAGGATTTTATGACGGCCTGACCTTCCACCGGATCATCGATGGTTTTATGATCCAGGGCGGTGATCCCAACGGCGACGGTACCGGCGGAAGCGATCAAACTATTCCGGGAGAATTCAGTTCCAATGGTGTGGAAAATAATCTATCCCATACCCGCGGCGCGGTATCCATGGCGCGCTCTGATGATTACGACAGCGCCAGCTCCCAGTTTTTCATTGTTCACGAGGACAGCACCTATCTGGATGGCAGCTATGCCGTGTTCGGATATGTGACTGACGGTATGGATGTGGTAGACGCGATCTGTGCGGCTGCAACCCCTACCGATAACAACGGATCTATCGCCCCGGAGGAGCAGCCTGTTATCACATCCATTACCATAAAAAGCAGTTGACAATATGGGAAAAAGCGGAGCCGTTACGCCTTCATCACCCGGGTGGTCCTCCGGACAAGCAAAACGATGGCCAGCATCAGCGACAGAACATCAGCCACAGGCTGCGCCCAAATCAATCCGTTCATCCCCAGTATCGCTTCCAAAATAAAGAGAGTCGGAATATAGATCAATCCCTGCCGGCTCAAATTGATGATAAGAGAGGGGGTGGCCGCACCCATGGCCTGCAGGGTATTGGTCAGCACATAATAGACGCCGAACAACGCACTCGTGCTCAGCAAAATTCGTGAAAAGCGGAAACCGTACGCAAAGGCTTCAACATCTGTTAAAAACACGCTGACAATTTTTTCTGTAAAAAGATAGCAAATACCCGTAAGAATCACACTTAAAATGAAAGCAAATCCAAGCGAAAAGGTCAGCACCTTCTTGAACCTGTCCCGATCCTGCTTTCCAACGCAATATCCCAGCAGGGGCTGGACACCCTGCCCGAGGCCGATACAAACCAAGCCTGTCATCATCGTCACCTTCATTGCAACCCCAATTCCGGCAACAGCCATATCTCCATATTTGCTCATGCAGCTGTTCATCACAATTTGGGAAATGCTCATCATCAGAGACCCCAGCGATGCCGGGATGCCGATTGCAAGCACGCTGCTGCAAACGCCGCCTCTCAGGGTAAAATCCCTTGGGTGAATGCTCAGCATAGACGCCCCGCGGCGGAAACAGAGCAGATAGTATACGGCGCCAACAATATTTCCGATGACAGTGGCAATCGCGGCGCCCGCGATCTCCCATCCGCAAACGAGGATCATAATGGGGTCGAGAATCACATTCAGCAGATTGCCGATCAGCATCCCCATCATGGCAGAAGTGGACTGACCTTCCGCACGAAGTACATTGGAATAGCAATTGGCGATCAACACAAACGGGCCGCAGGCGGTAACGATGCCCAGATAGGTTTTGGAATACGCCCATGTGTCGGCGCTCGCGCCCATTAAGGACAGAATTTGATCAATGAATATCCAGAACAATACGGACATGGTGATGCCAACGACAACACAACCCCACATACAAAATGCAGATACTTTTTTTGCATACTCTGTGCGGCCCTCTCCCATGGCACGAGAGATAACAGATGTACCACCCAAACCAAAAATGGTTCCCATCGCCATGAAAAGCAGGAATACAGGAGTACATAATGAAACTGCCGCCACCTGCAAATCGTTGTGGGTCTGACCAATGAAAAATGTATCTGCCAGATTGTAGACCAGCACCATAAGCATGGCCGCCATGGCAGGTAATGCATTTTGAAACACCGCTTTACGCACCGGCGCGTTTTCAAAGACATCCAATGACTTATTTTGCTCCATAATTCTCTCCATTTTAATAGTACGCTATTGTTTTGGCGAAAGACACACCCGCTGAAATCAGCGGGAATGTATTATTGTAAGTTTTCCAATACTTTTGCAAGCAAAGCATTTAATGTGTCGCGATCTTCCTTTGAAAAACCACGATGCATGGTTTCCTCCGCTTCATCCATAAGCCCCTCTGCATCCTTGCAGCAGTTCTCTCCTGCTGTTGTGATATGAACTAATTTGATCCGCTTATCCGTTGCATCACCCAGCGCCTCAACAAAGCCTTTCTGCTCCAAACGCGATATGATCCCCGCAACCGTTGACTGGGCGATTTGGAAGTGGCGCTCCAGTTCCTTCATCGAAAGCCGCTTTTCAGGCGCGGTTTGCAGCTCCAACAGAACGGAGACCTGCATCATGGTCAGATCTCTGGAACGCAAGGCATTATTTGACTTCTTTTCAAGGCAGTCATGGATCTGCTTGATCAATAGGCCATTGGGTGTGTACTTGGACATACTTCCTCTCCTTACTGTGCTTTGAGCAATTTGCATCGTCAAAATGATAGCACGCTTTTAGAAACAAGTCAATAGCACGCTATTTATTTCTGCTGCTTTTTGGATGTGCAAAACATGACATAGTACGAAAACGTCAGCATAAGATAAATAAAAAGCAGTATGGTTCAAGGCCTGAGTCTGACGCCATACTGCTCATTCTGTTTCCTTCCCCAATGCGTCGCTGAATATCTCGTGGACATGGATCAGCGAAACGACCTCGCAGATAAACCGCTCCATCAGTTCCTTTTCATCCAGCCATGTGGTCTGCGGAGTTGCGTAATGCCCAGGATCAGCCTCCGCTTCTGCTCTGGCCTTATTAATAGCTTTCTGGATAGAAAGCCACTGTCCATAGGCACCGGAGTAGAGTTCCTTCTTCAATTTGCGAAGCGCGCTCTTGTATGCTTTCTCCGCACCACTGGGGCTATTGTAGTTGAGACGAATGGCCAGCTCCTGAAAAGTCATCCCTTCCTCGTCCGGCTGGCCAATGCCAAGATAGTAACGCACCAGATTCCGTTCCCTGGGCTTCAGCACATCTTCTATCAGCTGGAGCAGAAGCACCCGGCGCATATAACGGTCATAGGCCCTGGCCGGATCTCCGCCGTAACTGATGTAGTCCACCTTGTCACCCAACAGCCAGATATTGAACATTGTCCGGTATTCCTTCAGCAGCTCCGCGGCTACCCTTGGAGATACCTCCAGTTCTTTGCAGACAGCATCAATGAGCGCAGGCTCGGATTCGTCCTGTGCTTCGGCGCAGACATAGGCTACCTTGCGAAGCTGATGATACCGGCTGGGCGGAATGTTGATCGTCAGTGAACCTTGGGCACCATAATCCATCATGGCCGATTCAATGGCTGGCGTTGCGTAGGTCAGCAGCTTCGTCTCATAGGAAGGATCAAACTGCTTCGCCGCCTCCAGGAGAGCCATTGCGCCCTTCTGTTTCAAATCTTCTATTTCACACCACTCAGTATGCTTCAAAGCCAGATCTGTGAGATACCCTTCGTTCTGGGAGATGAGCAGATCTGCGGCTTTACTATCTCCGGCCTGTACCCGCAGAGCCAGTTCTTCATTGCTGGGGCAGTCCCCGGCAATAGTGTACATATTCGTTGACACGGGACCGCCCCCTTTCTCACTTCAAGCGTTTTCTTGCTTCCGCATAGACATGTTCCTGCTCCATGTCCTGTTCATAGCCGTTGGCGGCGTAATCATTGTCCATCAGAGCCCTGTCCCGATAACACTCTGCTACATACAGCGCCTCCCGGCGCAGCTCATCGGAGATTTTTCCTCTCTGGTGATGCTTGCGTATGGTATTGGTGCGGGTGGAGAACAGGCGGTAGATGGGATGCTGTTTATTCTGTTCCTTCTGCCGCATCATAGCGCCGTACTGCCGGCAGGTCATGCGGCTGTCCTGGGGTGCGATGCCGTCACAGTATTTCGGCATATGACCGTTGGTGGTCAAGAAGTATTTCCCACAGCCCCGGCATTGGCTGGGAGCATGGCCGTGATGCAGTCCATTCATCAGATCGTAGGTATAGAAATCCACGAGCCGCAGGAAGGACACCCGGTTAACAAACACCATTTCTTTTTCGTTCTTCGGACTGCGGGCAAACACATAACTGGATGTCAGTTCCGGATGAACAGAAAACTGTTCCATGTCCCAGTTCTGCAGCTCCCGCATTTCTTTCCAGAATTGCTCACTGTTGAAACAGTCGTGTGCGGCGATGGCAAAGAACGTCTCATTCCGCTTTTTCAACCGCCGCAAGTAATCCAGCTCAAAAAATTTACCTGCCGTGACAAAATGCAAAACGGCCACAGGGATTCGTGTGATGGCCGCGCAGAACATCAGGAACTCCTGCTGAAACTCTGAATGTGGGACTCGGATTTTGGGGAAGGCACTATCATCAAATAGAAAATTGATTTGCGCCAGTTCTTTCCTGTGGTCGTTGTAACAGAAAGGTGGATACCGCCAGATCAGCTCCGCCAGATACATGATGCGTCCACGAAGCAGAGGAAACACCTGAGCGGCTTCCTGTTCGCTGCCTTGTACCACCACCGGAAGGAGGAAGGTAGGCGCACCGCCGCCCTGGATGAGCTCCCGCAATTCATCATCTGAAATATTCAGGATGGACGTAGCGAAATGTCCGGCGGGAAATTCCTGCTCCTGATAAAAGACTCTGTCATTCCAGATATCGAGCGTGGTATGAACGAAGCTGTTGTTCTGCTGTATTCCCAGCGGCATTTTTCGCCCTCCTGTCCTATATCTTTTCTGAGCCTGTCTTGCGACAATCTCATTATATCAAAATTGACAGAATAATCAAGTGAAAGGACAAGAGCCACGGTGGCCGCGTGATCTCTGTCCTTATCTTTTTATCTGGAGGTGTTCATTTGAACACGAAAAGCAAAAAACGCTTTCACACTATCGACGGCGAAAGCCTGATGAGCCTTCCTCTCACGCCGCTGAACTTCGTGGTGGACACGCTGCTGTCCCAGGGGCTGCACATCCTCGCTGGCTCACCCAAGGTAGGCAAGTCCTGGCTGGCGCTGTGGCTGTCCGTCATGATAGCCAAGGGCGAACCTGTCTGGGGAATGCCTGTCAAACAGGGCACCACCCTCTACCTTTGCCTGGAAGACTCCACCCTCCGCATTCAAAACCGCCTGTTTGAAATCACGGAGGACGCTCCTTCCAATGTTCACTTCTCTACCCAGAGCGACATCCTGGGCAAGGGCCTGGAGGAGCAGCTCTGCACCTTCCTCACTGAACATCCTGACACCGTGCTGGTCATCATCGACACGCTGCAGATGATCCGCGGCACCAACTACGACAACACTTACGCCAACGACTACCGTGACCTCTCTGCTCTGAAACGAATTTCGGATACCCACAGCATTGCTATCCTGCTGATTCATCATCTGCGAAAGGAACCTGCCGATGATGTGTTCAACCGTATCTCCGGTACGACAGCCATCAGCGGGGCGGTGGATTCCAGTTTCACTTTGGTGGAGAGTAAGCGTGGCAGCGGACAGGCCGTGCTGCACTGCATCGGGCGGGACATCGAATATCGGGAGATCGAGCTGAAACGCAGCGAGGAAAATATCTGGGAGGTAGTCAGCGACAGCAAGGAGGAGCGACCGATGAAGTTGGAGAGCCGCGTCACACTTCTTCTCTCTGAATTTATGAAACAGAGAACAGATTTTATCGGCACTCCCACCGAGCTCTCACAGCAGATCGACCCTGCCGGTGTCGAGCAGATCACACCGAAGAAAGTATCACGACTGGTTCTCCAAAGCGTTGACGCTCTAAGAAAAACTGGTATTTCCGCCTCTGTCAGAAGGAGCAATGGCAAGCGGATCATCGAGCTGCGCCGTGCCGATAGTGTCGATATTCCCGGTGCCGGAGAAAGCGGCACTTGCGACCCTGTTGGGGCCACAGGAGGCGATTTGCGGGGCTTTTCCGGCGAGGTGGAGTAAACGCCCGCAGCAGTACGAAAGCCCGTTTATGGCCCGTTTTTGCGGAGGGTTATGGCAGAGGGAAAAATCACCTCCTTGGAGGTGGCCAGCATCGCGTTTGTCTGGTCTGCGGCAACGCCGCTGCCCGACTTCTGCACGATTTCCGGGCAGAAGCCCGGACCCACTTCATCTACGATTTGGAGGAAACGACATGAAAAAAGATATTAAATTCAGCACCCGCATGGCGTCCACAGACCGGGAGGCCATCAAGGAGTTGGCGAAGCAGTCCGGGATGTCCATGAGCGACTATGTAACTGCCTGCTGCCTGGGAAAGCAGGTGGTGGTCATCGACGGCCTGAAAGAAGTGCTGAAGGAACTGAAGTCCATCGGCAGAAATCTAAATCAACTCGTCACCCTGGCGCACATGGGACGAGTGACTGTGATCGATCTGGAAAGTGTGCATCAGGCGTTCTCTGAACTCTGCGACGCCGTCCGAATGATCCTGGAGCGAAAGCGGTGGTGACTATGGCGATCATCAGCTTCACCAACTACAAGCGGGGACAGAGCGGCGGATGCATGGGGGCCGTGATGCGGTATACCATGCGGGATAAAAAGACCGAGTTCGAGAGGCAGCGGTTGGTCACAGGCATCAACTGTCAGCCGGAATCTGTCTACGCAGATTTCATGACCACCAAGCGGCTTTACCACAAAACGGACGGTGTGCTGTTCTACCACATGGTACAGAGCTTTCCGAAAGGCGAAGCGGTCGACCCGGTCACCGCTCACGCGGCTGCGCTGAAGCTGGCGGAGTACTATGAGGGATATGAAGTTCTGGTCTGCACCCACACAGACCGTGACCACATCCATTCCCACTTCCTCATCAACTCGGTCAACTTCGATACCGGACGGAAACTGCACATCGCAAAGGAGCAGCTCCAGGAACTGCGGCAACGCAACGACATGGTCTGCAAGGAGTTTTCACTTCCTGTGTTTCAACCCAGGGAACAAAAGCAGAAAACAAAGGCTATGACCATCGGAGAGTATCACACGGCGGCCCGTGGCCAGAGTAAGAAGCTGCAGCTCATGAACATCATCAGCGACTGTATGTGCCACGCCTCCAATCGCGAGGAATTTATTGCTCTGATGGAGAGCGAGGGCTACAAAGTGCATTGGGAGAAATCCCGGCGCAATATCACCTACACTACACCCAGCGGCTGGCAGTGCCGTGACCGCCTGCTGTTCGGGGACAAATACTTGAAGGAGAACATGGACTATGAATTCAGGATCAGAGAAGAAATTATCTATGGACGAGCTCATGGCCCTGAACCGGCCCGAGCCTTCACCGCAGCCGACAGCGCAGGAGTCGAGTTCGCCGATCACACCCATCGTCATCCAGTGTCCGCTGCCGGAGGCTCTGACGAGGCTGACACAGAAGACGGAATCCATCGGGTGGGAAGTGCGTGGGATGCGGGAGTATCTTCCGAACCTGAGATCCCACACGGATCTGACAGCAGTACAGAACAGCATGGCGGAGATTCAGAAATCGTTGACGGAGATGACTGCTCTGCTGGAACAGGCTGGGAAGAAGAAAGAAAAGCGTTCCTGCAAATGGTTGGACTGGCTTCCGGACTTCGACCTGATCGTAGTGGCCAAATGGATCGTGCTGGTACTGCTCATCGTGGGAGCGCTGCTGGGGATGGGGTATGGCACAGCGACAGTGGTCAGCAACATCCGCAACCTGTTTCTATGAAGCCGCTCCACGCTGGGCTGTATGGTCTGGCGGCAACCGGAGCGTTACTGGATGATGGTGAAGAAGATGCCGAGGAACGTTACCGCCGTATCCAGGCAGAACAGGAAGCCAAAAATATCGGCGCGGTCATCGGACTGGTGGCTGGCGTAGCCATGGTGCTCACACAGGATGAGCAATCATCTACAGAACAGCAGTGGACCGAAAATCAGCAGGCAGAACAAACACAGCAGCAGACCATGTAACGGTCTGCTGTTTTTGTTACCCAAATTGATTTTGTGGGAAAGGAGCTTTATGAAAAGCGAATACGAGATCTATCGAGATACTGGAATCCTTGGCGGCTATATCCCTGAGCGCGTTGTTGCCCGCAGTGATGAGAATACGGTCACGCCCATTTTCCGTGACACTTCGTATTGGTATACGGACAAGGGGTTGGAACTGCACCGTGAAATGATCGTGGGTGGGAGAAGATTCCTTATTCGTTCCATTCTCTCCAACGCCGAGAAAGCGAGAACACCTACGGAGCAAATGCTCCAAATCATCGACAGCGATTTGGAAAAAGGTTCGATTTAAGAATAGACTTTGGGCAAGAGATACGGTATGTTTGTTGTTACCGTATCGGCTTGCCCGGAAAGGAGTAACAATGGCAAGCAACGAAAAATACACCATCCTCTATGGCCGGCTGAGCCAGGAGGATACACAGAAAACGAACAAGACGGATGACTCCAACAGCATCCAGAATCAGAAGCTTCTGCTGGAGAAGTACGCAGCCGAGAAAGGCTTCACTAACACCCTATTCCTGTATGATGACGGCTACTCGGGAACGAACTTCAACCGTCCCAGCTGGCAGCAGGTCATGGAGATGATGGAAAACGGTCAGGTGGAAACCCTCATCGTCAAGGACATGTCTCGTCTGGGCCGTGAGTACTTTCAGGTGGGCCAGTACACTGAACTCATCTTCCCCAGCTATGGCGTGCGCTTCATCGCCGTCAATGATGGCGTAGATAGTCTGTACGAATCTACCAATGACTTCACGCCCTTCCGGAATCTGATGAACGAGTTCTATGCCAAGGACTGCAGCAAGAAAGGTCGCTCCGTGGTTCGCCTTAAGGCGGAAACCGGCGCCAGAGTTTCCTCCCGTCCACGCTATGGGTATATGAAGGACCCGGCAGCCCCCAAGCGGCATATGATACCTGACCCGGAAACAGCTCCGGTGGTACGGTATATCTTCGCACTTTGTGTTTCCGGTGAGGGACCCTCGCAGATAGCAAAGCAGCTCAAAAAAGACAAGATCCCCACACCCGGTTATCACTACTACCAGAAGAATGGCGTGGAGCTGACCAATGCCAATATTACCGAACCCTATAATTGGTCCAACAAAACGATTGCTGGCATTCTGGAAGATGAGACTTATCTGGGCCACACCATTAACCTGAAGTCCACCACGCTGTCCTTCAAGAACAAGAAGCGTATCGAGCGTCCGGAATCTGAGCAGCTCCGGTTCGAGAACACCCATGAAGCACTTATTACTCAGCAGACTTGGGAGATCATACAGGAGATTCGCAAACACAAGCGGCGTCCGGCAAAAATGGAGGAGCAGAATATCTTCTCTGGATTGATTTACTGCATGGACTGCGGTGGCACGCTGGTACTGCACCGGGCGCATACCATGGATGCGGTAAAGAACAACTTCATGTGTTCCGTCTATAAGAAGAAAAGCAAGGACGCCTGCACAGCTCACTACATTCGGGAGCAGGAACTCAATGCCATCCTTCTGGATGACATCCGCCGTGTCACACATTTCGCCCGCCAAAATGAATTGCGATTTGCGGAGCACATCCGAAAGAAGCAGGGCAAGGAAGCACAGCAGGAAATCACGGTGCTCCAGAAGAAAATCGACACCATGCAGAAGCGCCAGACAGAGCTTACGAAGCTGTTCAAGCAGCTCTACGAGGACAGCGTCCTTGGCCGTATCCCAGACGAGCAGTACCGCATCCTGTCTCAGGAGTACACCTCCGAACAGAAAGATATCCAGGAGCAGCTTCCTGCTATGGAAGCACAGTTCCAGGAACTGAAAGACTCCAGTTCTAACATCGCCCGGTTCATTGAGAACACCAAACGGTACAGTGAGATCCCGGAGCTGACCTCTGAGATCCTGCACATCTTCATCAAGCGGGTAGAGGTCGGAGAGCGTGCGGAGAAATACTCCCGCACAGCACCGCAGGAGGTACGGATTTACTACCGTGACATCGGTCTGGTGGACGAACTGCCCCAGAGCATGGCCGAGGCTGTGGCTGAGCAGGTACCCATTGAGGTCGCAGAGGTCGCATGAATAGAATCCGCCTTGCCAGCCCCCGTTTTCGCTCCCGAAAAACTCCGAAAGACCTGCCAGCGAGCATAAATAGGGGCTGGCAAGGCCGCAGGATGCAGGCGGGCTGCCGCCCGCCAAATCCGTGAACGAAGTCCAGCGCCTATTTAGGCCGCCGGCAGGCGTGTTTCCCTTGTTAATCGATGGTAGGTTCACAAATTGTCCCTATGAAACGCCGGAGAATGGCTCCCGGCTGTTTTTGTATCTGATCCCGTGTCAGGACTTTACCTCCATGGCGATGATCATGCCGTCTCTTGCGTAGAGGTCGGCCCTCTCAGCGTACTCCCGGGCACGGTCCAGGGTGATCCAGTTCCGGCTGTCTCCGTTGTAGCACAGCAGGGTGTCGGGATCTATGGTGTAGGTCTTTCCGCCGAAGGTCACCGCCGTGTCGCCCAGCCATGCACTGTTGGGAACGCCGCTCAGCTTGGTAAGGCGCTCCAGGCCCACAATGGCCGTCTTGCTGGCGTTCAGGGTGATGCCGATGAACTCGCCGCTCTTGACGCTGTAACCGGAGCGGTAGGCCTTGGTCCGCTGGCCGTCGCCATATTCCACGCCCAGGCTCTCGATATACTTCGTACCGGTGGAATTGCCCTCCTCATCGTAGGAAGGAACTTCCTCCACCTCCCAGAAGGCACGGCCATAGATGGTGGCATCGTCCAGAGCACCCTTCAGGACGAGCAGGTCCACCTCACCGGCCCAGTTGGTCCGGGCATAGAGGATCTTGGCTCTGGGCACCACGCTGTTTGCGAGCTGGTTCAGCGTGATGAGCTTGCCATCCCGGTAAATGACCGCGTTTTCCGTCAGGGATTTGCTGCCCAGCTTCCGCTCCGTGACCTTCAGGTCGCCGTAGACCGTGCCGCTGACGCGGCTTAGGTTCAGCTCGCCCTTCTTGCTGGAGGAGATCCGGACCACCTGGCTCTCCATATCGTCGAGCTCTTGTCCCTGGAGGGGGAGCATGGTGGTGCCGCAGAACATCTGCACGGAGCCGCTCTGCACCACGCCCACGGCATTGCCCCGGACGCCGCTGTCCGGACTCAGCGCGGAGGCCACCTGGCCGTCCGCCGTCAGAAGGATGGTCATCTGCTGGCCGGGCTTGAACTTGGACAGGCTCTCCTGGGCGATGGGCAGCACGGGGAACTCATGGCCCATGACCGTGATCCGGGTAGGTGCGCTGGGGTTGGGCGCGCAGTCCTCGTAATAAACGTTGGCCCGGGTGTCGCAGACCAGAATGGAGTTGGTGGCCGCGTAATAGGTGGCTACATCGTTCTTCCGCAGGTCGGCGGTGGTGGCGCGGGTGCCGTTTTTATAAATGGTGTAGTCGCTGTTGCCAGCCAGTGCGTCCAGACCGGCGCCGGAGCCATCGGCGTAAATGATGACCGCCGCATCCGCCGCGCCGGCGCTGCCGGTGGAGGAGGGCAGGAAGGTCAGCGCCTTCTCTCCCGCCAGGACCACCCGGCCCCGGGTGCCTGCCAGGGAGCTGGAGGCGGTGGGATGTACCATGGTGTAGGTCTCCCCGGTGGTCTTGATGGTGCCGCTGCCGCCATCCACAGAGATGAAGTCCGTCTCCTCACTGAGCGTGTACAGCTTGCCGCCCTCCGCCTTGTTTGCCGTCAGCAGGTTCAGAAAGAGCCGGGCCGCCTGGGCGCGGGTCAGCACATCGCTGCCGCCGGCCCGGATGCCCTCGGTGAGGCCGACGGTCTCCGCCATGGCCATGTAGCTGTCCGGCCACACGCCGCCCACATTCTCGTCCTTATAGCCCAGGATCCGCAGCAGAATGGTGGCTGCCTGGCCCACCGTGACCTTCCGCTCCGGGTAAAATTTTCCGTCAGGATAGCCGGAGATGATCTGCTTTCCCTTGGCGGCCATGTTGATATAAGCGGACGCCCAGTGGGAGGGCTTCACATCGGGAAACACCGTGACCGTGCGGTACATGCCCAGTTCGCTGCTGCCATTGATGGCATAGACCGCCATCTTGCAGAACTGGGCCCGGGTGAGCTGGGTGTTGGGGCGGAAGGTCCCGTCGCCGTAGCCGTCCAGCACACCCATGAGCCGCAGGACCTCCACCGCTGTTGTGGTGGTCTGGTCCTGCACGTCGGAAAATTTGCTGGCAGCAGCCGCCTCCGCCGGAAGCACCAGCAGGGACGCGGCCATACACACCGTCAGCAAAAGGCTCAAAAGCCGTTTTTTCATAGATCTCTTCCTCCTTATTCCGCCCGCAGGGCCTCCACAGGCTGCAGCTTCGACGCCTTGGCCGCCGGGTAGATGCCAAACAGGATGCCCAGCATCACCGACAGCAAAAACGCGCCCAAGGTGATGCCCAAGGAGGGCCAGATATTCATTTTGACCAGCAGCGTCCCTGCCAGCCGTGTCGTGATGGTGCCAAGGCCAATGCCGATGACGCCGCCGATGCCGCAGAGCATGGCCGCCTCGATCAGGAACTGGGTGACGATGCTGCTGCGCTGGGCGCCGATGGCCCGGCGGATGCCGATCTCCCGTGTCCGCTCCGTAACAGTGACCAGCATGATGTTCATGATGCCGATGCCGCCCACCAGCAGGGAAATCGCGGCGATGCCGCCCAGCACCAGGCTCATCATGGCGGCCTGCTCGTTCATGGATGCCTGCCACTGGTTGTTGCTGTAAGCATTGCCCCAGCCCTTCTCGCCATTGGCGGTCAAGCCGTTCAGGAAGCTGTTGATCCGGGCGGATGCCTCCGTGGTCGCCTCGCCGGAGGCTGCCTTCACCACAAAGTCGCTGATGCTGCCGCCATCCCCCAGCAGGCGGTTGGCCGTGTAGGGAAACACAATGATATTATCCTGGGAATAGGGGCTGTCCGGATCTTTTTCCTGATAGACCCCCACCACCTTGAAGGGATAGCCGTTGACAGACAGCTCCTTACCCACGGGGTCGGCGTAGCCGAAGAAGTTCTTGGCCGCTCTCGCGCCCATCACGCAGACCTGGTTATAATTGCGGATGTCCAGATGGCTCAGCTCCCGGCCCTTTTCCAGCTGGAAGTTGTTGCAGATGCCGTACTGGTCGCTGCCGTAATAGAGTTGAGGGGGCAGCTCCAGATCTGTGCGGATCTGATCGCCGCTGCTGCTGTTCCACATCGTCTCCTCATTTTTCTGCATGGCAACGCTGTTTTTAGTGCCGTACACCACGGTAGCGCTGGCATATCCCGTGGGCGTCACGCCCAGCACCAGGTCGCTGCCCAGGCTGTTGCAGTAGTTATACAGGTCCTCAAAGGCGTCCTGTCCGTTGAACAGATACAGCGAGACCTCGATCCGGTTGGTGCCCATGGCCTCAAACTGCTTCAAAGACTGCTGATTCTGTCCGTTGACCACGGAGACGATGGTCATGACCGCCGCGATGCCGATGATGATGCCCAGCATGGTCAGCATGGACCGGCCCTTCTTGCCCAAGATGGATTTCCAAGCCATCTTAAAGGCCTGACGGATGTTCAAATCCAATCCACCTCCTGCGCTCTGTCCTCCACGATCCTGCCGTCCTGCAGCCGGACGCACCGGCGGGCGGTGGCTGCGATGCCGTTGTCGTGGGTGATCAAAATGACGGTGCTGCCCTCCCGGTTCAGCTGCTGCAAAAATTGCAGCACCTCGTGACCGGTGCGGGAATCCAGGGCGCCGGTGGGCTCGTCGGCCATGATGATAGGCGGCTTGGTGGCGATGGCCCGGGCGATGGCCACCCGCTGCTGCTGGCCGCCGGACATCTCCGTGGGCCTGTGCTTCACGCGTCCCGCCAGTCCCACGCGCTCCAGGGCCTCCATGGCCAGGTCCCGGCGGTCATCGGCATTGATGCCCTGGTAGATCAGGGGCAGCTCCACGTTTTCCAGCACCGTCAGGCTCTGGATCAGGTTGTACTGCTGGAAAATAAAGCCGATCTGCTTGTTGCGGATGTGGGAGAGTTCTTTGTCCGTCAGCTCCCGGACGTCTGTGCCGTCCAGAAAGTATTCGCCCCGGGTGGGGATGTCCAGACAGCCCAGCACGTTCATCATGGTAGACTTCCCGGAGCCGGACTGGCCCACGATGGCCGCGAACTCTCCCCGCTGGATGGTCAGGCTCACGCCGTCCAGCGCCCGGACCTCGCTTTCAAGACCCTCGCCGTAGATCTTATAGACATCTCTCAATTCGATCAAATGTGCCATGGCATCTCCTTACCATCTGCCATAGGTCTGGAGGGTGGTAAACACCTCCATGCCCTCTTCCAGGCCGGATTTGATCTCCACATTGTAATCGTCGGACAAGCCGATCTCCACCGGCACCGGCCAGAAGCCCTTTTCCGGTACGCCGTCCACCGGGATGCTGACATCGATGGCATTTTCCGGCCGGCTGTCAGTCTTGACGTACACCACGTCGGCGGCGGTGCCGTCGTCCAGAGGCACAGACTTTACGCACTGGATGGGCACCACCAGGCAGTTGTCATTCTCGCTGGCCACCAGAGAGTAGGTGATGTAGCTGCCGGTCATCATGGAGCCGTCGGCATTGTCCACGGAGATGACCATGGGATATGTAGCCACGCCGTTTTCCGCCTTGCTGTTCAGACTGACGGATTCCACCATACCGAAGAACTGATTGCCCCACTGGTCGATATTCACGCTCATGCCGGGTTTCACATAGCTGATATTCCGCTCGTCCACCGTGGCGTCCACCAGGATGGTGGAGGTGTCGGCGATGGTGATGACCGCTGTGTTGGCCTCGATCTCCGCGCCGGGCTGGAGATTCAGGCTCATGACCGTACCGTCAATGGGGGCCACGGCATTGCAGTTGTCCAGGTTCTTCTGGGCGGTCTCCAGTGCCTTTTGGGCCTCTTCCAGGCTCTGCTGCACGGAGAAGATCTCGCTCTCGCTCTCCTCGCCGTCGATGCGGACCAGCACCTGGCCGGCGGACACCTGGAGGTAATCCACCAGACCGCTGGAGATCACGGTGCCGCTGACAGTGGAGCACAGATCGCCGACGCGGTAGTATTCCAGCTTGCCCGGCTCATAGGGGTACACCGTCTCGCCGTTCACCTTGACGATGGCGGAGGCCGTCATCTCCGCGCTCAGGGCGCCTTCATTGTCCAAAATGATCTCTGCGGAGAAAAGCTTGGACCCCTCGGGGGTGATGCGGCTGACCATGTGGACTGCCTCCACCCTGCCGGGGACGGACGCCATCAGGGCCGGGATGGACACGTCCACCGTCTGCCCCACATACAGATCCCCCGCATAGGCGTAGCTGTAATACTGCTCCAGCCGCAGGCGGGTATCGTCCGCCAGGACCGCCACCTTCGTCCCCTTGGAAATGGTGTCGCCGGGGTTCAGTGTCACGGTCTCCATCAGCTTGCCGGGATATCCGGCGGACAGGTTCAATCCCGCGATGTCCTTGTTCAGGGCACTAAGCTGCTTTTCATAGCCCTCCACGTCCTGGCGGGCCTTCTCCACAGCGGTGCGGGCCGCCTCGGATTCGATGACGAACAGGGGCGTTCCGGCGGTGACCTGCTGGCCCTCCGTCACCAATACATCCTGCACCGTGCCGGCGGTGGTCAGGGTGATGGTCTCGCTGGTCTTGGCCTTCGGCAGACCGCTGCCCTCCACAGTGGAGGTGATGGCGCCGTACTGCACCATATCTGTAATGACCTGGGACTCCTCCTCGCTCTTGCCGCCCAGCAGCTTGTACAGCAGGGTGGCCGCGGCCAGAAGGATCAAAATGATGACGCACCAGCGGATGATCCGCCGCCGTTTCTTCTTGGGCAGTCCCTTCCACTTCTCCTTCAGGGAGGGCTTCGCGGAGGCCGCCTCCGGCTCCTGGACGGCGGGGGCCGTCTCCTGCTGCGCCTGGTCCTCTCTTTCCATAACTTCCGACATGGCTGTTTCTCCTTCACTGATTCATCGAAAACTGTATCATTTATGCTAGTACAGTCTTTCTGATATTACAACAACAAAACGGTTACAGTTTCCTCTGTGTTCCAATCGCTTCTATTGTTTAGACGCCATATCCGCCCAAATGGTTGCCGGAATTTTGGAATTTTTTAAAAAGGGCCGTTCTTCAGGGACCGATGCAAAAAAATTGTCCAAAATAAAGAACAGTATCAGAGGTCGCTCTTCCAGATATAGCAATCCCCTTCGAACCAGAGGCTTTTACTCATATTCGGAAATTCCGCTATCCTGCAGCCCCGTGTCCGGAGGCGCTGCTTTCTCAAGAGAAAACTCCATGTTCTCCAAAAGTCTGAACGCCTCGCTGAGGACGCTGGCACGAATCTGATCCTCGCTGCCAGACGTGGCTGCGTCGGCAATGTCGTGATAGCGCATCCGTACATAATCCAGGTCGTTTTTCAGCGTATATGACGTAACAGATGCAAAGGTCAGAGACCTCCATGTCCAAAAGATGGATTGGCCGTGGTAATATTTGATGGTCTCATATTTCCCATCGATCTCCGTGTATTTCTGGGCGTAGGTCTGCATATTGTTGGCAAGGAGCTTGGCGATCCGATACTTGGGGTGCTCCGCCCAAACATCCATCCGTACAGTGATCACCTGATCCAGTTCTCCGGAATTGGTCATTCTGCCCTCTAACCTGCTGGCGTCCGCAATCTCACCCTTGATATCCTCCGGCGCGTGTTGGTCAAAGACATTCTCCTTCTTGATGGCAAGCAGCCCTTCGATAAAGGGCTTGATTTTTTCAGCGATATCGCTGGCGCTGGCCCCTTCGGCTACCGCATAGCTGCCCGTTTGGAAGAATAAGCCCTCCTCCTCTTCGCTGGAGAGGACGTAATACCGGCCCGGTTCCAGAAGGAAGGCGGTCGGGATCTCCGGCTCGGCGCCGTCCTCCTCCGACGGATCCTCCTCCGGAGAGGCGGCTTCTTTTTCCGGAAGGGGAACTTCCTCTCCGGCGGGCATGTCCTCCGGCGGCTCCTCCCGCTCCTCAAAGGCAGCCTTCAGTCCAGGAATGCGTACCCCCTCGTAGAACGTGTGGGCCAAACCGCTGGACACAGCAGCAACGGCGGCGATCACAGCAACCGTGCGAACCAGGCGGTTATTATATAACCACATTCCCAGATGAGTCAGCACATAACCGGCGCTCTGCATCCAGCCTTCGCCTGGAGGGGCCATCTTGCCGTTGCGCTTTGCCGCGCTCTCCCCATTGGCCTTCTCCGGATCCCTGTAACTCGGGATTTCCCCTTTTTCCGGGCCATACTGCTTCCCCAGCATTTTCAGCCCTACCAGTCCGACCGGTGCCAGCACCATGCCCCAAAGCCACTTTTTGTGCTGCCAGAGGAGTACCCAAAGGTCCCAGCCCTTCCATAACAAACAGGCGAGCAGAACGCTCGTGCTGATAGCCACCGCCACGATCATCCAGAAAATGTTGGGATGCCTCACATGGAAATGGGCTGAAGTATTCGTCTGCCTCTGCCGCCGCTCTGAAGTTCTCGGTCCCGTCCGGGGGATCTGAGTTTGCTTTGGCTGTGTTTCCGGCGGTGTGACTCTTTTCCCGCTCCGTTTGGGCGGCTGACTATGCGTATCGCCCCTCAGCCAGTCAGATGCCATGTGTGCACCCCCCTTCAGTAGATTTTGACAAATTTCCACTTTATATTTTATCGTTTGTTTTGCAAAAAACAAGCTTCCTCTCAAATTCCCCCGGCACCGATGACGCCAAACTTTTGATGGAAGTCTCTGGAAAATTTGTGCAATTCGCATCATCTGCGGCGGTGTATACCCGCATACGGCGCAAAAAAACAGACTGTGGACCAGAAACAACCGGTCCACAGTCTGTTTTTCTGACGGGGAATCGCGCGCCATGCAGAGCCAATGGATTGGCACGGCTTGGAAGCGTCAAAGAGATATGCAAAACCTTATGAAAAAGCGGACTTTGTCCGCTTTTTCCCCGCAGGGGGGATGCGCATCCGTAAACGGCAGAGCCGCCAGGGGACGCCCAATATAGCACGAAGGCGCATTGAAGGCTTATGCGTCGCCATTTGTACCAACGGTGCAAATGGGCGCTGCGTCCAGCCATGCCTCTTCCATAGAAAGCATCTATGAAAGGGCAGTATTACCGGTACTGCTTTCCGCAGCACAGACGATTTCTCATGGAAGCGGGCAGGAAAGGCATCTGACAGCCGGCTGCTCCGCATAACCGCGCCCTTTGCGGGAGCGGTCCTCTTTTGTTCACGCGGCAAGCCGTTTCGCGGCGGCGCGCTGGCAGAGGATGACGCCGCAGACCACCGCCAGGCCGATCACATCGGTCAGGGTGCCGGGGATCATCATGCTCAGGCCTCCGGCCACCAGCAGGATGCGGAACAGGGGGTTGATCTTGCAGTACAGGAACCCGTTGAGGGCCGCCGCCACGCCGAACAGGCCGATCAGGGAGCTGATGACGATCTGCACCACCTCGTACCAAACCGTGTCGATGAACAGCATTTCGGGGTTGAAGGCGAAGATATACGGCACGATGAAGGCCGCGATGGCCAGCTTTGTGGCGTTGAAGCCCGTCTTCATGGGGTCGGCCTTGGCAATGGCGCTGCCGGCGTAGGCCGCCAGGGCCACAGGAGGCGTGATATCCGCCACGATGCCGAAGTAGAACACAAAGAAATGGGCCGCGATGGCGTTGATGCCGATGGCGGGGTTCATCAGGATGGGGGCGCAGGTGGCGGCCATGATGCAGTAGTTGGCGGTGGTGGGCACACCCATGCCCAGCACGATGCAGCACAGCATGGTCAGCACCAGGGCGATCATGGTGTGTCCGCCGGAAACGGAGACGATGGCGGTGATCAGCTTGGAGGCGAGGCCCGTCACGGTGATGCAGCCCGCCACGATGCCCGCCATGGCGCAGGCCACGGCCACGGTGACGGTGCCCTTGCCGCCGGCCTCCAGGGCGTTGAAGCACATGGAGAGCAGGTCCGTCACTGTGCCCGCGGCGCCCTTCTTCTCCTTGAGATTCTTTCCGATGGTATCCGGCAGGCTCACCGCGATGGCAACCAGGATGGCCACGGCAGCGGAAAACTGCATGGTCTTCATGTTGGTGGACACCAGGCCCACCAGGACCACCAGGGGCGCCAGCAGGTAGATCTTCTTGATCAGCACGCCGAACTTGGGCAGTTCCTCACGGGGAATGCCCCGCAGGCCCAGGCGCTTCGCCTCCAGATGGACGGCAATGTAGATGCCGGTGAAGTACAGCACGGCGGGCAGGATGGCCTTCAGGGCCACCTGGGCGTAGGGGATGCCCATATACTCCGCCATCAGGAAGGCGGCGGCGCCCATAATGGGGGGCATGATCTGGCCGCCGGTGGAGGCCGCGGCCTCCACGGCGCCGGCAAATTCGCCCTGGTAGCCGGTCTTCTTCATCATGGGGATGGTGACGGAGCCAGTGGTGACGGTGTTGCCCACGGAGGAGCCGGACACCATGCCGCACAGGGCGGAGGAGATGACGGCCACCTTGGCGGGGCCGCCGGCGGAGGAGCCGGCGATGGAGTTGGCCAGGTCGATAAAGAACTGGGCGATGCCGGTGCGCTCCAGGAACGCGCCGAAGATGATGAACACCACAATGTACTTGGCGCAGACATTGACGGGGGTATTCATCACGCCGGTGGTGGTATAGAACAGGTTATAGACCACCAGCTGGGGCTGCACCTGGGTAAAGGTGTACACCAGCAGGGCGCCCACCACGCACAGGATGGGCAGGCCCACGCTGCGGCGGCACAGCTCGATCAGTGCCACGATGCCAATGATGCCGACTGCCAGCAGCAGCGGGTCCTTGGCCGCCCGCAGGGAGAGCTTGATGATCCTCTCGGCATTAAAGGCATAGTAGAAAAACGCGCCCGCGCCCAGAACCATGATCAGGATATCGTACCAGGGCATGGAGTTGACCTTCACATGGTTCTTTCTGGCGGGAAAGTTCAGATAGCCCATGATCAGGACCGCGGCCAGAAAGCAGCTGAGCCGGAATTCCGGCAGAGCCGTGCTGAACAGGGTAATGTAGATGCTCCACAGGGAGAACGCCACCATGATACACCGCACCAGCAGCTTGGGTGCGCCCTCCCACATGCGGGTGTTGGACTCCCTGTCGTATTTTTTCATAACGGCTTCCACATCGGCGGCAGTACCGACGCCGGTGTCGTCCACAAGCTCGGCTTTTGTGTCTTTTTTCCAAAAGCTCATTGCGTTTTCCTCCTTTATTCCTCCTTACGGGACACATGACACCGCGCCAAACCACACAGTCTCATCTGCCTCGTAAAACCGACAAGGGACTGCGGCAGAGCCGGTCTGCCGCAGTCTCCTGCTGTCTTTTCAGTGGTTTTGAAGTTTCCTTAACGAAACCTTTACTTCGTGGGAACGTCGTAGCCCTTCTCAGCGAAGTACTTGGCAGCGCCGGGATGATAGGGGACGGAGGTGACGCTGGCCGCGAAGTCCAGGTCCAGCTCGGCACCCTTGGCATGGACGGCGGTGATGGCGTCGATGTTCTCGAACACACCGGAGACGAAGTTGTACACATCGTCCTCGGACACATCATCACGGGCGATGACCACGGCGCCCACAGCCACAGTGGTGGTGTCGGAATCCAGGCCGTAAGTATCGGCGGAGATGACGTACTTGCTGTAATAGGGGGACTTAGCCAGCAGGGCGTCGATATGCTCATCATCCAGGCTCACCAGGTAAGTGGGCTTGGCGCTGGCCAGCTCGGTGATGGCGGTGGTGGGAGCGCCGGCCACCACAAAGGCGGCGTCGATCTTGCCGTCCTTCAGTGCCTCAGCGCTGTCGCCGAAGCCCTGATAGGTGGGGTTGATGTCCTTCTCAACGTCCAGGCCATAAGCGCCCAGAACGTCCACGGCATTGTAGAACACGCCGGAGCCGGAGTCGCCCACGGAGACGTTCTTGCCCTTCAGGTCGGCCACGGTCTTGATGCTGGGATCGCAGGTGACGATCTGGACCTGCTCCATGTACAGGGCGGCCACAGTGGAGAAGCTGTCGACCTTGCCGAAGTCGGCAAACAGGTTGGTGCCCTCATAGGCATAGCTCATCACGTCGGACTGGACAAAGCCCAGCTGGGCGCCGTTCATCTCCATCAGCTCGATGTTGCCCTGAGAGCCCTTGCCCTCAACAGCGGTGATCTTGCTGCCGGTGGAGCCGCTGATCTGGCCGGCCAGAACAGAGCCGAACGCATAATAAGTGCCGGAGGAACCGCCGGTGGTGAACTTCAGCTCGCTGCCCGTGGAGGCGGGTGCCTGGGTGTTCTCCTGAGCGGGTTCCTTGCCGCCGGTGGTGTCGGCGGGCTTGTCACCGCCGCCGCAGCCGGCCAAAACGGCAGCCATCATCGTGACGGCCATCAGCAAAGACAGAATCTTCTTCATCTTACATCCTCTTTTCCTAGTTTGATCGGGGGGTTGCAACTACCTGCATATCATACCGTATCCTCTTTCATTTTTCAAGTATATTTTTCGCTTTTTGGCGTTTTTTTGCAAGTTATCATTCTTTACCCTGCATTATTTTTCATTTTTTTGCATATTTTTTGCGAAAGCCCTTCAAACTATGTCATTTTGCACAAACATTTGTCCGCATCGCGCGGAATTCTAATGCGTTTTTCCGGTATCAAAGAAACAGGACCTGCCTGCCGGCAGGTCCTGTTTGTAAGAATGCACAACTCACTTGATCGTCAGCAGCAGCTGGCCGCCCTTGACGGTATCGCCCTCCCGGACCTCAATGCTGCCGATCACGCCGCCCATGCGGGCGGTGACGGCTGTCTCCATCTTCATAGCCTCGATGGTGACCAGCGTCTGGTTCTTCTCCACACGGTCGCCCACCTTGACACTGATCTTGCTGACCGCGCCGGGGATGGAGGCGCCCACCTGGCTCTTGTCCTCCGGGTCCGCCATGGGCACCTTGACGATGTTCTTCTGAGCCGCCTCATCGGGCACCTGCACATCCCGGCGGATGCCGTTGAGCTCAAAGCTGACGGTGCGCATGCCCTCAGCGTCTACCTCGCCCAGGCCCAGGTATTTGATGACCAGTGTCTTGCCGTCGGCGATGTTGACCTTGTTGGTCTCGCCCACCGCCAGGCCGTGGAAGAACACGTGGCTGCCCAGGCGCATGATGTAGCCGTACTCCTTCTGGTTCTTCACATAGTCCTCCACCACCTTGGGGTACAGGCAGTAGCTGAGGACCGCCCGCCAGGAGGGATCGGGATCAAAGGCCTGCATTTCCCGCTTCTTGGCCTCAAAGTCCACCGGGGGCAGCAGCTCGCCGGGGCGGCAGGTGATGGGCTTCTTCCCCTTCAGGACCACCTTCTGAAGGTCCTTGGGGAAGCCGCCCGCCGGCTGGCCCATCATGCCGGAGAAATAGCTGACAGCGCTGTCCGGGAAGGCTAGGCCCTCGCCCTTTTCCACGATGGTCTCCGGCGTCAGGTCGTTCTGTGTCATGAAGATGGCAAGATCCCCCACCATCTTGCTGGAGGGCGTCACCTTCACGATGTCGCCCAGCATCTCATTGACCACCCGGTAATTCTCCTTGACCTCCAGGAACCGGCTGCCAAGGCCCAGGGATTCCACCTGGGGCTTCAGATTGGTGTACTGGCCGCCGGGGATCTCATAGCGGTAGATATCGGTGGCAGGGCTGGTGATGCCCGCCTCAAAGGAATCGTAGCGCTTGCGCACGTCCTCCCAGTAATCGGTCAGGTACTGGAGCCGGCCCAGGTCCATGCCGGTGTCCCGCTCCGTGCCCTGCAATGCCGCTACCACGGCATTCAGGGAGGGCTGGCTGGTGAGGGAGGCCATGGAGCTGATGGCGCAGTCCACCACGTCCACGCCGGCCTCTGCCGCCAGCAGATAGGCCGCCACCTGGTTGCCGGAGGTGTCGTGGGTGTGGAGCTGGACGGGGATGCCGATCTCCTGCTTCAGGGCGGAGACCAGCTTCTTGGCGGCGTAGGGCTTCAAAATACCGGACATGTCCTTGATGCACAGCATGTGGGCGCCCCGGTGTTCCAGCTCCTTCGCCAGCTTCACATAGTAGTCCAGGGGATATTTGTCCCGCTTGGGGTCCAGGATGTCGCCGGTGTAGCAGATGGTGGCCTGGCAGATCTTATCCTGGTTCAACACCTCGTCCATGGCCACTTCCATGCCGGGGAGCCAGTTCAGGGAGTCGAACACCCGGAACACGTCGATGCCGGACCGGGCGGCCTCCTTGATAAACTCCCGGATCACGTTGTCGGGATAGTTTGTGTAGCCCACGGCGTTGGCGCCCCGCAGCAGCATCTGCAGCAGCAGGTTGGGAGCCTTCTGCCGGATCAGGTCCAGCCGCTCCCAGGGAGATTCGTGGAGGAAGCGGTAAGCCACGTCGAAGGTGGCGCCGCCCCAGCACTCCAGGGAGAAGGCGTCCGCCAGGATCTCGCTGGTGCCCTCCATGCCCTTGACGATATCCCGGGTACGGACACGGGTGGCAAGGAGGGACTGGTGGGCGTCCCGGCAGGTGGTGTCGCAGATCAGCAGCTTTTTCTGGTCCAGCACCCAGTCCGCCACGGCCTTGGGGCCCTTGGCGTCCAGCATCTGCTTCAGGCCGTCGGGCCGGTTTTTGGTGACCGGCGGGAACCGGGGCGCGTCGTAGAACTTATGACCTTCCCGCTCCTTGACCACGATGTTGCCGATGTACTTGAGCATCTTAGTGGCACGGTCCTGGCTCTCGTCGATCTGGAACAGCTCCGGTGTCTCGTCGATGAATTTGGTGTGGCACTTGCCCGCCATGAAGGTGGGATTTTTCAGAATGTTGGTGATAAAGGCGATGTTGGTCTTGACGCCCCGGACGTGGACCTCGTTGATGGCACGGGCGGCCTTGCGGCACACGCCGGCAAAGGTGTTGTCCCAGGTGGTGATCTTCACCAGCAGGGAGTCATAGTAGGGGGAAATGGTCGCGCCGGTGTAGGCATTGCCGCCGTCCAGGCGGATGCCGAAGCCGCCGGCGGAGCGGTAGGCCGTGATCTTGCCGGTATCGGGGGCGAAGTTGTTGGCCGGGTCCTCGGTGGTGACGCGGCACTGAATGGCATAGCCGTTCTGATGGATGGACTCCTGGCCGTTGATGCCGATCTCCGGATCGCTGAGGGGCCGGCCCTCGGCGATGAGGATCTGGGAGCGCACCAGGTCGATGCCCGTCACCATCTCCGTGACCGTGTGCTCCACCTGGATGCGGGGGTTCATCTCGATGAAATAGTGGTGGCCGTCCTTGTCCACCAGGAATTCCAGGGTGCCCGCGTTGACATAGCCCACGTGCCGGGCGATCTTCACCGCGTCCTCATACAGGGCCTGCCGGACTTTTTCATCCACGGAGAAGGCGGGGGTAAACTCCACCACCTTCTGATAGCGCCGCTGGAGGGAGCAGTCCCGCTCGTACAGGTGGACCACATTGCCGAACTCGTCGCCCAGGATCTGGACCTCAATGTGCTTCGGCTCCACCAGGAACTTCTCCATGAAAATGTCGTCATTGCCGAAGGCCTTTTTCGCCTCTGCCTTCACCAGGTCGAAATTGATGCCGACCTCCTCCACGGTGTCGCACCGGCGCATGCCCCGTCCGCCGCCGCCGGCGGCGGCCTTCAGGATCACGGGGAAGCCGAACTCCATGGCCAGCTTCTGGGCCTCCTCCCGGCTCTTCAGCGGCTCGGTGGTGCCGGGGGTGGTGGGCACGCCGCACTCCACGGCCATCTGCTTGGCGGAGAGCTTGTCACCCATCATATCCAGGATCCTGGAGGACGGCCCGATGAACTGGATGCCCGCCTCCTCGCAGGCCCGGGCGAAGTCGCCGTTTTCAGACAGGAAGCCGTAGCCGGGGTGGATGGCGTCGGCGCCGTGCTTCTTTGCCAGACGGATGATGCGGGGGATGTTCAGATAGGCCCCCAGAGGGCTTTCGTTTTCCCCGATGAGGTAGGATTCGTCGGCGGCGGTGCGGAAGATGCTGTATGTATCCTCATTGGAATAAATGGCGATGGTCTGGAGTCCCAGGTCGTGGCACGCCCGGAAAATGCGCATGGCGATCTCGCCCCGGTTGGCGACCAGCACCTTTTTGAATGCTCTGCTCATGTGGTCTCCTCCTTTTTAATTCCTATCATGATATGCGAAGTTTCCCATAATTATGGTCCAGTATACTTCCCTGGTCCCGCGCTTGCAATGGGCACTTCCCATTTTCAGAAAAGGCTCCAGAATTTTTACGTAATATTACCTAACGTTTTGTCTATTTCAGCAGGACTTAGAACCTGTATTCATAACCGTTGAACGCCGTCTGGGCGGTCTTTTTCCCGTCATACTGCGTTGCTTTCCCTTGCCATACGTCAGTATGGCTGCGAAAAATCTCCTTGTCTGGCGGGAAAAATCCTCGCCCTTCCAGCATTCCCCGGTTATGAATACAGGTTCTTATGTCTTTTATAGTCGACGCAGTTGAAAAAGTAAAAACTTCTTTTCAACTTGTGGGGCGAGATATCCCCCCACAAGGCCGCAAAGCGGCCTTGCGTCAGACTTCATAGCCAGCGCACACAGGCGCTGCCCAACAGCGGCCCTGCCGCTGTATGAAAATCGGTATTTACCGATTTTCAAGTGTGCTGACTATATCAGCGGGCAGTTTGTAAAAATCCGCCGCACCACGTTGGATGCGGCGGATCTTTCCGGTCATCGCGCCGGATTTACTTGCAGGCCTTGCTGTCCACGACCTCTTTCAGCTGAGCGGTGAAGTCGTCCAGGCTCATGGCGCCCAGATCCTCGCCGGAGCGGAGACGGACGGAGACGGTGTTGTTCTCCATGTCCCGGTCGCCCACCACCAGCATATACGGGATCTTCTCCAGGGTGGCCTCCCGGATCTTCTTGCCGATCTTCTCGTTCCGGTCGTCCACCTCCACGCGGTAGCCCGCGGCGGTCAGCTTGCCGGCCACCTGCTGGGCGTACTCCGCCGCCCGGTCGGTGATGGGCAGCATCTTCACCTGAACGGGAGACAGCCAGGTGGGGAACGCGCCGGCAAAGTGCTCGGTGATGACGCCGATGAAGCGCTCGATGGAGCCGAACACCACCCGGTGGATCATGACGGGGCAGTGCTTCTCGCCGTCAGCGCCGGTGTATTCCAGGCCGAAGCGGCCGGGCAGCTGGTAGTCCAGCTGGATGGTGCCGCACTGCCAGGTACGTCCCAGGGAGTCCTGAATGTGGAAGTCCAGCTTGGGGCCGTAGAAGGCGCCGTCACCGGGATTGACGTGATAGGACTTGCCGATGCTGGTGATGGCGTCCGCCAGAGCGGCGGTGGCGATATCCCAGTCCTCCACGGAGCCGATGTGATCCTCGGGCATGGTGGACAGTTCGATCTTGTAGGGCAGGCCGAAGAGGTTGTACACCTCGTCGAACAGCTGGGCGATGCGGATGACCTCGTCCTTGATCTGGTCCTTGGCCAGCAGGATGTGGGCATCGTCCTGAGTGAAGCAGCGGACACGGAACATGCCGTGGAGGGCGCCGGAGAGCTCATGGCGGTGGACCAGGCCCAGCTCGCCGTAGCGCAGGGGCAGGTCACGGTAGGAATGGGGCTCCAGATCATAGACCAGGATGCTGCCGGGGCAGTTCATGGGCTTGATGGCGAAGTCCTCATCGTCAATGACGGTGGTGTACATGTTGTCCTTGTAGTGATCCCAGTGGCCGGAGGTCTCCCACAGGGTGCGCTTCATGATCTGGGGAGTGGAGATCTCCACGTAGTCCCACTTCTTATGGACCTCACGCCAGTAGTCGATCAGGGTGTTGCGCAGCACCATGCCCTTGGGCAGGTAGAAGGGGAAGCCGGGGGCCTCGTCGCGGAAGGCGAACAGGCCCAGCTCCTTGCCCAGCTTGCGGTGGTCCCGCTTCTTGGCCTCCTCGATGCGCTCCAGATAGGCGTCCAGCTCTTCCTTCTTGGGGAAGGCGATGCCGTAGATGCGCTGCAGCGTCTCCCGATTGGAGTCGCCCCGCCAGTAGGCGGAGTTGCAGGCGGTGAGCTTGATGGCGTTGCCCTTGATGCGGCCGGTGGAATCCAGGTGGGGACCGGCGCACAGGTCGGTAAATTCGCCCTGCTTGTAGAAGGAGATGGCGGCGTCCTCGGGCAGGTCGTTGATGAGCTCCACCTTATAGGGCTCGCCCTTTTCCTCCATGAACTTGACAGCCTCCGCCCGGGGCAGCTCGAAGCGCTCCAGCTTCAGCTTCTCCTTGCAGATCTTGCGCATCTCGCCCTCGATCTTCTCCATGATCTCGGGGGTGAAGGGGAAGGGAGAATCCATATCGTAGTAGAAGCCCTCATCGATAGAGGGGCCGATGGCCAGCTTCACCTCGGGGTACAGGCGCTTGACGGCCTGGGCCAGCACGTGGGAGCAGGTGTGCCAATAGGTGCGGCGGTATTCTTCGTTTTCAAAGGTGTACAGGTTTTCTTCAGACATTGTGTGTTCCTCCTTTTTAGTGAGGGGTGAAAAAAATCCCACCCCTGACGGAAATCAGGGGTGAGATACAAAATCGTATTCCACGGTTCCACCCTGCTTGCGCTCAAAAGAGCGCCGCTCGTGTCCTCTGTAACGGGAGGTCCCGTCCCAGCCTACATATCGGTGGGCGGCTCCAAGGCGGTGACTGGTC
>JAETOQ010000026.1 GCA_021771635.1 Oscillospiraceae bacterium | reverse complement strand
GTCAGACAAGGAGATTTTCCGCAGCCATACTGACGTATGGCAAGGGAAAGCGACGCCGTATGGCGGGAAAAAGGCCCCTCAGGCGGCGTTCAACGGTTGTGAATACAGGTTCTAAAGCCGGGCGGTCTTGTACTGAATTGGGCTTTTATAACCCCATGCGGATGCAGATCGCCTGTTATTTAAGTAGTCCACATACCTATCCAAAAGTAAGCGGACATCCTTTGTGGTCGCCAATCCAAAGTCGAGGTAGATTTTTTCTTTCATCCATCCATTTGCGGATCAACTTGTGACGGATGCCCCGGCGGGCATACCGCTTTACCAGCCTTTTCAGATTCCGTGTGCTGGTTCGGGTGGCTGTGGGAACGCCGGGACCGGCAGGCCAGGGATTCCACACTGCCGTCCCAACAGCTCAGTTGTTGTGTCGTAACTCAACTTTAACCGATAAGGCCTTATCCTTCATCCCTTTTTTATTCATTTGTCCAACATCTATTGTAATCCTACACTACAAAAGTGGGCCTTGGAAAAGGGAGCTTGCAAGCTCTAATTTGAGATGCTATAATGAGTCCGCCGTAGTGCTGTCAAGCAAGGCAGCCTGCCCCGCGGAAAACTGCATAGGAATCCAGGCGTGTTCCCCATGGGGAACGCTTAAAAAGGAAGCCGGGTGAAAATCCCGCACGGAGCCGCCGCTGTAAGTGTGGAGCGACCGCGATTATGTCACTGGCGCAAGCTGGGAAAACTGCGGAAGTAATGATGCACGAGCCAGAAGACTTGCCTGGTGGATGAGACTGGTCCTCCACGCGCATTTGGATGGGGCTGGTGTTTTGTATTGGTGAAAATGGGCCATTACCGCATGTTTGCGGTAATGGCCCGTTTTATATATCTAAAAGGAGCTGATCTGTTGCTCTTTCAGCACACCTCAGCGGGAGACTGCTGGCGAAATAATCTGCTCCGTCCGGACGGTATCCTGTCTCCCCGTATCGCTGATCTGGAACGGCAGCTCTGGCAGAGGCGGATACATACGCTCCCGTCGGACGCCTACTCCGGCACGGTATATCAGGCCGTGAGACATTTGACCCGGAGTCATGGTGTCTCCTCCGTACTGGAGGTCGGCCCTGGCTGGGGAAATTGTACCTTTCGTCTGGCCAGGGACTTCTCCTCTGTGACTATACGGAGACTATACGGAGGATTTGGATCCATATTATAAAGGAGATGTGAAACATGAAGGGCACAAAGAAATTCAACCGACTGCTGTCACTTCTGCTGGCCCTGGCGCTTGTATGGAGTCTGACCGGCTGCGGCGGCAGCTCCGCCAACCAGGAGCCGCCGCCCGGCTGAGTCGCTCCTCCCTGCTGGCGGAGCTGGGCAAACAGTACTGCACCGCCGCCTCCGCCCGGGGGATCGGGCGCTGGCGGCTGGTCCTGTGCAACGCCCTGCCCAATGCCATCGTGCCGGTAGTGGCCCTGCTGGGCAACTCCCTGGGCAGGATGCTGGGCGGCTCGGTCATCGTGGAGTCCATCTTTGCCCTGCCGGCATCGGCAGCTATGCCCTGGACGCTATCAGCAAGCGGGACTATCCGGCCCTCCAGGGCTATGTGCTGCTCACCGGCGCGGTATATGTGGCCATCACGCTCCTGGTGGATGTCCTCAGTATGCTCTGGACCCCAAGGTGCGGTTTGGTGGGCGGAAGATATGAGAAAACGGAACTTCTCTCTCCAGCTGGTATTTGCCGTCACGCTTCTGGCGTTGATCTTCCTCTCCAGCCTGCTGGCCCCTTACGATCCCACCGCTATTGACACCACCGTTAAGCTCCAGGGCCCCTCCGCCGCCCACTGGCTGGGCGCGGATTCCTCAGGGACATGCTCAGCCGGGTGCTGTACGGCGGGACCGCCTGGATGTACGGGATGAGGAGGTGCGTGCATGATGACGGAAGGACTCCGTATTGAGAATCTCTCCGTTACCTTCCAGCTGCGGGACCGGGATGTCCAGGCGGTGGACGGTGTGTCCGCCCATTTCCCCGCCGGGCAGGTCACAGGTATCATTGGTGAGAGCGGCTGCGGCAAATCCGTACTGGGTATGGCGGTCCTTGGCCTGCTGCCCCTCTATGCCAAGGTGGAGGGCGGCATCTCTCTGGAGGGAATTCCTCTCCAAGGGGCACGCCGGGAGCTTGGCACCAGGATCGGCCTCATCCCCCAAAACCCTGCGGAATCCCTCAATCCCGCCCGCACCGTGCAGGCCCACCTGTTGGAGGCCCTGCGTCCGTTGTCCCTCAGCCGCCGGGATGCGCGGGAGCGGAGCGCTCAGCTGCTGCGGGACTTCGGCTTTCCGCGGCAGGCCCGTATTTTGAAAGCCTATCCCCATGAGTTGAGCGGCGGTATGCAGCAGCGGGTCCTCTGCGCCATCGGCTCCGCCTGCTCCCCCGCCTGGCTGCTGGCGGACGAGCCCACCAAGGGCCTGGACAGCGCCCTGCGGGACCAGGTGCTGGACGAGGACACCTCCATGCTGGACATCTCCGTCCAGGCGCAGATCCTTCAGATCCTGAGAGAAGTTCGTCAACGCCACCAGCTCTCCTGCCTGTTGATCACCCATGACCGGGATGTGGCAGAGTATATGTGCGACCGCATTCAGACGCTCCCCTCGGAACCGCGGAGCAGTCTGGCGGGCCAAGCTTTCTAATCAAACGTCTCTCGTTCTCTTCGTAAAAAGGGACTGTTTCCACCGGAAACAGTCCCCCTTTTGCTTACATACGCCGTCTATCCTCTTCCGGACAGGCGGCGTCTTTTTCTTCTCCGCCGGGCCAGCGTCACAACCAGGACCACCAGGGCCGCCAGCACCAGCAAAACTCCCAGCGCGGCCAGCGTGGGTGCCCCCGGATGGGACAGCAGCGCCAGCGGGTTCCAGCTGGCCGCCTCGGTCTTGCGTCTCTCCGGTGCCCGGACGGTCCCCTGTTCTTCCAGATAGGAGGCCAGGGCGTACCACGCCTTCAGCTCCGTGCCGTCCGCAGTCCGGATGATACGGCTCTCCAGATCTGTCACAGGCGTCCCGTTCTCGTCCCGGGGCGTCACGGTGAGCAGGCCCATGCTCTGGGCCTCTACCGCTCCCAGCATCTGGCCGCTGTACAGGTCCGCCGCCACCCGGTAGAGCCGGTCGTCCTCGATGGGCGCCGTGCCGCCCGACGGCAGGATCTGCTCCGCGCCTGTCACCCGGTCCAGGATCATCCGATGGGGGTTCCAGGTCCAGTGCATCCCTGCGCCGTACAGCGCCGCTGCGGGCATCAGGGCCGAAATGGAGGCATCCACCTCAAAGGCGTTTTTCAGGTCCCTGCCGGTGAGCCAGACGGACACCAGGGGATAGCCCGGCGATCCGTCGGCGCCGGAGCCAAGGGAGAGGATATCAAACGCCTGGGCGGTGGTCACCGCTCCCGGCCGCAGATAGTCCCGGATCACGCCGTCGGGGGCCACCGCGAAGTCCACCGGCACATAGTCCCCGCCCTCCATCTGCTGAATGGCCCAAATATAGGCGTCGCCGATCAGGTTTCCGGTCTCCTCGATGGAAAACGCGCCGCCCTCCACGGCGGTCAGCACCTGGTCATAGCCCAGGCCGTAGTCCGCCAGATAGGTCTCGTCCACCCTGGTCTGGAAGCGCCCGGCCAGCGCGGTCATCTCCGTGTTCTCCGGCACGGTGTCATCCACCGGGAGCAGCCGGTAGTCCTCCAGCTCCACGCCATCCCCTCCCCGGCTGATGGTCAGCACCCCCAGGTTCCGGGTGTACTCGCCGCAGGAGACGATGAGGGTATCGTTCACCTGGACCGGCGCCTCCAGCGTGCTGTGGGTGTGACCGGAGATGATGACATCAATACCGTCCACGGCTTTCGCCAGCTCGTAGTCCTCGCCCCTGCCGTCCTCGGTGCCGCTGTGGGACAGGCAGATGATATAGTCCGCCCGCTCATTTTCCTGAATGTCCGCCACCACTCGCCGGGCGGCCTCCTCAATGGGCTGGTGCTCCATGCCGGACATGGGGGCGCACGCGTGGGAGTCCAGCCCCATGACGCCGAACACGGCGACGCGGAGGGCACCCCGCTCCAGCACCACATAGTCCGTCACGGGGTAGTCCGCCATAGCCTGGACCAGCTCCCGGCCCGCCGGCAGGTCCGTGGGGGTGGTGTAGTTGGCCTGGACGATGGCGGGCAGGGGATCGCCGCTGTCCATGGCCGCCCGGAGCATCTCCGCCAGTCCCTGCTGGCGGTAGTCGAACTCGTGGTTGCCCAGGGTGGTCACGTCATAGCCCATGGCCCCCAGGGCCCGCAGCTCCGGGGCGTCCGTGGCATAGACCGTCTGGAACAGGGAGCCCATGGAGAAGTCCCCGGCGTCCAGTGTCACCACCGGCGTGCCCGCCTCCGCCGCTGCCGCCCGCTGCCGGTCCAGCAGCGAGGCCAGCCGGATATAGCCGCCCCGGCCGCCGGCGTCTGGGTAAAAGTGATCGTGCGTATCGTGGGTGAATAGGATCGTCAGCAGCGCGGGCGCCGGTGCTTCCGCGGCCGCCGGGACCGGCGTGACCGTCAGCAGGACCAGCAGACACAGCGCGCCCGCCAACGCGCGGCGGATCAGCTTCATAGATTTTCCTCCTTTGATGGCTTGGGATAGAGGTATTATACCAGATTTTCCCCGGCTTTACAAAGACCGGAAAAAAGCCCCGGCGGCCGGCATTCCCCATTTGAGCAGGCAGCAAATCGCTCTCCATGGCGCACCTTGGAGAGCGATTTTGTCCGGTCCGCCTCAAAACAGGCGCATCTGCTCCGCGGGCCGCTCCCGTTGGCGGAGCGTCTCCCGGACCACGGCCTCCGGCAGGTCCGCCAGGAAAGCCGACGGCTCCGCCCCGGCGGTGAGGATCAGCTCCTCCCTGGCCCGGGTCATGCCCACGTACAGCAGCCGCCGTTCCTCCTCGATGTCCGCCGGGTGCTCCTGGGACTCCAGCGGAAGCGTTCCTTTCTTCACGCCGGCCACAAAGACCGCCGGAAATTCCAGCCCCTTGGAGGCGTGGAGCGTCATCAGCCGCACCGCGCCGGACTCCCAGCCCTTTCCCGCCGCCCGGCTCACGTCGATCTCCTGGCCCAGCGCCAGGGCGTTCCACAGCTCCGCCAGACTGCCGTGGAACACCGCCGTGTTCCGCAGGCGCTCCAGGGACGGGGTGCTGCCGTATTGGTCCTCCCAGCGCTCCACCAGCCGCCAGGGCTTCTCCCCGCCCGCCAGCGGAGCCCACTCCTCCGCCCGGTCCAGCCATGCCTCCAGAGGGCCGTATCCCCGGACGGTCTCCCTCAGAGCCGTCCAGTCGAGGGTGTCTTTCCTCTCCCAGATGTCACGGGCCCTTTGGATCAGGTCGGCGGGGCAGTCCCACAGCAGCCGGAGGGCCGTCTCCAACGCCGCCGCGTCCCCCGGTTCTAAAAGGCTCCGCAGGAACGCCAGAGCGCCCCGGACCTCGTCGGCCTCCAAAAAGGAGTCCCGCCCGTGGACCACGCAGGGGATATCGTCGTGCCGGAGGCACCTTTCGATCAGGTCCAGCTGGCGGCGGGTGCGGCAGAGCACCGCGATGTCGGAAAAGGCCCGCACCGGTCGCTCGTGGTCCAGGGCCTGGGCGTCCAGCATGTCCACGCCGCCGGTCATGCGGCCGATCTCCTTGGCGATGAAAATGCCCTCTCCAAAGTCGTCCCCTGTCCGGACCAGCCGCACCGCCATACCGGAACCCCGGAAGGGCCGGATGGCGCGGGGGCCGCCGGAATTCTTTTCAATGACAGGCAGGGCCGCCTCCAGCACCTCCGGCGTGGAGCGGTAATTGTCCGTCAGCCGGATCTCCCGGAGCTGGGGGAGGTCCTCCCCCAGGCGCTGAAAGCATTGTCCGACGGCGCCCCGGAAACCGTAGATGGACTGGTCCGGATCTCCGATGACGAACAGGCTCTTCCCGCCCCGGATCCACGCGCGGACCAGGGCGTACTGAGCGTCGTTGATGTCCTGGAACTCGTCCACCAGCAGATGGTGGAAGCACCTGCGGCCCGTGACGTCCAATTTCAGCGCCTCTGTCAGCAGATCGTCAAAGTCCAGTGCGCCCAATTCCCGCAGGCGGGCGGCATATGCCTCATACAGGCCGCCGTCCAGGCCGGCGCTTTCCAGAGGCACACCGTTTTTAACACGGGACACCGCCTGAAGCAGGTCCCTGGCGCTGCCCCTGCCCCCCTGGGCGCGGAGCACCTCCCTGGCGGTCTCCAGAGCCTCGCTCTGTCCAAGAAGCCGCACCTCTCCCAGCAGTTCCAGACAGAGGGCGTGAAAGGTCCCGATGTGCATCCTGCTCACCGCCCGCTTTCCGCCCAGACGGGCTTCCAATCGCCGGCGCATCTCGGCGGCAGCCTGGTTGGTAAAGGTCACAGCTGTGATCTCGTCGGATTTTACCCCCCGCTCCTCCACCAGCCAGGCGATGCGGGCCACCAGTGTCTTGGTCTTGCCGGTGCCGGGGCCTGCCGTCACCGCCACCGCCGGTGCCTCCGCCGTGACGGCCTCTCTCTGCTCCGGATTCAGCTGCTCCGCGGGCTTGCCCAAAGCAGGCTCCGGTTTCGGCGTCTGCTTTTTCAGTTCCCGCCGCTTCCCGCTTCTTTTCACCGGCGCCTCCCCGCCGAACAGGGAGAGCTGCCCGCTCAGCCGCTGGATCTCCCCCGGTGTCAGGAGGGAGATGGTGCCGTACTCTCCGTCGAAGCCGGCCCGCCGTTCCACCTGGCCCAGCCGGAGACGGCGAATGCCCTCGGAGACGCAGGGCCCGGCTGTCTGTTCGATCTCAGCGGTGGGCGCCTCCCGCAGGATATAGAACTCCGGCCCCAGCTCCCGAAGCATCCGCTCGTACAGCTCCCCGGTCTTCTTCCCTGCGGCTGAGCCGCCGGTGGAGGCGGCGATCACCTCCGGCAGAGGGGCCAGGCTCTCAAAGGGCTTGGCCGTCTCAGGACGGAAGCCGGCCGGGCGGTCCGCCAGTGCCTCTACCCGGTGCTCCACGCCGATGGTCAGCTTTTTGCCGCACACCGGACACAGGCCGCCCCGCTCCGCCGTCTCCGCGGGCGTCAGACAGACACCGCAGTTCCGGTGGCCGTCCAGGTGGTATTTCCCCTCCTCCGGGAAGAATTCAATGGTCCCCTGGAAGCCCTCTCCCGTCCGGATAGCCCGGACCAGTTCCGGATAGGTGCGCCCGGTGTCCAACAGATTGGCCTCCCGCCCCAATTTGGCGGGAGAGTGGGCGTCTGAGTTGGACACCAGCGTCAGATGGTCCAGAGCGGAGACCCGCCAGTTCATGGGCGGGTCGGAGGAAAGCCCCGTCTCCACCGCGTGGATGCAGGGCGTCAGATCGTCAAAGCACGCCTCCATGGTGTCGAATCCGGAAAACGCTCCGAACATGGCGAAGTGGGGCGTCCAGATATGGGCGGGAATAAATTCCGCCTCCGGGCAGGTGTCCAGCGTCAGCTCCAGCAGGTCCCGGCTGTCCAGGCCCAGGATGGGCCGCCCATCGGAGCGGATGTTGCCGATGGCCTCCAGCCGGGCGGAAAGCTGGTCTGCGGCCTCCAGAGAGGGCAGCAGGATCAGGTTGTGGACTTTCCGCGTCTTGCCGTCCCGCTTGTAGATGGAGCTGATCTCCCCGGTGATGACGAACCGGGGCGGCTCGCCGGTCATGCCGTGGGGCAGGCGCAGGTCCTCCCTCAGAGCGTACACACCCTCCCCGGCGGGCGTCAGCTGTTCCCGCAGCTCCGCCCGCCAGGCGGGATGGGTGAAGTCCCCCGTGCCCAGCAGGCCGATGCCCTTCCGCCCCGCCCACCAGTCCAGATGGGGCAGGTCGCAGTCCCTGCTGGTGGCCCGGGAGAACCGGGAATGGATATGGAGATCCGCAATGTACATCATAGCACCCTCTGTCAGAAAATATATTCAGGCTTCCGTTTCCCAGCCATGTCCGCCCATACCGGAAAACGGCCTCATCTGCCACAAAGCCCGCCGCAGGATGCTGCGGCGGGCTTTTTCAGCGAACATTCAAGTCGTCTCCCGAGGCGCTCCGGTCACTTCCGTCTCCTCCGTCTCGTCATCCGTCATACGGGAATTTTCCCCATCCCGGCCAGGCCGCTGCGGCGGATGCAGCTCATGCTCCGAATGGCGGGTGCTCTTGCTGCGGTTGGTGCGCCAGAAGGAAGTGTCGATGGGCTCGCTCTCCTCGAAGAGGTCATAGTAATCCTCGTCGCGCAGAGTGGGACGGCGGTGCCTCCAGATGGCGGTAATGGTCGGGTAGAGCACGATGGCGATCAGGCCGCCGGAAAATCCGTTGTTATAGAGATTCAGTCCGGCCACCGGCCCGCCCGTCTGCAGGACCAGCGCGGAATGGATGAACCCGGCCAGGATCCCAAAGGGCCAGCCAAAATGTCCCGCAATGGGGGCCAGCGTGGTGCCGAACAGTCCCGCCAATTGGAGGGACGGATAATCCGGCGTATAGTGCATGCCGTAGGCGCCCAGCGCCACGCCGATCATCACCGGCACGATGTTGAACATATGCTTGCCAAAGGCGGAAAAGCCCATGATCGTAAAGATTCCGCCCAGGGTGGGGCCGTTCAGGTCCCCTCCCACGATCAGCACATAGGCAATTCCCAGAATGCCGTTGACGCCGATGTTGATCAGCACCGGCCCCGGCCCGAACATGCGGAGATAGTCGCTGGGCGCGCGGCCCGTGGTGGAGAGCAGGCGGCGGTATCCCGCCCAAACAGCCCAAAACGGCGTCCCAGTTGCGAAAAAGCCCGCCGCGATCAGCACGATGCAGGTAAAGCCAATGGCGATGATAAACCGCCCGTTGTATCCCTCCGCCCAGTAGAGCACGGAGTCCGGCTTGTCGCCGAAGGCCGTCAGGACCGGCACGATCATCATGGCGAACAAGCCGCAGGCAAAGCCCATGTTGTAGAGGTTCATACCGTTCTGGATCTTATAGGTATACGCGGAGAGGGACGGCAGAATAAAGCCGATCAAAATGCCGGTGGCCAGTCCCAGCGGCAGGCTGGCATGGATACTGCCAAGGGCCATATAGCTGACAAGGGGCGCCAGGGACGTGGCCAGCAGCGCCACGGACGCATACTTGGCAAAAGGCTCCCGCTGGTACCGGGCGTACAGCCAGGTCCCCAGGATGATGGGCCAGATGTTGAGAAAATTCTTGCCGAAGAGGGAAAAGCCCGCCATCAGCCCCATTTCCACAATGGTGAATCCATTGAACGGATCGCCGGAAAGCTTGATGATGCATATGGAGATGAGTGTCACGATCCCCGCGTTGATCAGCGCGGCGCCCGGCCCCGCTATATAAACGTAGTCGGTGATCAGCAGGTCCTGCATCGTAACGATCCGGTACAGCCCGGGAAGGATGCTTGCCGGATCATCCAGCAGCATGCCCACGATCATAAGGCCCACCGAGAAAATAATCGTCCCGGGAAATATCTTTTGATACCGCTTTTGCACATTCACCCCTTCTTTCCGATACATTTATTATACAAGTGGATCGGGGAATGGGCAATAGTCAATTACACCCTCTTTTGCACCTTTATTCCTCCCGGGTGTGTAAAGTGCCGCCCAGATAGAGACGTTTACCTGAAGCGTGTCTGGCGAGCAAATCACTCGCCAGACATTCTTTTTTGCCTGTAAAGGGAAAACTAAAGGGGAAGCATCCCTTCAAGGGCATAAGAAAAGCCCTGTAACCATTGCAGTTACAGGGTTTCTCCATGTCAGGCGGCTTCCATCCGGATATTTTGACTCTCGAGTTCTGGAAAGGAAGCATGCATGCAAGAAATCCATCAGGGGTGTCTTCAATTTCCTCCGCAGGATAAATTTGCACAGCAAACTTACACCTCCAAAGGAAAAAGACGCCTTGCGGCGTCTTTTTCCTTTGGAGGTGACTCTCGGATTTGAATCGAGCAAACCAGGTTTTATCTGATTCTATCCAATACTGCGATGTATTGCACCTCAAGGGCCCTGTCGTTTTTTGATTTTATTGGATACCGAATAAAACTGTTCAATATTATTCCCATAAGGCTAAATTTTTTGAGCCGCGCAGGGCTGGAAAGCCCAGATTATCTGGACTTTTTCGACAGTCTGACCCGGCGCTGATCAGTGCCAGGCCCCGTAAGGTTTTAAAGTTCCCTTCTACTCAAGAACCCTGGGACTTCAAACTCATTTCTTGTTGCATTTACTTTGACAATTCACCCGTTGTTCTCCGCTCACAGGTGGCCCCGGTTCAGCTCCCGGGTGTACAGCCGTGTCACATACTGCATGTGGGACCGCATGGACTGCTCCGCCCGGTCCGGCTCGTTGGCCAGGATCGCGATCATGATGTTCCAGTGCTGGGAGGCGGACAGGTCGTCCACCTCCGGCAGCAGCGCCCGGTTACGGCTCAGATACTCGGTGATCTGCACCATGACGCTCTGCAGGCTCCGCCGCAGAGCGTCGTTGGACGCAATGTCCGCGATGGCCAGGTGGAAGTCAAAGTCCCGCTCCAGGTGGTAATCCACATCCCGGGCAATGGCGCAGCTCAAAGGCTGCTGCAGCTTCTCCCGGTCCTGGGGCACCGCCTTCTGAGCCGCCAGATAGACCAGCGCGCACTCCAGCGCGCCCCGTGTCTCCAACAGTTTTTCAAAATATGCCTCCATCGTCTCTCCTCCCACTGTTTTTGCCGTCTATTTCAACTCGTCCAGTGTCAGCGAAAAGCTGTCCATAAAGGTCTCCAAAAAGTATGCCACCTCGGGAAGCCCATATGCCTCCAGAGCCCGCCGTGTCTGGGCGGCGGCCTCCCGGAACTCCATATTCCCGGCCTTCAGCTCCTCCACGCACTTGATGTAGGCGGACAGCTTGTCCGCCGCCTTTACCAGCTGCTCCGTCTCCGGGGCCGTCTCCGTCAAAACAGGTGCGTAGGCCTCCCGCAGTTCCTCCGGCAGCATATCCAGCAGCTTCCGCTCCGCCACCGCCTCCACGTCCTTGTAGGCGCTGCGGATGGCGGGGTTGTCGTATTTGATGGGGGTGGGCATGTCGCCGGTCAGGATCTCGCTGGCGTCGTGGTACAGCGCCGCCACCGCCACGGCGCCGGGGTCCACCGTGCCGCCGAATTTTTCACTGCGGATCACCGCCAGGGCATGGGCCAGCACCGCCACCTGGTGGCTGTGCTCCTGCACGTTCTCCGGTGCGGTGTTCCGCATCAGCGCCCAGCGCTGGATGAACCGCATCCGGGAAATGTAGGCAAAAAAGTGACTTCTCATGTCAGTCCTCCAAAATCTCTCCAAACAGGACCACGCCGTCGGTGCCGGTGACGCGGACGTTCTTCACAACATTGTGCAGGTCCCGGCCCTCCGCCAGCACCTCCATGTAATTGGGCGCGTGGCCGGAGAATCCGCCGTCCTTGGGCTGCTCGAACAGGACGGGATACGTCTGCCCCACACAGCCCTCCAGATATGCCCGGTGCATCTCCGCCGCCGCCTCCGCCGCAAGGGCGGCCCGCTGGGCCTTGACGTGCTTGGGCACCTGCTTCATCCTCGCCGCCGGGGTGCCGGGGCGGATGGAGTAGGGGAAGATGTGCATCTGGGCAAAGCCGCACCGGCGGATGAAGTCCAGCGTCTGGGCAAACTCCCCCTCCGTCTCCTCTGGAAAGCCGGTGATGAGATCCGTGGTGATGGCCGGATGTTCAAAATATTGGCTTAAAAGTGCAACAGACTGTGCAAATCTCGCCGTGTCGTACTTCCGGTTCATCCGCTTCAGCGTGGTGTCACACCCGCTTTGCAGGGACAGGTGGAACTGTGGGCACAGGTCCGGCAGAGCGGCGGCGCGGCGGCAGAAGTCCTCCGTGATGGTTCGGGGCTCCAGGCTCCCCAGCCGGATACGGACGCCGGGGGCGGCGGCGCAGACGGCCTCCAGCAGGTCGATCAGTGTCTGGCCGCCCTTCAGGTCCCGGCCCCAGGAGGAGATCTCGATCCCCGTCACCACGATCTCCCGGTAGCCCTCGGCCTTCAGCTGGGCGGCCTGGGCCGCCGCCGTCTCCAGAGGCGCGGAGCGCACCGGGCCCCGGGCATAGGGGATGATGCAGTAGGTGCAGAAATTGACGCACCCGTCCTCCACCTTCAGCATGGCGCGGGTGCGGGCCTCCATCCCTCCGGCGGGCAGGATCTCAAAGATCCGGCGCTCAAAGGACTGGTCGATGGCCTCGATGTGCCGCTTTTCCGCCACCGCCTGCTCCAGCAGGTCCAGAAAGCCGGTCCGGTCGCCAGTCCCGGCAATGAGGTCCACGTCCAGCTTCCGCACCTCATCGGCATGTGTCTGGGGATAGCAGCCGCACACCGCCGCCACCGCGCCGGGGTGCTCCCGCCGGATCCGGTGAAGGACCTGCCGGGACTTCTGGTCGCTGACGGCGGTAACGGAGCAGGAGTTCACCACGTAGGCGTCCGCCTCTCCGTCAAAGTCCACCACCTGGTGGCCCCTGGCCCGGAGGGACTGCTCCATGGCCTGTGTCTCATATTGATTCACTTTGCACCCGAGGGTGTAAATGGCAACTCTCATGGTCTTTGCTTCTCCTGTTGATCTCCCGGCGCCCCGGATGCGCCGTTCTTATTGGGTGATATCGAGGCCTCGCTCTCCCGCTTCGACGCTCCCGCCCACCGGCCCTGCCGGTACACGCTCCGAAATAGGAGGCGTTTTTCCTTGCACTTTTTCAAAAACCTCTATATAATAACTTGATGCGCCTATTATACTGATTTTTTCTCCATTGGGCAAGCCCCAATGAAAGGAGTACGATATGATTTATCTGGACCATGCCGCCACCACTCCCATTCCGCCGGAGGTGGCGGACACGATGTATGAGGTGCTGAAATCCCAGTTCGGCAACCCCAGTTCCCAGTACCAGCTGGGCCTGGACATGAAAAAGCAGGTGGAGGACTGGCGGAAAACCGTGGCCGGTGCCCTGGGCTGCGAGGCAAAGCAGCTGTTCTTTACCTCCTGCGGCACCGAGGGCGACAACTGGGCCGTTCAGGCGGCCTGCTGGCAGAACCGCCATCTGGGCCGCCACATCGTCACCACCGCCGTGGAGCACAGCGCCGTGCTGGAGGCCTGCCGGTGGATGGAAAAGCAGGGGTACGAGGTCACCTATATCGCCCCTGACGGAAACGGCGGCATCACCGCGGAACAGGTGCTGGAGGCCGTGCGGCCGGACACGGCCCTGGTGTCCGTGATGATGGTGAACAACGAGCTGGGGAATGTCTATCCCATCGCCGAGATCGCCAAGGGGCTTGCGGCGAAGAAGACGCTGCTCCACACCGACGCGGTCCAGGGCTTTTTGAAGGTTCCCTTCACCGCAAGGGCCCTGGGTGCCGACTTCATCACCATCTCCGCCCACAAGATCGGCGGTCCCAAGGGCGCGGGGGCGCTGTACATCGGCCCTCGTGTCCGGAACCCCCGGCCTCTGCTGGCCGGCGGCGGCCAAGAGGGGAGCTTTCGCTCCGGCACTGAGGCCACGGCCCAGATCGCAGGCTTTGCCAAGGCCGTGGAACTGCGGACGGAAAACCTGGCGGACAAGCTTGCCCACATGGCGGCGGTAAAAGCCTATGCCGCGGAGACGCTCTCCGCCATCCCGGACCTGCGGATCATCGGCTCCGGCACAGCCCCCCACATCCTCTCCGTCTCACTGGTGGGCTGGCCCAGCCAGAACATCGTCAACGACCTGAGCGGTCAGGGCATCTGTGTCTCCGCCGGCTCCGCCTGCCACCAGGGCAGACCCAGCCACGTGGTGGCGGCGCTGAAGCTGCCGAAGCGGGTGGCCGGCGGCGTCATCCGCCTCAGCTTCGGCCCGGAGACCTCCCAGGCGGACATCGACGCCTGCGCGGAGGCGCTGAGACGGCATCACGACACCCGGATGCCCATGCTGTAAAGGGCAAAGAGGGGATTCCATCCCCCCTTTAAATTCCCCCTCACCAGTGACGCCCGTCACTGGTGAACGCGCCTTGGATAGCCGTTGGCGCTTTAGCGCCTTACGGATATCGCATACCCCTTGCGGGTACAAGGCGCTTGCGTCAAGGTATTTTTGTCAGGCACAGAAGGTGAATTGCCCCGCAGGGGCAAGAGAAGCCCCTCTGGAGGGTGTCCTGACAAAAATCATGAAAAATTGATCGATCAAGGATATCGCCATGTTCAACCATCTCAAACGGGAGCGGGGCTTTTACAAGCGCATGTGGCTGCTGGCCCTGCCCCTGATCCTGCAAAATCTCATCACCACCTCCCTGGGCTTTGTGGACACCTTCATGGTGGGCCTGCTGGGCCAGTCCGAGCTCTCCGCCGTCACTGCCGCCAACTCCCCCATCTTTCTGGTGCAGGTCATCATCTTCGGCCTCATCAGCGGTCTGACCGTGCTGGTCAGCCAGTACTGGGGCAAGGGCGATACGAACGCCATCAACCGCTGTATGGGCGTGGCGCTGTACGCCGGTGTGGCCATTGCGTCGGCGGTGGCGCTGGTGCTGTTCCTGTTTCCCCACGCGGTCATGGGCATGGTCACCAACAACGCCCTGCTCATCGAGCTGGGCATGCCCTATCTCCGCATCGTGGGCGTCAGCTATATCTTCAACGCCGCCAGCAGCGTCTATGTGGGCATGCAGCGCAGTACGGAAAACCCCGTCATGGGTATGATCGTCTTTGCCGCCTCCATGCTGCTGAACACCCTGTTGAATTACATTCTGATCTTCGGCAAATTCGGTGCCCCCGCCCTGGGCGTCACCGGCGCTGCCATCGCCACCCTGACCTCCCGCATCGTGGAGTTCCTGCTGACGCTGGGCTATGCCCTGTTCAGCCGCCGGGTGCCGCTTGATCTCCGGGCCATCCTGCGCCCCGGCACCGCCTTTGTGGGAGACTTTATCAAGTATTCCACCCCGGTCCTCATCAACGAGACACTGTGGGGCCTGGGCGTCACGGTGATGACCGCCATCATCGGCCACATGCTCATCTCCGAGGAGATGCTGGCGGCCTACGCCATCATGGGCAACATCGACAAGTTCTCCACCGTGGCCTGCTTCGGCGTGGCCGGGGCCACGGCGGTCATCGTGGGCAAGCGCATCGGCGAAGGCGCCGGAAAAGACGAGATCTACTCCCTTGGCTGTTGTCTTTTAACCGTCTCCCTGCTGGTGGGCGCGGTGGTGTCCCTCTGTCTGGCCGTTGCCCTGCCCACGGTGTTCATTCCCTATCTCTATCCTCTGTTCCATCTGGAGGGGCTGGCCCTGCGGATCGCTGTCACGATGTGCATCGTGTATATCTGCATCCTGCCCTTCAAGGCCTTTGACATCACCAACATCACCGGCCTCCTTCGGGCTGGCGGCGATGCCCGGATGGCCTCGGTCATCGACCTGGTGTCCCAGTGGGGCGTGGCGGTGCCCCTGACGCTCCTGATGGCCCTGGTGGTGGACGCGCCGGTGACGCTGGTGTGCGTTGCCCTTCAGTCGGAGAATTTCTCCAAGATGCCCTGGGGCATCTTCCGCCTCCGGTCCCGGAAATGGATCAACAACGTGACAAGGGGGCGGGACGCATGAGCCTTTTCCGCTGTCCCGTCTGCGCTGCGCCGCTGGAACGGGGCGAGCACGCCTGCCGCTGTGAAAACGGCCACAGCTATGACATCGCCAGGGAGGGCTACACCTATTTGCTGCCCCCCAACCAGAAGCACTCCGCCGCTCCCGGGGACGACAAGGGCATGGCCGCCGCCCGGCGGGATTTTCTCTCCAAAGGGTATTATTCCCCACTGTTGAATACCCTCTGTTGTCAAATTTTGTCCCATTCCGGCGACTCTCCCGCCATTCTGGACGCGGGCTGCGGCGAGGGGTACTACACCGCCGGCATCTATCAGGCCATGCGGGCCGCCGGAAAGGCGCCCCGCATGGCGGGCACTGACATCTCCAAGGTCATCCTCCGCGCCGCCGCCAAGCGGGAGAAGGGCGTGGAGTTCGCCGTGGCCTCCTCCTACCACCTGCCTCTGGCGGATGAGAGCGTGGACATTCTCCTGGACTGCTTCTCCCCTTTGGCGCTGGAGGAGTTCCGCCGCGTCCTGAAGCCAGACGGCACCTTTTTGTACGTGGTCCCGGCGGCGGACCACCTGTGGGAGATGAAGCAGGTCCTCTATGACCGCCCCTATCCCAACGAGGAGAAGGAGACGCCCTACGAGGGCTTTTCCTACGAGGCCATCGTCCCGGTGGATACTGTCATCACCCTGACCAGTCAGGCGGACATCCATGCCCTGTTCCAGATGACGCCCTACTATTGGAAAACGCCCAAGGCCGGTGCGGAGCGGCTGGCGGCGCTGGACCGCCTCACCACCCGCATCTCCTTCCGAGTGCATATCTTCCGGAAACTCTGGTGAATTATACGATCAAGAGCAACAAGAAAATGAAAAGAAGCAAAAACTTCTTTTCAACTTGTGGGGGGATATCTCGCCCCGCAAGGCCGCAAAGCGGCCTTGCGTCAGACTCCATAGTCAGGCGGCGCCCGACAGCGGCCCTGCCGCTGTGAGAAAATCGGTATTTACCGATTTTCAAGTGTGCTGACTATATAAGCTCTTTTAGCCCCCCGGCTCTGCCGGGGGGCCTTTTGGTACTATCAAAGTGAGACCTGGCGCTGATCAGCGCCAGGCCAGCTTGTCGAAAACGTCTTTTCGACAAGCTGCTTAAGATTTGAATAGCGCAGGACACCATTCCTGGGTTTCCCGCGCACACCTTTCCTTCCCGTTTTCCTGATTTTTCGGGTTTACCGACAGCCTGGCCTGGCGCTGATCAGCGCCAGGCCTCATAAAGTTTTAGTTTTAAATTTCCATTCTGCTCAGGAACTCTGGCACCTCGAACTCATTTCTTGTTGCACTTACTCTGACAATTCACTTGTTTTTTATTCGCCGGCCTTCAGCCTCCGGCACAGCGGGATGATGACGCCGCCGCAGGTGTTTCCCAGTGTCATCACCAGCATGTACAGTGCCGCCCTTCCGCTCCACATGTTGGCGGCGGAGAAATAGAACATATTGGCCACGCAGTGCTCAAAGCCGCACAGGATGAACACGATGACACCCATGAAGATGCCGATGTACTTCCCCACCTCATGGGGGTTGTTCTTAAACCCATCCACTGCAATAAACATCAAGATATTGCACAAAACAGATAATATAAAAATCGAAATCAGGCTGTCATCCAGTTTTGTCTGGCAGAGGGCGGCCGCCTTTTCCGTGATCCCGGCAATGCGGGTGGCCCGGATGCCGTAGCCCACCAGTCCGGTGCCCACCAGATTTCCCAGCCAAACCGACAGCACGAACCCTGCATATGCCGGGGGCTGTTCAAAGATGTAGCCCACCTTCCCGGTAAACAGGTTGAATCCAAAGGTGCAGATGGCGAACAGCCCCAGGCAGAAGAACACCGCCCCCGTCACTTTGTTTTCACAGGACAGAAACACTGTTCCCCCGATGCCGATGCACACGCCTCCCAAAACCGAATATAAAAAGGATGCCGTTTTTTTCATGTTTCTCCCTCTCCCGATTTATCTGCGGTCCGTCCGGACCGCTCTTTGTTGTAACCTTCGTTGCGCTCTCCGGGGCCGCTGTCTCACCTGCCGCCCTGGTCCCCATAGGGCGGAGGGACTGTCCCCTCCTCCATGCCCCGTGCCATCAGCACATCCGTGGGGGTGATCTTCATGAGGTCCTCTTTGGTCACATGCTCCATCCCCGCCAGCCGGTTGGCCTGGTTCACCAAAATCTGTTCAAAGATGTTCCGCACACCCCGGGCATTGCCGAAGGAGACGGGATCGGTGTTCTCCTCCCGGATAAAATCCCGCACCATCTCCGCCGCCTGGCCCTCCAGGGTGTAACAGCCTTTTCTGCACTGCATCTCAAAGATCCGCATCATCTCGTCGGTGCTGTAATCGTCAAAATGAAGAAAGCGGTTGAACCTGGACTCCAGTCCGGGATTGGAGTGGATGAAGTCATCCATCAGCCCGTCATAGCCCGCCGCGATGACTACCAGATCGTCCCGGTGGTCCTCCATGGCCTTCAAAATGGTGTCGATGGCCTCCTGGCCGAAGTCGTTTTCCGCCTTGCCGTTGAGTGCGTAGGCCTCATCGATGAACAGCACGCCTCCCAGGGCCTTTTCAATGGCCTTGCCGGTCTTGATGGCCGTCTGACCCACGTAGCCCGCCACCAGGCCCCCGCGGTCCACCTCCACCAGCTGTCCCTTGCTCAGGATGCCCAGACTGTGATAGATCCGGGCCATCATACGGGCGATGGTGGTCTTTCCGGTGCCCGGATTGCCGGAGAACACCATGTGCAGACTCAGATCTGTGGTGGGCAGGCCGTTCTTCTCCCGCATCTGATAGACTGTCACCATGTTGATGAGGTTCCGCACCTCTTTTTTCACGGCGTCCAGGCCGATATAGCCGTCCAGCTCCGCCTGCAGGTCCTCGATCCTCTCCGGCGGGGCTGTTTCTTCCTCCGGAGCGTTGGTCTCGCCGTTCCCGGTGGAGGCCGCCGTACCGCCCTTCTCCTCTTCCGGCGCCTTCGGTCTTTCCGGCCTTGCACCTTCTCCGGCGCCGCCCGGGGCTTTTCCTCCGCCGCTCTCCGCCGGAGGCGTACCCCAGAAGTCCGTGCCCATGCGGTTCAGGTTGTTCTCCGTCATGGTGCGGATGACCTCCAGCTGCTGGAGGATGATCTGGTCCTTCTTGCTGATATTCTTGGGTTCCATCTCCCTCACCCTTTCATCAAATCCGTATGCGCCAGCGCCTGGAACAGGCAGGCGGCGATCAGTCCGGTCAGCGCCCCGGTAAACAGGGACACGCCCAGCAACACCGGCAGGTAATACAGCGGCGCCGTGTTTCCCAGCGTCAGGATGGCCGCCGCCACCTGGCCGCAGTTATGGGCCGCCGCGCCGCCCACGGACACGCCGTAGACCGACAACCGCCGTGACCGGGACAGCAGGATCATCACCAGCATGGCGGTGACGCCCCCCAGCAGGGAGAACAGCAGCGCGTTCATATTCCCGGCGAACACCGCCCCCAGGACGCACCGGGACAGCAGGATCAGCAGCGCCTGAACAGGCCCCAGGGCATACAGGGCGAACACGGTCACGATGTTGGCAAGTCCCAGCTTGATGCCGGGAATGGGGATAGCCAGAGACAGGGGGAAGAAATTCTCCAAATAGGACAGGGCCAGCGCCATGGCGGTCAGCATGGCGCACAGCGTCAGCTGTTTTGTCGTCAGTTTCATGCCTCTGCCCCCTTATCCGATCACAACGTCCACGCCGCCCGGATCGCTGCCTCCGTCCGTCCGGACCAATTGGATGATCACACGGGCAGGCAGGCACACGATGCTCTCCCCGGCCCGGCCGATCCAGCCCGTGTGCACGCAGTCCTGAGTGGGGCAGTCCGCCTGAGAGACCTCCACGCCGCCGTCCCGGACCAGCACATGGAGGGTGTAGCCCCGGCTGGTGTAAGTCTTTTCCCCCGCACTGTCCGTGGGGACAAACCGCTCCACCTCCCCGCCGTCGATGGACACCACCACTTCCAATTCTCCTCCGGTCGCGGCGCCGCGGCCCCAGAGCATTCCGGCGCACGCCGCTGCCAACAGGAGCACAATGGCCGCCGCCAGTCCATCCCAGCCGTTGGGACGCAGCTTAGGAGACCATCTCATAGGCATACCCGCCGGCTTCATCAGGTGTGAACTGCTCCGCAATACCGGCAGTCACCACAACACGGTCATCCGCCGTCACCAGTACCATGTCAAAGTCATATCCGCTGTTTCGCCAGAAGTCCAATGCCTTCTCCTCCCCCATGACAAACAGGGCGGTGGACAGGGCGTCACACATCGTTCCGGTCCCCGGAAGGCCGTCGGATGCCTCCCGGTCACAGTCCGCCACCACGGTGACAGAGATCAGTCCGCTGTCCGCCGGATAGCCCGTGGCCGGATCGATGATGTGGTGATAGGCCTTGCCATCCTGCTCGAAATACCGCTGATAGCCGCCGGAGGTGACGGCGTAGGCATCCTCCAGCTGTAAAAGTCCCGCAAAGCCCTCCGCATCGTCAGGCCGCTTGGGGTCCTGCACACCGATCCGCCAGGGCGTTCCGTCAGGCCGGTCTCCCCAGGCCAGCACATTTCCGCCTAAGCTGATGGTAGCCCGCGGGATGTCGTTCTCCCGCAGAAGCATGGCGATCCTGTCGGCGAGATAGCCCTTTGCAATGCCCCCCAGGTCGACCTGCGTCCCCTGGTCCAGCCATACGGCGTCCGGGCTCTCAGCGTGGACATGCTCCATTCCCACATGCGTCAGAAGTCCGTCCAGCTCCGCTTGAGAGGGCACCCGGTTCTCGGCCTCCGTAAAGCCCCAGGCGGAAACCACCGGGGCAATGGAAATATCAAAGGTCCCGCCGGTCACCTCACTGTACAGTGCGGCCGCATTCAGCAGGCGTGAGACCTCCCCATCCACTGCTGTGGGCTGTTCATCCGCGTGGTTCAGGGCGGATACCTGGCTGTCCGGCTCTGTCCGGGACAGCAGCCCCTCCAGCCGCCGGATCTCGTCCTCCGCCATGTAAACGGTGTGGGTACTCTTTTCCCCATAGGCCGATATGATCATCACCGTGTCCATGGCGATGACCTGAATGCTCTCCTGGGCCTCATCAGGGTCTGCCGGAGTTCCGGCACAGGCGGTCAGTCCTCCCGTCAGCACCGCCGCCAGTACAAACGCCATCCATCGTCTCATATAGTACCTCGCATTTCGTTCTTTTGCGTCATTCACATAATAAGGTAGTATATCACGGTGCCCGCCGCTTCTCAACCCGGAATCCTCCTCATTTATAAAAAAGCACAAAAACTGCCGGAGGTTGCCCTTGCAAATGAATGCAAAGTCTGCTATACTATCAGGGTATGTCAGCGGCGTATCGTGCGCCGCACAACATGTTTCATGAATTTAGCCCTGGAGGTCATTATAAATGCCAAAGAATCCGAACAGCAAGTCCAAGTCGGTCAAGCGGGACGAGCCCATGACCGGCGCAATGAAGTTTTTCCTGGCCGGCTGCGTGGCGGAGCTGTATCTGCTGGTTATCCGGCGTTTTTATGTGAATGGCACCCTGGAACAGGTCGTCGCCTGGGATGACTATCTGAAGGTCTTTGCCTGTGTCGGCGTGGCTGTTTTGGCCGTGGGGCTTGTGCTCTCCCTCCTCTGGAAAAGTGACAAGAAGAAACGTGTCATCGGCTGGTCCGTGTTCGCTGCCGGCGCGTTTCTGGCCCTGGCCAGTTTTCTGGTCCACCGGAACATGGCATTTCTCTCCCTGCTGACAGTAGTGGTCCCCGTGGTCATGGTGCTGGGGATCCTGTGGAGCCTGTATGACCGGGAATGCGCGCTGGCCCTGAGCATTCTGGCCGCCTCCCTGGTTGTCCTGTGGGTCTGCCGCCGGGAAATGGACAGCATGTATATCGGCACATATGTCAAGATCGCCGCCGTCCTCTATATCGTGGTGCTGGCCGCTGCCGCTCTGCTGACCAAAAGCGGCAGACTGGGCAAGCTGCTTCCCACTGATGCCGATCCTCTGCCCATCTACGTGGCCTGCGGCCTGTCCGCCGTGGCCGTCGCCGTGGCGCTGATCAATACTGCCGCTGCCTACTATGCCATGTGGATCCTGGCCGTGGTGGTCTTTGCCCTGGCCGTGTACTACACGGTCAAGCAGCTCTGATCTCTCCCCCATCACTCAAAAGCGGGACCGTCCGACGGACGGTCCCGCTTTTTCCGCGCATATCTAGTTCTTGGCCAGCCAGTCCGCCGCCGCTTCCTCGCTGTCCGCGAAAAACACGGTCTTTCCCCGGTTGCTCTCCCGGATAAAGTCCCGCAGGGGCTTGCTGGTGTAGCGGCTAAAGTCCCCAAAAATGGCGCACCTCACACCGTAATTGGTGAATTTCTGCAGGATCTCCCCGGCCAGTCCGCTGCTGAGGGTGAAAAACTCCTCCGCCAGCGCCTCTTTCTGGATGGCGATCCGGTCCGTCCCGCTCTCATATTTGGCCGTCATCATCACATCCAGCGCGGACTGCACGTCTGTGATGACCGGCGTTTGACTCCGGACCACCGCGACGGGATATCCCGCCCCGGTGTCTGTCTTGATCAACATTTGTAAAACTCCTTTTCTTGATCTATTGATAGTAGAACCCCAGGAATTCCCTGTGAGGCTCCGTAAACGCTCCCAGCTGAATATCCATGCCAATCTCAAAGGCCCGGTCCCAGGGGAAGCGGTAATTGGTCAGCTCGATGCCGCCCCAGCCCCGCAGGTCCATGGGTTCCAGCTCCGAGACGAAGTTGCTCCGCTCCAAATTTTCGACCACATCCGCTGTGGCCTTCGCCATGCCAGCCTCCAGGCGCTCCTGTACCGCCGCCCGGTCGATCGCCGGCTGCCAGAAGTTGTTGGGGTCGCCCCCCAGGTCGTTCCGGATGTAGGCCAGCAGGTCCTCCCGCACCACATGCTTGTAGCAGAAGTCCTTGATGACGCTGTCCGCCAGAGTCCGCAGGAATGCCCGCTCCGCAGCCTCCGTCCGCTCCCCATTTTGCAGGAAAGCGTACCGGGCCACGCCGTGGCTCAGGGCCGTGCCGGTGACGATAGCCATGTCCAAAAAACCGGCGTAGCTCAGCAGATATCCCAGCTCCGTCTCTTTTGTCAGCTTCTCATAGCAGGACGCCTCATACCTGCCGTTGCTGGCGTCGATGAGGATCACAGGGCGGTTTTCGCTCCGGCACTCGTTCAAAGCATCTGCCAGCTGTTTGCAGCAGGCCGCTTTCAGCGTTTCGTCGGCAGGTTGTGTCAGCACCAGGATCTCCAGCGCCGTCCGGGCGGGACGCGCCGTGCTCTCGTCCAGCGTGAGGCCGAAAAAGTCCGCGTGCTCCTCCATGATCTCCGTCAGGGGCAGGTAATCGTAATCGCAGGCGGGCCGGTCCTCGGTGCCGCCAAAATAGCGGACAGACACTGAGGCGCCCTCCCATCCGACCTCCTCCAAATAGAGCCGCGTCACCGCCTTGAAGGCCAGGTCGTCCACGCCGGAGAGCAGCGCGTCCCCCTCCCGCAGCAGGCTCCGCAGGTAGGCGATCTCATTTTTCTGGATGCTGTCCTCCTCGGAGGAGTCATCGATGCCGATGAGCACCCGGAAGTTCTCATAGCCGCCGCACTGGACCGTCTGCATCATCCGCTCCGCCAGTGCCAGCTTCCGGCCCCGGGCGGAGAGGTACTCTTCCACCACGGTCTCCGTCAGTCCGAAGTCCGCCAGAGGGATTTCCCGGCCATCGCCGCCCAGCCGGTAGTCCGCCTGAATGGCCTCCGCCGTCAGGTCCTGTCCCGCCAGCGCGGGCCGGCCCTCCGCCCCATAGGCCCGCAGGGCATTGTACTCCTCGATGCCAAAGCCCGCGTACCCGGTGGTGGGGGCCAGCCGCATCACGCTGTCCAGCAGCCAGACATGGTTATTTTCGTCCCTGGCAAGCTCCCCCAGCAGCGCGGTCATCAGCTCCAGATCCGTCATCTCCGTTCCGTCGGGCAGCACAACAGTCAGTGTCTCCGCCGTGTGGCGGGAATTCACCAGTCCGCCGGACAGCAGCTGGTCCATGGACAGGATATACCGGTCGCACCCCGCCGCCTCCTGCTCCAGCACCCACTCGCAGAGGGCCGCCATGTCCCCGTACTGGGTGCCGTTCTCATTGGCGGGCTGACTGTCCAGCTTCGTACTGTACAGATCCGCCTCCGGCATCGCCAGGGTGTATCCCAGAGACTCCGCCAGATACGCCACCCGCTCCACGTTGTCCGGCCGGTCATCCAGGGGCACATAGGCGATGACCGCTCCCTCCGCCGCCGGTTCCTCCGCCAGAGGCTCCGTCCGCTGTGCGCCGCACCCGGCCAGCAGCAGGCAGGCCAGTACCGCTGCCAGCATTCGTCTGTATCTCATATGTCTCTCCTTATTCGCAAAACAGCCTGCATGGTCCTATCATGCAGGCTGTTCTCTCCTATTTTACAGGCCGAAGGCACCCAGATTCAGGCCGCCGGTGACGTTGGCCATTCCCTTCTCCATGGCGTCTCCCGCCTGCCGCAGCGCCTCGTTGACGGCGGAGACCACCAGATCCTGAAGCATCTCCACGTCCTCCGGGTCCACGGCCTCGGGCTTGATGGTCACGGCAAGCACTTCCTTCCTGCCGTTGACCTTGGCCTCCACCACACCGCCGCCCACGCTGGCGGTGAACTCCTGGGCCTCCACATTCTCCTGGGCGGCAGTCATCGCCTCCTGCATCTCGGCGATCTTCTGCTGCATCTCGGCCTGACGCGCTGCGCCGGACACCTTGCCGTTGGTAAATCCACGGCGTGCACTATATCCCATACTTGTTTCTCCTCTTATTTGATTTGGATGTTATCGAACTGACTGCCGAACTTCAGCAGGTTCTGCAAATTTTCCTGGGGTGTCGCCTTCGGCGGCTCGCCCACCCGGAACACCAGCCGCACCGGCATCCCGGCGGCCTTGGCCGTCTCCTCGCCCAGCGCGCCCCTGACGCGGTCGTTGTCCAGCCGTCCCAGGGTGATGTCATCCGGCGCGTAGACCGTCAGCTGATCGCCCTCCAGCGTTCCCGTGCACATATCCAGAAATGCCCGGTACATCGGCGGCAGCCGGCCCTTGCAGCCCTCTGCCAGCGCCCGCCACCAATTCCCGTTCACCGCCTGGACCGGCTGCGCGGCCGGTGCGGCGGAGGCCGGCGCGGGCTGTTTCGCCGGAGCCGCTTTTACTTCCTCCCGGTCTAGTCCCTCCGGGATATCGAACACCCGCTCTCCCGGCTCCTCCATCATCGGCGGCTCCTCCGGCAGGGGCGGCAGCTCCGGCGCAGACGCCGTCTTGGCAGGGGCCTCCTCCCACGGCGGAATCTCCACGGCGCTCTTCTCCTGGGGCGCTGGATCCGGTCCGCGCTTTGCCGTGCTCTGCTCCACAGCCGCCCGCACCAGCTGGCCCCGGGCCGCCCCCTCCTCCAGGCGCTGGACTCTGGCCTCCAGAGCGGTCAGGTCTCCGGACAGGGACTCATCACACAGCCGCAGTAAGCATAGCTCCGCGTCCGTGCGGCGGTTGGAGCTGTAATACAGGTCCGCCGTGGCCTTTTGCAGCGTGGATGCCAAATACAAAAACCGGCTGCCGGGCACATCTCTGCCCAGCCGGTCCAACGTGGCAGAGTCATATCCGCCGGACAGCAGCACGGCGCCGCCCTCCGGGGCCGTCCGCCGCAGCAGCAGATCCCGTGTCAGGGTGGACAGCTCGCCCAGCACCGCGCCCACGTCCTTTCCGCCGGCATACAGCTGGTTCAGCAGCAGCAGCGCGGCCTTGGCGTCCCGCCGCAGCACACATTCCATCAGCTGTGCCGTCTGGAGGTTGCCCGCCAGTCCCAGCACATCCAAAACAGCCGCGCTGTCGATGGTCCCGCCTGCCGCCGCGCACTGGTCCAGCAGACTCAGGCCATCCCGCAGAGCGCCGTCCGCCAGCCGTGACAGGATCTCCGCGCCGTCGGGCGTCAGGTCGATGTGTTCCTGCTCCGCCACATAGGCCAGCCTTTTGGCCACATCCGACGGTGTGATCCGCTTAAACGAAAACCTCTGACAGCGGGAGAGAATAGTGGCAGGCACCTTATGCAGCTCCGTGGTCGCCAGAATAAACATCAGATGCTCCGGCGGCTCCTCCAGGATCTTCAGCAGTGCGTTGAACGCCGGGGTGGACAGCATGTGGACCTCATCCACGATATAGACCCGCTTTTTGACATTTGCCGGGGAATAGACGGCCTCGTCCCGCAGGGCCCGGACCTGATCCACACCGTTGTTGGAGGCCGCGTCCAATTCCAGCACATCCAGAAAACTGCCATTCTCAATGCCGAGGCAGGAGGGGCACTGACAGCAGGGATCGCCGTTCACCGGCTGCTCACAATTGACCGCCTTTGCCAAGATCTTGGCGCAGGTGGTCTTGCCGGTCCCCCGGGTGCCTGTGAAGAGATAGGCGTGAGAAGTCCGGCCTTCGGCGACTTGCTTTTGCAAGGTCTCAGTGATATGGGACTGTCCGATGACATCCGAAAATGTCTTGGGACGCCATTTGCGGTAAAGGGCCTGGTACATGAAACGCCTCCCGGATAGAATAAGCCCTCCGTATGCAGCTGCGGAACCGGAGCCCTCGCGGCACATGGAACATCCCGCTTAATGCTGCTCGGTTCCCCGCCTGACATGATTCGCGGGCATCCATTGCGCGAGACCGGCTCCGCAGCTGCATGCGGAGGACTTGTTATAAGCTTATTCATTTTACTATATTCTTTTAGAATTAGCAACCGAAAATTTTTGCTTTTTGAAAAAAATGTGTAGGATTGTCAAACATATTGGACAGCAAGCTCTATGGGAGATAACCAGTTGAGGGGCCTCATGGGGAAGTAGTTGGAGCGGCGGTTGTGAAGGGCAAGCTGCTTTTCAAAAT
>JAETOQ010000145.1 GCA_021771635.1 Oscillospiraceae bacterium | reverse complement strand
AACGGGCCAGTGCTGGCCCAGCTACAAAACGATTGGTAAAGCGGTGGGCATGGCGGAAAACACGGTGGCAAAATACGTCGGCAGCCTCGAGCGCAAGGGCCTTATCCAAACTGAAAGCACCACCGTTACGACCAAGGCTGGCGTAAAACGAAATGGCAATCTGCTCTATACCGTCTCCCCGTTCCAAGACGTTTTGGAGACCCACTATCAGCGGCAGTTGGAGCGGCTGGCCCATGAAACCGCCCGCGCCCAACTCCAGTTAGGTGCATGACCCCGTGTTTCGCGTTTTGAGGCCCCTCGTGGCCCTCCGTGGGCCAGGTGGAGATGACATCACCTCCCAGCCCCTGAAACGCGGCGTTGACCCCAGTGTGATCCGCTGTGCGCGAGTGTGTACCACCTGGCCCCGCCGCAGTGCCGCGGGAGCGCCCGGTGAGGGCATTGCAGAAGCGCCCCGTTGGGGCGGATGCCTACCCTTTTGGGTAGGGCAAGCATCGCGTCCGGCTATACGCCGCCCGCACTCGCCGGGGCACTGCCCCGGCACCCCCTACCCCCTGAAGGGGGAGAGAAAGGAGCTCAATGCAGAAGAAAAAGACCGAAATTATCACTGCCCGGATGACTCCAGTAGACAAAAAGGCCATCTGCCAACGGGCCAAGGCCGCCGGCATGACCGTCACGGACTACCTCACCACCTGCGCACTGGGGAAAGAGATCGTCCGGGTGGACGGGCTGGACAATCTGCTCTCTGAGCTGAAAGCCCAGGGCCGCAACCTGAACCAGCTCACCACCCTGGCCAACATGGGGCGGCTTACAGTTCTGCGCGGGGATGACCTCGTCGAAGCGTACACCCAGCTGTGCGACACGCTGAGTGTATTGATCCGGGAGGTGCGCTGATGGCGACCTTCACCGCGATCCAATGCAAAAAGCAGTTCGCCAGTTCCATGCGCGGCGTGATCGACTATGTGGAACAGGAGGAAAAAACCCGCTTGGGCGACGCGTGGCTGGTCACCGGCAGCGACTGCGTTCCCCAGTCCGCCTTTATCGAGATGCAGATGACCAAAGAACGCTTTCACAAAACAGGCGGGACGCAGTTCTACCACTTTGTCCAGTCCTTCTCCGCAGAGGACAATATCACGCCCCAGGAGGTCAACGACATCGGCCTGGAGTTCGCCCAGCGGCAGTTCCCAGGCTTCGAGGTGGTGATCGCCACCCACATTGACACCGGCCATCTGCACAACCACATGGTGGTGAACAGCGTCAGCCACAAGGATGGTCACAAGCTCCATCAAAGCCCCGGCGACCTTCTGACGCACCGAAAAGTGAACGATGAGATCTGTCTCGCCCACGGTCTTCGGGTGCTGGACGAGTGCGAACTGCGTACCAAAAAGAGGCGCATGAAGCCAGGCGAGTATCAGGCCGGCCTGCGCGGCGACAGCTGGAAGCTGGATCTGATCCAGGCCATCAACGAGGCGCTGGAGTATTCCATCACCCGCGAGGATTTCATCACCAACATGGAGATGGAGGGTTACGAGGTTTCCTGGTCGAACACCCGGAAGCACATCACGTTCACCTGTCCCAACGGGCGCAAGTGCCGGGACAGCAGCCTCCATGATGAAACCTTCCTCAAGGAAAATCTGGAGGCGCTCCTCCTCTACCGCCAGACTACAGGCTTCCGTCCCACCACGCCGGAGCCGGAGGAGGGCTGGATGGGTGAGCTGGCCGCTGGATGGTTCCAGGTAGCGGCCGACCAGGAACGCGACGATGAATGGCAGCTCCCCGCGCCGCCCACATGGACGGACAGCAAACAGCGCCGCAGAGAGGCTATCAAGAAAATGGCCATGGGACAGAAGTTCAGCGGCGATCAAACCTGGGAACAGACCATGTGACCCCCGTAAAATCTGCGCCGCAGAAAACAATAAGAGGCACACCTGCTGTGCAATCTGCTTCGTTTGCACCCCTGCTTTTCTCTGCGCTGAACTACGATTCTGCTTGACTTTCCGGCACGCCTTCGGCATGGTTGTGTTTGCAAAATGCACAACAAAATCGGAAGGAGCGTCACAGCATGAACATAAAACGGGAAGCAATCTTCATGGGCCTCGGCATCCTCGCCGGCCTCGCCCTAAGCGGCCCCGCCGCGCAAGCAGCTACCAACATCACAGCCACACTGAGTACCCAGCCTATCTACGTGGACGGTCAGCGAGTGAGCATGACCGCCTACAGCATCGGCGGAAACAACTATGTCCGGCTCCGGGACATCGGCAAAGCGGTGAACTTCGGCGTGACCTACAACGCCACCACCAACTCCGTCCACATCGACAGCACCCAGCCCTATCAGGAAGAAGCCTCTGCCGTACCATCTGCTCCCACGGAAGCAAGTGTGCAGGCC
>JAETOQ010000144.1 GCA_021771635.1 Oscillospiraceae bacterium | reverse complement strand
GCCCCTTTTATCAGGACATTCCCGTCTGCGGAAACGGATGCCACGTTCTCATCGGACGAAGCATAGGATATTTTCCCGTCCCCATTTGTGGAACAGCCTAAGAGAAACTGCCCATCGCCAAAAGTTTTTGTGACCGGGCCGGCCGGAACCGTCAGCGTCCCCTGTGCCCGGTTGATGGTCAGGTTCCCCGGCACATAGGTGATCTCATAATTCCTGGTCACTTCCGCGCCGCTGGAATTTTGGATTTTCGCGCCGGAGGGAGTGATGGTCTTATCCGCCACCGCCACCTGATCGCTGCTGGGCATCAGGGTGACGCTCTCCAGCGTGTCGCCGCTGGCGAGGCCGGTAGCTGTCACCTGATCCGTGCCCGTGGTGATGCTCCCGCCGTAGGTGATAGTTTGGTTACTGGCCTTGATGGTCAGCGCGGCCCTGCCGATGTTGAAGTTCCCGGTATAGGTGCCCTGGCTATTTCCGATGGTCACGGTCACTTTGGCTGTACCAGAGTTGATGTTGTCAGCGTAGGTTACCGTATAAGCGCCCGCTGCCAGCGCCGTCCCTGCCCGTGTGACAGTCACACCCGGCTCTTTCCCGGTGCCGTCATAGACCAGGTTCTCCGTGCCGGAAACCGCCACGGTTATGCTGTCACCGCACGCCGCGCAGGTGCCGGTGGCACCGCTGAACGTGTAGGTGCAGTTTTCCATACCCAACGTTTGCCCGCAGGCCAGACAGGTCTTGGTGTGGGTGGACGTATTTTCGTTGTGGGTGTAAGTACAGACGCCCTCGCCGGTGTGGCTGCATTCCTTCACCGTCACGGTGCCGGTCAGTTCCTTGCCGTTTGGCTGGAGCGGGATGGGCGTATCACCGCTATGATAGGCACACTCGGATGCAAGCAGATCCTTCAGCGTGACAGACACATTCGCATCTACCCATATTGCGTGTCTTCCACTGTATGCTCCACCGGAGAGGACTATGTTTCCGCCCCCATTCACCCATAATCCATTTTCCGTTCCCGAGATAACTCCGCCGGACTGTCCTGAATCGTAAGGCTGCCGCCTGAGATATCAAATGCGCCGTAGTAAGATGCTTTGACAGTCTGACCGTTCAAATCCAACGTGAAGGTGCTGCTGCCTCTGATTCCAATGTAGTTGCTGCCTAAATCCACCTCCGTCAGCAGGGTTACTGTCGCGCCGGAGTTTCCGTCTGTGAACGCATCGGCCAACGCGCCCACATAGGTGGTGGTGCTGTCCTTTTCCACCCTCGCCACGGCAGTAACCGTAACATTCGTTATGGCAGTCGCGCCGGACGCATTATCGCTCTCAATGTATTTCACTGTGAGGGCGATTTCTTTGTTCAGCGCGCTTTCCGGCAAATTGCTGGTATCTACCGTCATGGTGTGGACGCCATTTTCTACAGTGGAGGGGGCAGAGATTTGTATGTTGTCATAGTAGACCGCCATCTGCTCCCCGGCAGGTGTATCAAACCTGGCCGCGGCCATGATTGCGTTGTTGGCCGGAAATGCAGCGGTAGCCTTGACGATAATCGTTTCACCAACGCTAAAGGTATTGGTGGGTGTCGTACCGTCCTCTTTATAGGTCACAACATCAGATAGCGCGGTTTGTCCTCTGGCTATGGTGACAGTTTTCGAGAGTGTCCCGTCGGTGTGGGTATATTTAACGGTATACTCCAACTCGGACACCTTTTCTACGCTCAATTCCCAGCCGTCTGTACTGGCAGTGAATGTCTGCCCACAGATAGTAATTTCTCCATTCAGGCTGACTGCACTCTTGATCTTTTCCGTCAAATCCTCCCCGGTATAGTGCCAGTCCTCCGGGACAGAGATCATATCCGCCGTCAGATTTTCGGTGGTGAACGCACTGCCGCCGCTTAATGTGCCGCTCCCGGACAGGCTGGCCCCAACGGGGATGTTCAGCGTATAGTCCCCAGGGACAGTATAGCTCCCGTCAAGGGTCACAGCGCCGCAGACAGTACCCGCGCCGTTTTCAAACACGATGCCAGTGGTTTTGTTGACGGTCGCCGCTGCGGTTGTGTTCCCGCCGTTGCCGATGGGAGCACCCTCGTAACCTGTCCAATAGACATCTGTGGGACTGGAAGCGTCCACAATGCCGCCGGAAATGGTGACGCTGCCGGTGCCGCCGGCACAACCGCCACTGCTGTACTGGTTGATATAATAGTATCCACCGCCGCCGCCGATACCCGCGGCATAGTTACCTCCCACAGCGGTCACGCTGCCGCCGCTGATGGTGACGGCGCCATCGCCGGATTTGTAGCTGGAGTCTGTAATGACACTGCTACCACCGCCGCCAATGCCTGCGCCGAGATTGCCGCCAGTGGCATTTACCGTACCGCCATAAATATTGATATTTTCTCCGGTGCCACCGCCTTTGTCGCCGCCACCGCCGCCGATCCCTGCGCCACCCATGCCATTTCGAGAGGAACTCGCGGTCACGCTGCCGCCATAGATGGTGATATTGCTGCCGGAACCGCCATTTGCGCCAGACCAAGGCGCACCGCCGCCAATGCCTGCACCATTTTGACTGGTTGCGGTAATATTGCCGCCATGAATGGTAATCGCACCGCTGGAACCGCCATCAACGTTAGCATTGGTTTTACCATCACCGCCGATGCCTGCGCCATCACCGCCTGTGGCGTTCAGCGTCCCTGTGCCGCCCGACTGGGCGTAGATGGTCAGGCTGTTGCCGGTGGTCACCACAATGCCCTTTTCCGCGTTCAGGGTGCAGCCGTCCCCCAGGATCAGGTTCACTTCGCCGCTGACTGTGATAGGTTCGGAAATGGTGACGGTGCTGTTGATCACATACCAGCCCGCGTTCCATGTGACCGCCTCGGTACTGCTTTCAACAGACGTACAGTTTTCGGTTTTGCCCGTATAGGTCACTTCACTGCCGTTCCATGATGCTTCCTGATAAGATACTGACACTGTTTCAGCCAGCATCTCCGCTCCGCCTAACTCAACTTTCACTTCCAGCCCGGCTGCGTCCTCCGCCAACACAAAGCCTTCCGGCAGGGATGCCGTAAAGGTATATGTCCCTTCATACGCCCCGTCCTCTGGATAAGATGCACACTTCCAGCCTGTCAGGGTGATTTCCGCATCTTCTGTCTCTGGCGCTGTTTCCGCATCTTCCTCTGTTTCTTCCCCGTCCTCCGCCGCAGTCACTGCGGCTACTTTGGCCTGTATCTTCTCCGGCAGAAGAGCAGTCACATCTTCCGCAAATGCCGGATTTTCCCTGCCTGCTCCGGGCAGTGCCAATATACCGTCCGTCAGATTTTCTTCCGAATCGATCCATTCCCATGCCGTGATGACCTTTTCCCCGGTCTTTTCCTGTTCTTCTGTTTTCTCTCCTTTACAGCGGGAAAGGTCTGCATCTTCCGCTCCGCACACAGGGCAGTCCCCATTGATGCTGTCCTCCGT
>JAETOQ010000143.1 GCA_021771635.1 Oscillospiraceae bacterium | reverse complement strand
CGGCGCGCAACCTGCTCTCCGACGTGGCGGTGGAGCTGACGCAAGCGGGGCAGCTTGGACAGGCGGCCAACATCCTGCGCAGCGCAGACCCGGTTACGGTGGAGAACACAATTCAGGGCGCACTGGACCGGGTGAATGAGGCGGGTCGGAAGCGGTACGGGGAGAAGTGGTCCGACTTCGCGCTCACCGATGAGGAGCGGCAGGAGATCGCCGGGATCGACCTGGGAGACGAGGACGCTTTTTCCGCAATGTATGAAAAGGTGGCCCACCGGGTGGGGGCGGAGATGCCCTCGACCTGGTGGGAAAAGCTGACGGAGATCCGCCGGGTATCCATGCTGCTCAACCCCAAGACCCAGGTGCGCAACGTGGTGGCCAACGTCCCGCTGGCAGTGGAGCGGAAGGCGGCCGAGCGACTTTCCGGCGCGATCCAGGATATGCTGGTCAAATGGGGGGCGCTGGACAAGCAGGACCAGACCCGGACGCTCCGGGTGAGCCGGGGGAGCCGGGCATTGGCAGAATCGCTTTACGCCGAAAACCGCGAAATGCTGGCGGGGAGCGCCGACAAGTGGGATATGAACGGGCTGCTAAGGCAATACCGGCGCTACTTTGGAGAGAGTAAGCCCGGACAGGCCATGGACGCCGTGCGGCAGTTCACCTATGACCTGCTGGAAAAGGGCGACACGCCCTTTGTGCGCTCCGCCTTCCTCGACAACGCCGCCCAGTACATCGAAGCGCAGGGCTACACCAGTCTGGATCAGGTGCCGCAGAAGGTCGTTGACCACGCCGCGCAGCAGGCCATGGAGGCCACCTTCAAGGACGCCTGCGCCCTGGCCTCCTGGCTCAACGGTGTTAAGCGGCGGGGCGGGGCGGCCGGCGGGGCGGCGGACATCATCCTCCCCTTTACCACAACGCCTGTGAACATCCTGCGCCGCACAGTGGACTACAGCCCGGCGGGAGCAGTGCAGGCGCTGCTGGATTTCCGGGCCGGGCGCAGGACGGACGCTGCGGACGACATCGCCAGGGCCCTCACGGGTACCGGCGCGATCCTCATCGGGATGCTTCTGGCAAAGTACGGCCTGGCTACCGGCGCGGCCGACGACGACAAGGACAAGGCGGCGCTGGACCGGGCGACGGGGAAGAGCCCCTATTCTCTTTTCGGGCGGGTCGCCTATGAATGGGCGCAGCCCGTCGGCACTCAGCTCGCCATGGGGGCCCGGATCTGGGATGCCGTGAAAGACCAGGAGGAGGTGAGCGACGCCCTCCTGAACGTCCTCTACGCCGGGGGTGACACGTTGATGGATATGACCATCCTGTCCAACCTCCAGGACCTTTTGAAGGGCTATGGCAGTCCCACGGAGACTGTTGGCGAAACGCTGATCCAGGGCTTCGCCGGGCAGATGACGCCCTCCCTGTTCGGCGCGGTCGCCCGGACGCTGGATGGGACGGTCCGCACCTCCTATACCGGCGGCGGCGCCTGGGACAACGCGCAGGCGGGCATAAAGGCAAAGCTCCCCGGTCTCTCAGCCACCCTTCCCGCATCGGTGAACGTGAAGGGCGAGGAGAACCGGCGCGTCGAGCCGCTGCCTCTGCGGGCGCTCCAGGAGATGGTCAACCCATCCAGCGTGAACACCGGAACGCGAAACGAGGTGGATGATGAGGTCTACCGGCTCTATGAAACTACCGGCGGAAAGACGATGTTCCCGCAGGTGTCGCCGTACAAGATCGAACGGGAGGGCGTCGACGTGCCCCTGACCGGGGCAGAGCGGGCGCGGTTCCAGACTACGCAGGGACATACATACTACTCCATCATCGGCGAGATGCTGGACAGCGAGGACTACCGCGGCATGGAGCCGGAACAGCAGGTCAAATACTTTGAACTGGTGAACCAGTACGCCAAGGCAGTGGCGATGGAGGAGGCCACGGACGGAGCCTATGAGAGCGACAGATATGTGGAGCTGGCACAGACGGCTAAGAAAGAGCTGGGCCTGTCCGAAGCGGAATACCTGCTGCTGTACGCGCAGTACGGCGGGGCGACGATGAACGGCGACGGTATCCGCACGGCCTATCAGGAGGGCGTCGACCCAGAGGCATATCTGCGCTATGTGGGAGAGCTAAAGGCCGTCAAGGGCGACAAGAAGAGCACCGGACAGGTGGACGCGGCCCGGGCACTGCTCCAGACCGAGGGGCTTACCGACAGGGAGCGGGAGGCTCTTTGGGGAATCCAGGGAGAGAGCTGGAAGGAGGAGAGCAACCCCTTCGGAGATCGCTGTACGGCCATCAGGGAACGGTTTGGGCTGGATATGGATATCTTCCTGGATGCACTGGAAATCTACCGCGGCGAAGGCAAGGCCGCCGAGAAAAAAGCCGCCCTGCGGGCACTCATCGGTCCACAAGGCAACGCGCTCTATGACCAGTTGGGAAAGAGGTAAA
>JAETOQ010000025.1 GCA_021771635.1 Oscillospiraceae bacterium | reverse complement strand
GGTTACGGTTACGGTTACGGTTATACTCGGATTTTCCGTGGATTTTCCTGCGGACTGTCCCATGGACTGTCCGGTGGACATTCCATGGGACGTTACCGCAGGTGCTCTATTCTTCCATCTCGACGGGGCAGAACACAAAGGTCGCATTCCCGTCGACGAAATCCTTCCTCCCGATGCGGTCCAGCTTGGTCATGACCCCAAAAACGCCGGTCGGCAAACGGGTCACACCGTAGAACAGATTGATCGGGAACCTCGGCACGATCTTTATGCCCACAACAATGGGCTGGCTCTGCGGGTCGTATACGCTGAACTTCCAGTACCCGCCGGTATCGTTCCAGGTGAAGCGTATCTGGTAGACCGTGTTGTTCAGCACGATCCGGGACACGCTATCGTTCATATCGGGAACCTCGATGGTGATATAGTCCATCTCGTTCCTCCTCTCACAATAGCCCCAAGGATGAGGCCGCTCCATACAGGATGCTCGACTTGCTACTGCCGGAGTTGCCTCCAGACCTGTAACCGCCGCCGCCAGAGCCACCGGCTCCGCCAGAACCGCCCGACCCGCCGGAGCTCCCGGCGGACGTGTTCGCGGTTCCGGCGGAAGCCGCCGTGGCTCCGCTCTTCCCGTAGCTGTCCGGGATGGTCGTAGTCTTGGCTGACGTGACCCTGATTTTGCGGAAAGCAATCTGGACCTCTTTGGCGTAGCCGATCTCGGTACTCTTGCTGAACCCGATGTTCTCAATGGCCATGTTGGTGTAGACCTTGTCGGTTGTCACCACGGTCACGGGCTCCGCTGTGTAGTACAGCTCCTCAAGCTCATTGCAAACCTGGTCGGCGTGGCCCTGCCCGGCATGACTCCGCCATGTCACCGGTGTGTCGGTCACGAACAACACCATGTTCAGCGTCTCAGCGCCAAGGATGATCGCGTCGCTGACCACAAAGCCTGTTTCCACCGGGTACTCTGGTACGGTGGCCTCATAGCCACGGTTTTCGCTTATAAGGGCGTCGAACTCTATCCCGTTGACAGAGACAGGCTGCTTTGCTCTGGCCATTTACACCACCTACCTTGCATACGAGAGGCCACGGGCCAGCTCCGATGTGATGTCCTTCCCGGCCTGCTTAGCCGCCTGGGAGGACTTCTGCTGTCCAGCCCGGTCACCCTCGTACTTGTTGTTGATCTCGATGTTCTGAACAACACTCCGGCTCACGTTGTTGCTGCCGGTGACGGTGCTGACCGTGCTGGGCCTCGGGGTGGCCGCCCCCATCAGGGCGTTCATGCCATTCCCGATGAAGCGCATGGCGTCCTTGAGGCCCTCGGAACCTCCAGCTTTCTCTTTCACGGTGCCAACCAGCGTCTGGATTCCCTTTGTGGCCGCCCCAACGACGCCCTTGACAATATCCAAGCCACCAGCACCTACGGCGGCCGGGGGCGGCGTCGGCTTGGGGCTTCCGCCGCCCTTTGGCTTCTTGGGCTCCGGGGCTCCGTCGTTCGGGTCAACGTCCTGAACCTCGTCAGACATACCGCCGGTCAGGTCCTTGATGGCGTTGCTTACCACCGACTTGCCCTTCTGGATGCCCTCGGCCATGAGTTGGAGCATATCCGGCATATAGGTATGGAAATCACTCAGCGGGCCATCCTCCGGCTCGCTGAACCCGAGGAAGGACTTGATCTTGTCGGCTACTCCCTTGACGGCCTCACCAACTTTTCCGACCGCACCGGTGATACCGTCAACGATGCCCTGGATGATGTCGGCACCCCATTGCAGGGCCTGAGCCGGCAGCGACGTGATCCAGTCGATTGCGGCCTGGAATCCCTCGACGATACTGTTCTTGATATTGCCCACCGTCTCGGTGATGCTGTTCAAGATGTTCGTGAACGTGGACGTGATCCCGTTCCAAATATTCGTGAGGGTCTCCGAGATGAAGCCCCAGATGGTCGACCAAATGCTGGACAGCACATTCCAGATCGACGTCAGAATCGTGCCGATGATATTCAGGATGCCGTTCCAGACATCAGAGGCAAGCTGCTTGACTGCCTCCCACAGCCCGGACCAGTCGCCGGCAAACAGAGCCGAGAACACAGCGAACAGGTCGGCCAGCACATCAAGGGCGGCGCTGAACACGGCCTTGATCGTGTTCCACACACCCTGGAAGTAGGTCATGATGGTGCTGCCCCAGGTGTTCCAGAACGCCGTCAGGGCGCCGAAAACGGCCGTCGCCACGCCCTTGATGATGTTCCACACCGTGGTCAGCAGATTTTTTATCCCGTTCCAGATGTTGACGAAGCTGGTCTTGATCTGCTCACCATGCTTCGACCAGAAATTCTTCAGCCCGTCCCATATCGCTATGGCCGTTGTGCTGATGATGCGCCAGACGGCAGCAAGGACGGCGCTGACCCCTTCCCAGACGGAGACCAGGGCGGATTTTATCTCCTCCCCGTGCTTCGCAAAGAAGTCCCTGATCCCGTTCCAAACGGCGGAGCAGGTGGTCTTGATGGCCCCCCACGCCGCGAAAAGGAACGCTTTTATCTTCGTCCAGGCGTCAATGATTTTCTGCCTGACGGCCTCAACATCGACCCCGGCCTTCTCCAGAAGCGCCCCGATTACGGAATCGTTGCCCTGCATAAAGTTGATGAAGTCCTCAACCAGCAGAGCAACCAGTATGATAACGGCCACAATGGCCAGCGTCTGCAATTTGATGCTACCGATAGCGGTCCCAACGTTTTTCAGGAAACCCAGGATCTTGCCCCCGTTGAGGGCCAGGAAGATCGCCCCGGCTGATATGGCCAGGATCTTCAGCAGCTTATCTGTGCCGCCGAGCTTGTCGCTGAGCCAGAGAACACCATTCCGCAAACGGTTTATGGCAGACATCGCCATATCAAACCCCTTGACCATGAATTTTCCGATGGTGTTCGTCAGGCCGAGCATCTCGTCGGTTTCCTTCAGCCAGAAGCCCCACTTGTTTCGGATATTCAGTAGGGCGTCTGAGACGCTGAAGTTTAGCTGGCTGAACGCTGCGTCAATCTCGTCCGACGATTCGACGAAGGCTGCTTTCATCCCCTCCAAGGAGATCTTCCCGTCGGTCGCCAGTTGGAGCAACTCCGTTTTTGCGACCCCCAGCTTCTCGGCCAGGTAGTTCGCTGTCTCCGGCGCCTCCTCAAGCATCTTGTTCAGGGTTTCGGTATCTACAGCACCCTTTTGGAACGATTTATTCATCCCATCCATGATGCTGGCGATCTCGGCATCGTTGCGACCGGCTGATTTCATCAGCTTCGTCAAATTGGTCGAGAAGCTGATGGCCTCCTCTATCGGGAACATATCGGAGTTGGCCTTCACAAGATTCGTGACCACGTCGGCCATGTCCGAGTAGGAAGTTTTGACCGCATTGGCGGCGGCGAGTATATCCTTCTGTGCCTCCTTGGCGTCGCCGAGCCCGCTGACGGCAAAGTTGATCTTGTCGTTGATGGCATCGAACTCCTCAACCAGCGCATTCATATTTGCGAGGCTGAATCCGATGCCGATTGCGCCGAGTAGCTTCGTAGCAGTGCTTTTGATGTCGCTGATGGTATCGTTTACCTTCTGGACATCGCCGGTGTTTACCTTGAAGCCAACTTTGTTGATAAACTCGGCAATAGTCACCGCCACCACCTCACTTTCGGCTATTTCTTCTGCATCTCTTGACGCATCTCTGCGGCCTGGCCCCGTTCAATGTCCTGGTCCATCTGGTACAGGGCAAAGAGCTTCAGCGCCTCGTCAAGGGTGTAGACGGTTTCAAGCTCCGTTTTTGAGGCGTACCCAGACTTGATGAGCGAGTACATCCTCATCTCCAGCTCGGAGAACTGGGTTACGTCGAACTCTCCCCACTTGCTGATGTCGGAGCCACTGTCCGCTGAAGCCGCTCGGTGAGGCTTCCAGATCGGGCTCCGAGCTTCTTGAAAAAACCCTTGAAATTCAGCTTAATGACCTCGAAGCAGAGGATAAGCATATCCTGGATCTCGCCGCAGAACACCTCGTCGGCCAGGTCCCGGTCCAGCACCTTAACGCTGCCGTCAGTGTCCGGTCCCTCCACGCTGATGTTCCCGGTATCGACCAGCAGCCGCTTCATCAAGTGCTCGACCTTGTCGCCCGAGATATTGCCCAGTGCGTCGGTGATAGAAGGCAGCGCTTCCTCAATATCCATGTCCATCAGGTTCGCGGCCGCCGCGCTCTCGCCTTTTGCGGCTTTTTTGGCCTCCCCCTTCTCCATATTCCCGAACAGCGGAGCAAGGCCGCCGAGAACTGGGGAAAGAACGGCGATCACCTCGCCGCTGATATTCGCCGCCGTAAAAGCGGCAAACGGCCTGATGTAGAACGTGTTTTCGCCAATGACCTTCTCTGTGGTTTCCATGCGTTTCATGTGAAATACCCCCTCGTATTCATTACGCAGTATGTAGGAGGGGCCGCCTACCACGGGCGGCCCCTCGATTGCAGGTTTTACTCGTTCAGGATGCCAGAACCGGTGTGGATTTCCCACTCACGGTTATTGGACTCTTTGCCGTACTGCCGGGACGTGGGCTTGACGGCCCACCCGGCGTCAGAGCTGAACACCATACCGCCTCGCAGATCCTTGATGAGCACCGGGAACATACCATCCCCGGTTTTCTGGTCCTGATTGAACTTGTTCTGAAGGAAGCTGTTGCTTTCGGAGGTTTGCAACACCGTGATCTTGATGACAAAGGTGTCATCCGGGCTGATGCTTCTGCAAATCTCTCCGTCACAGCCGACCCTTTTGGTGATGCCGTCGCCGTTCGGGTCAATCGTGAGGAAGCTGTCATCTGCATAGCCGGAAACGATATGGGACCCAAGGGCCATCGTGACTTCCTTCGGGCTGTAGGTCTTAATCTTTCCCATCTCTTAGCCCTCCTTCCTTACAGCTCATAGGTCAGGCTGCCTTTGAGCTCGGCAAAATGGATGGCGCCGGCGAGGCGAGCCTTGAACTTGCACTTGGTCAGCCGACGAGACGCCTTCTCAGAGGCACTCAGGCTGGCAGACAGCGGAACAGAGGTAACGAAGCCGGGGATCTCGTTCCCGTCCGCATCGAACTCGGTCTCTGCGATGCCGCCGGCGTCCTGGCCCGCTTTCAGTGAGGCGATCATCTGGTTCTGCACCAGGGCGATGCCGCTGTCGGTATAGGGCACCTTCGGGCGGGTGACAAACAGGTTCACCACCCGGAGCTGCATATCGTTTTTCAGCCAGTCCCTGAACCGGATAACGTCTGCCCACTCGCCGCCCACGGTCTTGCCGTTCATGGTGATGTTCTTGTTGCCCACCGTAATGAAGTAGTTCAGGTTCTTCTCGGCCAGCAGCTTCATCTCAGTGCCGGTGAGCTCGGACGGGTAGATGGAAGACAGCGACTTGAACGCGGAGGTCTCGCTGCCGGAGCTGTAATTGAGCCACTTGGCAACGAAAGCGACGTTCTCGTACAGGTTGGCATCGGGAATATCCTCCAGCGCCTGGCTGGTTTTCTCCCGGCCATAGCAGCCGAGGGTGCGGAAATACACGGTGCCGACAGAGGGGATGACCTGGTCCTCGCCCTCCGCCCGGTCGGCTCCAGGCGCCGGGAAGCAGTCCAGCTCCGTATAGGCGAACATCTTCTCCTGGGTCTCGATGTAGGCGGCGATCTCCTCGTAATACTTCGAGTCGATGCCGGCGGAGCAGAGCACATACCAGCCGTCCATGCCAAGGGCCCTGGCAATCGTGGTAGCGGGCAACTCCAGCTCCTTTTCCGGGGAATTGAGCGGGGGAGCCTCGACAACTGAGGCAACCGCCGGAACACCAGAGCTCGGGTACTCAATCACCACAGCGTAAGAGACCTCGCCGGCTCCGTCCTTTTCGACGTCGATAGAAAACTTTACTTCGGGATCATCTGCGCTCATGCCGGAAAGTTCCTGGAAGGCACCTGTCTCTTTGAAGTCAGACACAGTTTCCACTTTCTTTCCTGCAACGGAAACAGTGCATCCAAGCTCGGCCAGAGCTCCAAGCACTTCGGACATACCAGTATTCTCTACACCGGATGCCGGGCCTTCCAGGGTTACACTCAGCTTCCGGGACGCCTCGCTGAACTTGATGGCGCACCCGGTGAGGTTCTCCTTCGTGCCGACGTACTGCTCGATGGCGGCGTTGGTTTTCTTGATGACCGCCGCCGAAGCGACCGCCTCTGTGGACAGTTTCTGGACGGCGATATACACCTGCGTAGGCGTGGGGCTCTGAGCAAAAGCGACACGGGCCGCAACGCCGACGGGATCTGCGCCTTCTCCGGTGGACACAAAGCCGGCGTCCTCTACCTCCGTTAGGTTCCCGTAGACCCCCACATAGGCGGGGGTTTTCAGACCACCCTTCGGGGGCGGGCCCATAATCAGCAGATTATCAAAGCTCGTATTGTCTACGATGGGAGTTGCGATGTCGATGTCGACAGTTGCGATCAAATCGTAGTTCTTACCCATCTGCTTTTTCCTCCTTAATTTCAGCTTCTGTGAAGTAGCCGGTTTCGAGGCTTGCCAGCTCTTCAGTGCCGCCGCCGCTGGCGGTCGGCGTGAACTCGGGCTTTACGATCACGTTGTCCTCCGGCTTCCTGCCGCTGATCCTGTCCCAGTCTCCCGTTCGGCTCTCGGTGTCTTCCGGCGCAGCGGAGGTGTAGGCCGGTTCTCCGGTTTCCGGGTCCTTCTCGCCCGTTGGATATTTGACACTGTCCTCCGACAGGACCGCGGCATGGCCCACCGTCCTCTGGGTAAAATAAAACTGAGCCGTCAGGCGGGCCCGATACTGATAGGTCGTATCGTTCACCACGCCTGTGAGGCTCAGCACATCTCCGTCAACCAAAATGCTGACATCGTTCCGGTGGCTCCATGCGAGGGCGTACTCAGAATTGAGGAAATCAACGAAGGCAAGCAAATCATCTTCTGCGTTGTCTTCGTATGCCACGGTCTCGTCGGTCTCCTCGTCAATGACCGGCGCCCCATTTGAGAACAGGTCAACCGTCAGGCTGAACCGGGACAGATAATTCCCGACCAGCACACCGTCCACAACTTCGTAGTTCGGGTGCGTCGGCCTGTTCACGTTGCCTGGCGTGATGACCACAAGCGGGATCGCCTGCATCGGCGTCCTGCTCTGGTTCGCAAAGACGACCTGCGCCTCAGCGAAATACTCCTTGGTCAGAGAGCGAAACAGCTCTTTCGCCTGTCCAACCCTCACGGGCTATCACCCCCATCACCCATCAGGCTCCGCACGGACTCCTTGGATGCCTCGTCGATTGAGAGGTAGCCCTCCTCGTCGATCTTGAGGCCGGAGCCGTCCTTTACCATAACGCCGCCGACACTCTTGTCGGTCGCAACCGGAATTTCCTCGTCCGGTTCCTCCGGCTGCTCGGTTTCACTCGGTGCGTCTGGGACGGCTGTGGGCGGGTCCTTGATGTCGGCAGACCTCGGGCTATTCGTGGGCACGAGGCAAAACTGGTAGTTGATGTGCGACAGCACTGTATGATCCCATTCCTGAGCCGCTGTGCATTCGTACCATTCGCCATGATAAAACAGCAGGTCCCCTTTCACCCCGGTTTCCTGATTGGCTGGGATGAGGACGGCGGTTCCGTGCCCTTCAAGGTGCTTCATTTTCCGCTCGCCTTCGGGCAGAGCCTGCATGGCGTCGGAGCCCATCGGGTGGACGTGCAGGCTCGCAACAAAATCCTCACGCCCAGAGGTGATATAGCCGCGCACATTCTTGGGCTTGCCGAAGCGGCGGACCCAATACTTCTTGTTGAAGATCGTGATATTCACGGCTTACCCACCTCTCCTCTTGACGACGTAGTTGACCGACTGGCGCATCGTTCCTGTGTCGATCAGGGGTTTATCTGACCCTTTCTTCCTGATGGTGGATGGGGCATTCTCGGTGAAGCCCCCATCGACAATCTCTGTCTGGACAAGCCCCTTGATGGCAACGCCGAGAGCGTCGAGGGCCTGCTCCACAGATTTGCCGGATGCAAGGGCGGCATTAACACGCTCACAGGCGGCCCTTAACTCGTCCTCGTGGTTCTCGAAGCTCTGCTTCATGAACGGTCTGGCCGGGATTGTGGACGTTCCAAGTTCGTTGTAGGCGGCAATCTCTGCAAGGGATGTGCCGTCCTCAGCGGTCTGATCGCCCTGGAACCCGACCTGTACTTCAAGCTCGGAGAGCTTCTTCAGCGCCTCAAAATACCGTCTTCCTTCCGGTGTCAGGTCAGAGAATCCAAAGCCCATCACGTCTCCTCCGTGAGACCGCCCGCTTCGGCAGCGTTCGCATTGTCAATAGAAAGGCTCCCATCTGGCTCCAGCTTCAGGCCGGACCCTTTGCGCACCTTCACGCCGCCAAGCCGGTCTTTCGTCGCCACGGGAACGGAGCTGCGCTCTACAGCCCTTCTCGGTGTTCCGGGCAGGGACTCACCACTGCAATGGATGGGGACGATTACCATTCGCCTGATGCTGAGATACTGGACGCCGTAAGCGGTCAAGCCGAGTTCGGCATCCGTTGCGAGGTTGGAACTCTGGTTTGCCCCGAAGCTGATGCTGGAGCCTCCTTCGGACACGCTTCCAACAGCGAAACCGGTGCCGATAGCGCCCAGGTCCCCCAGCGGGTTTTCGCCATTGCCAGCCATCTTCAGCTTGTGGCACACCAGATAGGCAAGCGCCTGATCGTAGAGCTTGCCGAACTGCCGCTTGCTCACCATCGGGCGGACCATTTCAATCCACAGTTCGAGCTCGCCGTCCTTGACGGCAGCAAACTCTTTGCCGATGAGCCGGATGTACTCGAGCAGCTTCAGCCTTGACCTTGGCTTCCGCCTCGGTCTTCGCTTTTGCCTCAGCCTCGGCCTTGGCCTTCGCCGCAGCCTCGGCCTTTGCCTTCTCCTCGGCAGCCTTCTTGGCAGCGGCCTCCTCTGCCGCCTTCCTTGCAGCCTCTTCGGCGGCGGCCTTCTTTGCGGCTTCCTCGGCGGCGATTCGTTTGGCTTCCTCCTCGAAGGCAATCCGTTTGGCCTCCGCCTCGACAGCCTCGCGGAACTTGTCGTCGCTGTCATCAATAGACAGCAGCCCCTTCTCGGCAAATGCCCGAATAGCGGGAGTGTATGCGAGCTCCTTGTCTATGGGCATCGTTTCTCCAGGCATCAGGATCTTGTCGCCGATGTTGATAATCTTCGTGCCAGTATTGATGAGTTTCATGTGACAACCTCCATGTTATTCGTGGGCGGCCGCAGGGTGGCGCCTCGACCGCCTTACGTCGTGATGTTAGCCCAAACGATGCGGAGCGGTTGACCAACCGGCAACCGCTCCGCAAAAAAGATCAGGATACGCCAACGGCGATCAGGGCGGACAGCGGGTAGTAGACGATCACACCAGCGGTCCGGGCCTCGCAGGGGATGACAGTCTCCAGCTTCTCCACCTGGAGGGGATACTGATAGAACGGCATGGGGTTCTCCAGGGACAGCTTCCGCACGTCGTTCTTGAACAGGAAGGCCACACCCTGGCCGCCCGTCCCCTCCTTGGCGTAGGGGTTGGTCTCGATAGAATCGGCGTCCAGCTCGGCGGTGGACACGACCTCCTTGATGTAGGGAGCGTGCTCCTGAATGAACGCAAGCACGGTGGTGCTGGTGTCGGGGATGCGCCGGGTGCTGATGTCCATAAAGACATCGGCCGGGACGCAGAGCGTATCGGGGCGCTCGACGTTCTTGGTGATCTTGGCAACCTGCCGGGCCATGCCGTTCACATCGGCGAGGATCTCATCGGCAGTCTTCTCCAGCCAAGAGGTTTTGTTGGAATCCTTGCCAGCGGTGATAGCGTACATGGGGATGTTCTGGCCCTCAGACAGGACGCCCATCAGGCCGCTTTCCTCATCGCCACACCAGGCAATCTTGTTGGTCAGGGCGTCGATCTGGTAGCGGGCGGACTCGCCCTTCCTGGCGTCCAGGGACTTTCCTGCCAGCCTGGAGGCCCGCATCTCCTGGGCGGAGTAGCCATAGCTGTCGCCAATGGACTTGATCTTGGCGAAGCTGGGCTTGCCGGTCACATCGGCACGGGGCAGGTCGGTGGAGTAGTTGTCAATGATCTTCGCCAGGCCGGTCTTGTCGTAGGTGTAGTAGGTGATGGTCTCCGCACCGGGGTCGGCCTCTGAGGTCTGGGGGAACAGGTGCAGGGCAGTGAGCTCGGGGTACTCGACATCGTAGGACTGGGCCTTGACGTGGTCGAGTTCCCTGGCGAAGAACACAGAGGCGTCCTCGGCGCTATCAAAGCGAGTGCCCTCGGATGCCATGATGGCAGCAGGGATGCTGGACCGCTTCAGCGTCAGCATCTCAGCACTGTCGTAGTGCAGGTGCTTAGTTTTAGCCATTTTCGATTCCTCCTCTTCTCTTACGCCTGGGCCTGATTGAACAGCTCAATCGCGGCGATCTTGGCGCTTTTGTCGATGCCGCCGATAAAGCGGGCCTTGACGGCAATGACGGCGGGAGCAGTTTCCGTGGTGCCGCCGCCCTGCTCAGTGCCCTCGGACTGACCGCTGGGCTTGCTGGCGGGTGCCTCATTGGTAAAGCAGCCGGCCTCGTCGCCCTCGATAATGAGGTAGACGCTGTCGCCGTATTCAGGCTCGACACCATCGGCGACACGGCCATAAATCTTGCCGTAGCGCATAACGCCGACGGCGGCGCCGCTACGGATGTGCAGCTTGCCCTCCAGGTCGTACTCGGTGGTGCGGTTATTGGTGGTGATGCCCTCGAACGTGGCGGCGGTGGCCTTGTCGTCCGGCAGGGCGATGTTGATACCGGGCTTGCTGCCCTGCACAACGCCCACACCAAACCGCATGACACCGGGCTCCTCCTCATTCAGGAAGGTGTCAATGGAGTGAGGCGCCAGGTCGACGATGCCGCCGGCGGCGCCAATCGGGGTAGAGTAGCCGTATCTGGTCTGAGCACTCATCTTACTTATCCTCCTTCGTTCTGTTCTGGCGACGCTCAATCATGGCCTGCCGCCGGGCATTGGCGGACATCCCATCGCCGGGGTCCTGGGCGGAGTCACGATTGAACATCTGCCGCTTCTGATAGCCGGTGTCCTTTCTGGACCGGGCCTTCACATCGGCGACGGCGCAGTCGAAGGCAGCGTCAATGTACGCCGAGCTCTTGCCGTCCAGGCGGATACCGGGCCGGACCGCTTTGATAATGGCCATCTTGGCCGCAGGCAGGCTCATGCTCTCAATTCCGTCCAGATTGAGCATGGAGCCGACGACACCGATCTGGACACGCTGGCGCACAATGGCGTCCACGCTGTCAGCATTCATGACCGCACCGGGCACAACATCCGACGGAGTCGCAGAAGGGATGGGGTCATCATCGCCGTCAGTCTTGGGCTCGGTGGGATCGCCCTCGCCTTCGCCGTCACCCTTGGGGCAGACGCAGGGATCCTGGCCGCACTTGGGGCATACGCCATCCCCGTCGCCCTTCGTGGCAGGATCACCGCCGCACTCGTCGAACGCCTTCTGCGCAAGCAGGGTGTCGATGATGTCGAACAGGATGTCCATATCGCTGTCCTGATTGGCGATCACGCCATTCGCCTCCTCAAGGGTAGCGGGATCACCCTCCTCGTCGCGGCGGTCGCGGCGGTCCTTGACCATAGCCACCTGATCCTCAACGGCGCTGGGCTCCTCGCCGGCAGGGGCAATGACGGGATCCTCGCCGTCCTTAGCAGCGGGCTCAGCCGGCTCGGCCGCAGGAGCGGGATCGGCAGAGGCGCCTCCCTCGTCAGCCTTGGCGGCGAGGCGCTGGGCCCGACGGGCCTTATACTCCTCAATAGCCTTGGCGAGCTCTTCGGGAGACAGGACGCCGTCATTGCGACGGCCTCTACTCATGGCGCCGGGGTACTTCTTCTGCGCCGGGGTTTTCTTGCTGGTTGCCATAGTTGCTTTTCCTCCTTTGAGAGTTGTAGGGTCACGGCCATCAAGATTTAGCCGTGCCTGTTCACCGGCTCTGGCTTCCCGGACCAAGGCCAAGTGGTTGATGAGGATGTCTCGCTGAATAACGTCGTACTCCTGACCCTCCCAGACACCGGGCGTTTCCTCAATGGACAGCTCATAGCCGAGGGAAAGCTCCTTCAGGCCGCATTCCTTCATCTCGTCGGTGTCGTGAATGATGATCTCAGCACGAACGTCATTGTTACTGCGGTAGCCCTCGCTCAAAATGGTGCCGATCTGGTGCTGATGGACATTGTCCTTCGTCACCAAACCGGCATCGTGCGTGATGATGATGGGTTTCCCCTTGTATGAGGCGAGGCTCTCCGCTTTGAAGACTTCCTCCGGGAGCCGCAGCTCCCTCCTGATGGACCCATCAGGGTTTTTATACTCGAAGATACCTGTACTGGTCAGGATGGGCCTGTCCTTCAGGTAGCCTTCGGGTGTGAAATACGCCTGGCCAAGCGGCAGGCTGTCCAGGCGAATCACACGGGTTAGTTTCGGGGCCTTCTCCATAGACCCGCCCCCCTTCTCGGAGTATTCCGGGCTTCCGGGGTTACTTGCCTTCCTCGGGCTGCCCATTGTCGCCGCCGTCACCGTTCTCACCGGTCTTTTCGGCGGTCAGCTCACCGGGGCCGAAGACGCTGCCGTCACCGTCAGCGTTGCTCGATCCGTCCTCGCCAGTGCTTTCGGTGGTCAGCCTCGTGAGCTCCAGCGTCAAAATCTGGGCGTGTTCGACCTCGTCGAGCAGAAGACCTTGGTACACTTCGGACACGTCCGATGCGCCCTGCTCTGTGTCCTGCACACCCATCGCAAGGCTGTCGATCTTATCGGCCACCTTGCCAAGCTGTCTCGCAATGCTGCTGATCGTATAGGCGTTCTTCACGGTTCATCCTCCCTTTCCTCAAAAATCGGTGCCGGGTGTGTGATGTCCGGGGGCATCTCGGCTCCTTGCGAATGCACGTCTATCCATAGTGCTCACCGCCTACCTGCTTTTTCCGTACCGGTCACGGTGGAAGGTGTCTTCCCACTCAGCGAACCGGTCTCGCTCAACGACTTCGGGCGAACAGTCCCTCCTTCCGCAGCGTTTCCTATCTCGCTTGCAGATACAGACTGTCCGCCCGTTCTCAATTCTGGCAAAAACCTTGATTCGTTCCTTGTCCTTCACGGTTCTCGGCCTCCTACTTCATCGGAACGTCGATGCTTTCGGGGTCAAATACCGGGATAGCCACGCACCGGCAGCAGTAGTCTTCTCCGGGGTGGCACCTGCGGCCGGTGTAAACCCGGCCTCGCTTCGTCTCGTACCACATCTCTGGCGGGTTATCCCAACTGAAAACCTTCCCGTTGAGTGCCTTGTGGCAGTCCCTGACACGACCGTCACGCGAATCCGACCACCTGTATTTCTTGCACCCGGCGTCCGTCTGCTGGGCCTTCGTGAGCTGTGCGTTCAGTGTGGCCACCTGGTCACGGGCCAGAAGCTGGGCCTTGCGCTTCGACACATTGTAGGTCTCCTGGATTGCTTTCTGGATGTCCCGGATGGAGCTGCCCTTGAGGTAGCTACCCAGTATGATCTCTCGCATATTACCGAGCGTCTCACTCGGAATGCTCTTAATCAGTAGGACGTTCTCAGCTATCCACCGGCGGATGGCCTCCTCGAAGAACTCGCCTTTGTAGTAGTCATCCAGTAGGTCGATGCCCAGCGTGTCCTTCACGGCCCGCTTCCACTCTCGGATGGATACGTTTTTCGCCATTTTGGCGATTTGCTCCACCTTCTGGTCCAGCCCATACTCAGCGATGCGCTTTTCCAGAGCCGTCGCAACGTCCTGAAGCAGAAGCCGGAGCTTAGCGTCGAGGTCCTGGCTGTCATCGAAGCGGGAATCCCCGTGTCGCTCCTTCTGGTACTCTGCCATCATGGCGGGCAACTTCTTCTTCAGCTCCTCATTCAGCAGCTTCATATAGGAACCGGTGATGCGCCGGAACTCTCGCTCTGCGGTTTTGGGGTACTGCGGAACGGTCTTACACTTGATCGGCTGAGATCCCCGGAATTTGCCCCGTACGGCCCGTTTTACCATCTCCTGATGTTGGATATTGTTCATGGGCAAATCCCCCCTTTACGGCCTTTTACGCAGGTTTTACGGTGGGTTTTGCTGAGTGTTGGTGTTCTTATCAAGCCTCCGCCTTTGCGGCAGGCTCCATTGCCACAACCTTCCAGCACTTCGGGCATCGCCTGATGGGACGGCTTTTACGTTCGCCAAATGGCCGGTGGTACGCAGTCCCACAGATGGGGCACCGGTAATAGCTGAACGCAGTGCCATTTTTAGCTCTATCGCCGTCGTCCCTGCCTGCTGTATCGTTCTTCAGCCCTTTCGGGACAATCCCGATCTCAAGCAGCATTTTCTCCTTCAGCGTTATTTCCACGGCGCTCATTCCTCCTCAAGCTCGACATCGTAGTAGTAGCAGGCATCGTCCTCATCGTAGGTCTTTTTCACCTTCAACACCTTGTACTTTGCCGCTTTCGGGCTCAGGCACTCGTTCTCTGGGTTTATTCCGCCAAGGCTAACCGTTGTCTTCGGCTTCCTGACGGTCATCAAAATCGAGTAGTTGGTCCCATCCTCAAACTCGGCGTCCAGTGCGCTGCTGGAATAGCTCACGGCCGTTCCACGGCTTGATGCCCAGCTTGAAATGTGGCCAAACTCGATTGTCCCGCCTTCCCTCAGAGAGCTGACAAACTCCATCGCCTTTCCGCCGCTTTCATCGTAGGCATCGTTGAATGCCATTCCACGGTAAACCGGGTCGTCTATTTTGTCCGACAGGGCTATAAACCGCTCGATAGCTTCAGCCTGCTCGGCGGCCCACGCCTTCCTGTCGGCGCTCATTGTGGAGCGGAGGAAATCATAGGTTTCCGGGTCCTGTGCAGACAGAATCTCTTGGCATTGGCCTCCGAGGTTGTAGTGCTTGACGGCTCCAACCAGACGTTCAACCTCTTGGTCGTCCATCTTGCCGTCTTCTCCGCTGTCCCTCAAGTTCCTTGTGAGCTCTTCCTTCTTTTTGCTCATAACCTCCCTGGAAACACTCCCTTCCGGAAAATCTGTCTTGCCCGTATATTCTCCTATCGGGACTTCCACGGATGTTTCTTTTGGGTCGAGCTCGCCGGTTTCAGCCTTTGCTTCTGCGATGTCCTCGGACTTGATCTCCTCAAACTTCGGAGCATTTTCCGGGTGGAATTTGTCAGTCAGGTTGACTACATAGTTCTCAGGCGAGGTCGTAGTCTTGCCGGGTGCCCACTCGTATTCGTACTTTTCATCTCCGACCTTGGTGTATGTCGTACTGCCCACCTTGATCTTTGCTCCAAGCGGAGCTTCCTTGAGGCACTTTCGCACGGCGAGCCCCACGTCAGTGTAGTTGCCGGTCTTGTACGAGTCGGCAATGCTCTTGTTGAACGCCCCGGCACTTGGAGCAGAGCCCCCTACCTGCCCTGGCACACCTTCGTGACCATGGTTCCCAGAGCCTGGGCCGCCGTCTTCAGCAACGGGAAGGCCGTCTCCGTTTACCGCCTTGCCAACACTGTTCACCAACTTGCCGTACATCTCACCTTCATCATCGCCGAAGAACAACGGCGTGTAGATGCACTCCTTCAGGATCTCCAGACCGTCAGCAAACGGCTGGAACATGGAGGCGGCGAGCTGATCCAGCTCCTCCATCGTGCGGAAGGTGGCCCCGGTCATCTCCAAGTCAACGCAGTCGGGTTCTCCCTCGTACTCCGTGCAGAGGAACAAGTACGGGGTCAGGCCGGTATCCGGCTCCTTCGGTCCGAATCCCAGGGGGATCAGGCTCTTCGGGCTGATACCGAACTCCTCCTCGGTCTCCCGGAAAGCGGCCTGTGTCGGGGTCTCTCCTGGCTCAATGTGGCCGCCGGGGCCGCAGATCAGGCCATACCCAAAATCGTTGTGCCGTGTGCCGGTGAGGATTTTGCCGTCTGAAATCACCAGAACGCCCACGGAAGATGGGTTTATCCCCTCGGCAGTATTGGGGGTAGGGGTATCGCTTGCGTCCGCCTGCGAGGCTCTGGCGGCCTGTTGCTTCTCTTCTTCGCTCATGTCCTGTGGGAGCTTCGTGGCCGCTGGGGCTGCTGCGGGAGCTTCCCCTTCGTTGCCGGGATCTCGGTTGTGCTCTTCAAGGCTGACCCCTTGGCCATACTCGGCGAAGGCTCCTTGTTCCGCAATTCCACCAGATTCCCCCTGTGGAACAGGACCGGGCTCCATCCCTTGCGCCGCATGGGCTGCACCCTGTTCCATTCCTTGCGGATTTACCCCAGGTGGAACATCGCCGCCCATTTGGGCCTCCATGCCCGCAAACAGCTCCTCATCGTCGTACTCGTCAAGCATATTCTCCACGTCGAACTCCTCGCTGTCGGCCAGCTTTTTGCGGACCTCCGACGGGTCGATGACCTGCTTGTCGATGTATGTTTGCGCTGTTTGCGCCCTTGTGAGCTGGGTCTGGGCCCGCTTCTGCTCAAGGTCGGCCTGCTCCATGTCACTCAGGGACCACAGCGGATTGAAGGAGATCTTGATTTTCGGCACCTCGTCAACTTCTCCGGTTCGGACGCCCGCCTGGAACACCACTGAGAGCAGATAGCGCAGGTTCTTCTTCACCATGCGCTTTTGGATTCTCTCCAGGGCGTTGTACCAGTTCTCAAGGTCGGCATCTCCGGTGGCGTTCATGCCAGCCGGGGACCGCCCAAATAGGATCGTTTGCGGGATCGAGGTCAGCGCCGACAGGAAATTGCAGGTCGAGTCGATGACGTCGGACACTCCACTGAACTGGAACTGGCGGAAGTCGTAGTCCTCGCCCTCACTGTCAATGGTAATGCTGTTCAGCAGGCCACGGGCCATGTCGATAGTCTGGAGCCTACGAAGTACACGGTCTTCGCCCTCCTCAGTGGCCAGCTCAGCGGCCAGGTCCTTCATCTTGTAGACCGCCTGCACCGACCTGTCGAGCAGCTTTGTGGCGCTGCCGTGGGCGATCTCGGCGTCACGGATGGCCCGCTGGATACGCACATACTCCGGGATGCCCCAGAGCTGGTAAACCGAGCTGGTTGTGTTCTCCGGCAGGATGCCGTTCTGAAACACAAGGCACCGGCTGTCATGGACCACGAAACTGCCGTAGCGGCTGCTCACATTGTATCTTTCCGGCATACCGAGCCGAGACCCCCTTGTGCGGAACGGGTCCTGGGGGTCGTAGGAGAACATACTCCACTCTTCTGGCTGGATGACGGACCGGTCGTACACACGGATGTCATCAATGGACCGAATGCTGCGCCAGTCAAGCGGTTCCTCAAGGCCGCGCCCATCATTGATGAGCATGACGGCAATGGAGCCACCGAACAACCTGGCCCACCGGATGGCGGTCATAGCTGTCTCTTCCCAGTCCAGCTCATCCAGGGCCTCGGTGAAGAAATCCTCTACCTTCTGGTCCTTCAGCCCTTCCAGCTTGAAGCCGTGTTTTATGGCTTCCTCCGCCGGCGTGTCGATGATCTTTGCGAACAGGCCGTTGCCCTCGTAGTACATGGTCAGCAGCTCGTCCGGAACCATCGGCTCAGCCTGATAGCGATACCGCTCCGTGGTGTCCTGCTGGGTCCCGTACCGGTTGAGCAGATTCACATACCCATCGGTGCGGAAGGGGCGCACAGCCTTGCCGGCCTGCTGTTCGATCAGGTGGGCATACCTCGCCATGCGCTCCGCCTGGTCTTTCCGCCTGTCTCCCATGTCAATCACCTCCGGTTCTATCAAATCAGGTTGCCGACGTTGAACGCCGACTTAATCTCGATCTCGGCAAAGCCGTTGGCGGCCGCGTCGACCATATCCTTGAACTTTCCGTCCGGGAAGTTCTCCAACTGTGTCAAGAACATCTCGTTCCAGTCTCCGATTACAATGTCAAAATTCCCTGCCTGCCACTGGGCGGCCATGGGCTCAGCTCTTGACTCCTTACTCCCGCTTTCCAAAACAGCGGTCACATCGAAGCCAGACAGGAACTTGATGTAGGACTGAGCCTGCTCTTTTCCAGCTTGACCGGGATCCTGCGGCAGACGTATTCTGACCCGCTTGTAGAGAGCTCTGTCCGTCTGCGCCGTGAGCTTGATCGTCTTGCGCACATCCGAGGCGGACATCTGCTTGTTGACTACATCTGCCACGATGTACCGGCCATTCTTTCGCTTCCCAATCAGGACACCAGCCGTATACGCCGGGTCACCTTTCTCGGTCTTCTCTGTTGCAGCAAGGTCCCAGCAACGCACCCACTGGACCACGTCCTGCGGAATAATGCTCAACTTGTCGCCTATCTGCGTCCGCTTGAAGAACAGCCCGGCGGCAGCTCTGATTTTCCAGTTGCCCTTCAACAGCCGCTCTCTCTGGATGAGGGACAGCGCCTTCAGGTTGGCCAGGTAGCCAGGGTCGATCTTCAGCAGCTCTTGGTTGTCGTACACAGACGACATAATAAAAGTCACCGACTTGGGCTCGTCACGCTCCTCTTTGGTTTGCAGATTGAACCGCTCCCAAAGCTCCTCTTTCGTGTCGGCCCAGGTGATGACTTCGTCTCGCCGGATCATCCAGCGGATAACGCCGGATCTCTCTGGTATGGGGTATCCTGTGTCTTGGTCGATCCACCACTCAATGAACTTGGCAACCCAGCTATCGGCGTCCGGGTTACAGGTGGCCCGTACAAACGGCTTAACGCCGCAGGTCGACCGGTTACGGGAGAGCATATAGAAGAACACGCTCTCCGAGAAATGCGTCAGCTCGTCGAAGCCAATCTCGCAGATCTGGGAGCCCTGCCACTTGTCGAGCTCCTCATCTCTCTCGATGTGGGCGAACGACACCTTCCCGAGCGTGTTGCCTTCCTTGTCGTTAAATGACCAGGAGCCCTCGGAAACTTTCCGCTGGGCTCCCTTGATGCCGTGGTACATCTTCTGGGCTTCGTCCCAGAGACCGCCTTGGCTAAAAATCTGGTTGTAGTTCTTCCTGAAGATCGTGCAGCCGAAGCCCTTGACATTCTTGTATCTCAGCGGCGACAGCAACAGGCCATAGGTTTTGCCGCCGCCGGCTGCTCCGCCGTAGATGCAGATGTCCGCCGACGTCGCCAGGAACTGCTCCTGGGGGCCGAACTGTGGCCGCAGCACACGAACTTTCTTATTCTCCGGCTTGCCCATCCGGCTCCCGTCCGTTTGCCGGTAGGTAGATCACAACATCCTCGGAATCGTCGCCGGCGGAGAGGGCGACCTCCTGACGCTGCGACCACTGGGTCCGTCTCCGGTTATTCAGCCAATACATGATGGCCATGGTGTCCGGCACTATGGTCTTCGTCACGTTCTTGATGCGGACGGGCTTCGGGTTCCCATCCTTGTCCATGTCGATGGTCTTCTCGGTGTCTGTGACCTGGTAGCCAAGTGCCCTCTGGTAGAGGGACTTCTCAACCTTGGAATCAGCGATGTCCTTACCCTCTGTCACCGCTTTGTCGAGGCTCTCGTGCTCTTGCCTCCAGCGAATAAAGGTCCGGGTAGAAATGCCAAACGCCTGGGCAATCTCCTCGTTTGTAGCACCCTTGATAGCCAGCGACCAGGCCCAATCGTCGTGATACTCAGAATTGTACTTGCTGAGGGCTGGCATCTCACATCACTCACTTTCCTGCCAGGTAGTCGGTGGCCCACGCCTCAATCAACTGCCACCTGTTCTTGCTGGTGACTGTCCCTTCCTTTTCCGCCTTCTTGATGGCTTTGGTAATCGTGGCGGCCGACTCCGCCGGGATGGCGTTACTCCCGAACAGCTTCGTCAGGTACGTCCAGTCCTCCTCCTCGTTGAAGCCCGCGTCATCCATCTTTTCGGTGACGCTCTCGATCATTGAGTGGATGGCGGCCCCTACGTTGCGTATGTCCGAGAACTTCTGATACCGGGCCAGCGCCTCGATGAAGTGCTTGCACTGCTCATAGGGCGCCACGCCGATGATCTCCGGGGCGGAACTCTCCAGGTTCTTAACCAGTGCGTCCATATCCCTCACCTGGTGCGGCAGGAACGAAAACGTAATATTCTTGAAGTCGAACTGCACCGCCGGCGAAAGCAGCTTATCGTACTGCTCCAGCGGCTCCTCCAGGATGTCTTTTCCGATGAAGCTCTCCAGCATATCGTCCACATCATCCAGCATCTTGCAGATCTCTTTCAACACGTCCTGGTCATCGAAACCGCTGATGGCATTGTGGGCCAACTGCTTCGCGGCGATCTTGCTCCGGGAGAGGCCGCTCACGTCGATGATGGCGACAATCTCCTTCAGCTCGGCTGCCCTGGCGCTCTTGATCCGGTGGTGGCCGGAGATGATCTCCAATACCCCATCCTTCTCCACCAAGAGAGGCAGGCTCTCAAGCTGCCCCCTGTTCTTGATGTTGGCGGTCAACTGGTCCTGCATCTCTTTCTTCATGATCCGGGCGTTGATGTCCTGCTCCCGGACCTTGTCGAGCGGCACCTTTGCAATGATAAGGCCCGTCCCCATGTCGTAGATCTTCTCATAGCTTACCGCTGCTGTCTGCTCTCCTGCCATTTCTTTTCCCTCCTAAGCCATTCAGCAAGTGTGGCCTTCTCATCGCGCCCCTCCGCGAGAGCGGCCTCGTACGTCAGCTTGTATCCGTTCTTGGCGTCTTCCTGCCGGTTCACCAGTTTCATGATGCCACGGACCTCTTTGTTCTCCGCATATTTGGTCAGCATAGCCGTCCGCATCTTGACGACCTTCTCCTTGTCGATGTCGTCCAGCAGCGTGTCCACGAACTTCCGATTCTGCGCCAGCATATAGCACAGGCGGCCGAGCCGGAACTTCTCGTGTGGAGCCTTCATCACATACCATACGAAGATCGAATCGGCTGCCATCTTCGAGATGCCAAACACAGCGGCCACATAGCCGTCAATCAGCAGTGCCCGGTTGTAGGTCGCCTGGGAGCCCACGAAGTTGTGCGTCCAGAGCATCCGGTAATACTGGGCGTTTGCACCGGTAATCTGGATGATCTTCACGTCGCTGTCCTCGGTGATCTCATAGTCCAGCGGGAGCATACTGCATTTCAGCGGTTCCAGCTTCCCCTCCGTCGGCCTCTTAATTTTCTTGCCCTTGGCCAGGGCAACAGCCTCTTCCTCCCGGTTCGTCGTGATGTAGGAGTTCAGATCCGCCCTGGTGCCAGACCGGGCGAAGATTGTGTGCCCGACCGCTTCCCCAGCTCTCTTCTCCTGGTAGCACAGCAGCAGAGCCGGTGCATCCATCATCAGATCGTAGAGCTCCTTGTGGCCCGTCTCCGGGTCAAACATACCGTAGGTCGGCTCCTTCCAGGTCATCTTCCCCTGGGTGTCGTAGAACTTCTCATACCCAGCGAAGTAGGTCGGCGGGTTCGCCACAATGATCGTGTGGGGGTCGTCCATGACCTCCCGGATATGGTCCCACATATCCATCGGCCGGTAGCTCATACCGCCCAGCAGATTCCGTGTAACCTCAAGTTGCCGGCGGATGCTCTCGATGTGCTCCTCTCTCCTGGTGCGCAGGTCACGCAGGATGTTGTGAAAATACTCGTTGCCCGCATTCTTCGACGTTCTCAGGTAGATTTGGGCATACAGCGCCACGGCTGGGTCAAGCAGCTCCTCGTCCTTGAAGCCGTGGGCGTGGATCTCCAGCGGCGCAAGGGACTGGCCTGTGATGGCGTAGCCCATCACGGAAGTCATCATGTTCACGTCGCTGGTCTCGATCTGCTCAGGCTTGAAGCCGGACTGGATTGCCAGATTGGCCATGGCGAACGTGCCCGCACACGGCTCCACGAACCTTGTATACCCAGACTGCCGGGCGGTCTTAATCAGCTCAATCAAGAATTTCTGCTCCACCCCGTTCAGGCAGCCAAGGAACATTGCGCCTGGGTCCATAAAAAACGCCATTGTCCTGACCTCCTCTGTGTTGCGCCATTCCAGCCCGCCCCTCCAGGCTGACACGGCACATAAAAAGGCAGCCGGCCGAAACCGACTGCCTTGCTTTATGGACCGGGCCCCCGCTTATGGGGCGGGACCTCCCATCAGGAAGATGGGCGTGATACCTTTCACCAGGCCCGGATATAATACCGGCTCACCAGAATTGCACTGGAGCATCCAAGGCGGTTGCCGCCGCCGTGGGCGTGACCCTTACCGGAGTGTGGTCATATCGAGAAAGGAGACCTCTACCTTATGGCAGAAGTGGACCGGGGCCCCACAGCGAAGCGGGAACTCTCAGCCGGTAGCTGAGTGTGATCCTTTCACCAACCCCGGATATGGACCGGAACCCTGCTTGCGGGGCAGGACTTCCCTCCAGGAAGGAGGGCGTGATGCGCTTTCACCAGTTCCGGGTATAAACCCTGTGCGGGCGAGGATTTCCACCTCGCATACGGGCCTCACCGAAGCTCTACGCCCGCGACTTCACCACCATTGCTTCGTTCTTCATGGACGGCTACTCTTTCTCACTGTCGTGTCTACTGGGTACGCTCCCCCTGGGTGAGCACTCCCCGCACCATGCTAACATGGTGCATTTTATTCCACCACCGCACAAATTTTCCGCTTAGATTGTCACACGCTCCGGCAGGATGCAGAGCACCCCAGCGCCTTCAGCGCAGTTTTCAGCGGAGGGGGCCCGCCGCTACTGTTCCCACGTTGGGACGCAGGCGTCAACGCAGGGACAGGTCCCTCGGGGCTGTTGGCCGGAATCGAACCGGCGCTGGCGGAGACCCAAACTTGTGGGGCAGGTCGCCATAGACTCTGCCTGCAAAACACCCGCAGTATGTCGCAGGGGGATTGCGCAGCCGCTCTACCAACTGAGCTACAACAGCGTATCGCAGGGACGGGCGGCGGTGGCCGCCACCCGGTGCCCTGTTTACGAACCCGCTAAAACAGGCTCGTTTGGTCCATCTTCTCTTTCAGAGGCTCGTCCGCCGACTTGGTTTTCTTCTCCTTCAGAGGCTCGCCCTCCTCCAGTTCCTCGATCACCTCTCCGGTGTGGGCCAGCCACCACTCGGCAAACAGCGTCCGGTGGCACCATTGGTCCGGCTTCCTGATGTCCTCGAAGCAGAGCAGCACCAGATCCTTGTCCTCGTCGGACGCCCTGGCTTCGAGCCGCTGGACAATGCCGATGATCTTGTCCACGCCGATGTCTTCGAGCTTTTGGAAATATGCCTCCCGGTACGGCTCGTACTCCATCTTCAGCATGAAGCCTTTCGGAGCCAGGGCGTAGCACTGCTCCCTGATGTCGTAGCCGGTGGGGAATCTCGGCTTCCCAATGCTGATACCTACCGGGTAGTACCCGTCGCCCTTCAGGCGCTTGTTGCTATATCTGGCGGTCAGAATTGCCATGAAAACTCCTCCTGAATATCTATAACTTATTATACCACATATACCACCTAAAGCAAGGTTTTACCGTCATTTTGCACCATTTTTACGGTGTTCCGTTCGGCTCCATGCTTCTCTGCGGCGGCGGCCCCAAAAGCCCTTTTTATGGTGTGACAGTTGGACGGGCGTTGGTCTTCCGACCTGCCAGCCCTCTGCCCGCACCCTCGATGTGGCTTCGGCAGCAATTCGGGCGCCTTGTGGTTTCGATACTCAGGAGATCTTGCCAGTCAGCGCCCGGCGGACGCTTACTGGATTTCGGCTTTGAGGTGCTCCACTGTGTTGAGCTGCTCCCAGGTCCTCTCAACACCCGTCACGTTTCCAAAGTGGCCGTAAGCGGATGTTTCCTTGTAGATCGGCTTGCGCAGGTCAAGCCAGTTGATAATGCCGGCGGGGGTCAGGTCATAGACCTTCTCGATGGCGTCGCAGATGGCCTTCTCGCTGTACTTGCTGGTGCCGTATGTATCCACGCGGATGGACACGGGCTGGGCCACACCGATGGCGTAGGCGAGCTGCACCTGGCATTTGCTGGCGATGCCGGCGGCCACGATGTTCTTTGCGATGTGGCGGGCGGCGTAGGCTGCGGAGCGGTCTACCTTGGTGGGGTCCTTACCGGAGAAGGCGCCGCCCCCATGCGCTGCGTACCCGCCGTAGGTATCCACAATGATCTTCCTGCCGGTGAGGCCGGAGTCTGCGGCGGGGCCACCCTTGACGAAGCGGCCGGTCGGGTTGATGAACAGGTCGTAGGAGCCAATATCCAGGTTCGGAAGGTACTGGGCGGCTTCCTCAAGGACCGGGGAAATGACGTGCTCGACCAGCGGGGCTCCCAGGTCATCGACGCTGACGCTGGCCCGGTGCTGGGTCGAGATGACGACGGTGTCAACCCGTACCGGGTTGCCACCCTCGTCATACTCCACCGTCACCTGGGTCTTGCCGTCGGGGAGGATACCGAGGATGGTTCCGTCCTTTCTCCTCTGTGCCAGCCTATATGCCATCTTATTCGCCAGGGTGATCGGCAGGGGCATGAAGTCCGGGGTCTCGTTGCAGGCGTAGCCGAACATCATCCCCTGATCCCCCGCGCCGCCGACGCTGTCATTGGTCCCCATGGCGATGTCCGGGCTCTGCTCGTCGATTGCCGCCATGACTGCGCAGGTCCTGCCGTCGAACCCCGCATCCGGGCTGTCGTACCCGATGTCCTGGATGGTCTTCCGGGCGATGCCCGCAAAGTCGATGAAGTGGTTCGTCGAGATCTCGCCCATCACCAGGACCATGCCGGTGGTGCAGCAGGTCTCACAAGCTACCCGGCCGTTGGGGTCGTGACGCATAACCTCATCGAGGACGGCGTCGGAAATCCGGTCGCACACCTTATCGGGATGTCCCTCGGTGACAGACTCGGAAGTGAAAAGAATCTTGCTCATCTCATAACCTCCATTTGTTGTCTGGCATAGCATCTGGATTTCCTGTACCCCTCGGCCCTCCAGATTTTCTATGCTACAAGATAATACAGGTAAAGGGTGACATTCAATGTACTTTGCTACCCTCCAGTTCCTGTCTCTTCCGAACACTCTCTTTTTGTGTCCCTCTGTTGTTCCGCTCAAAATCATCCAAGTCCGAAAACCGTAGGGGTGAGCTTCGGGAAGAACTCCATCAGGAGAGCTTTGTACTCCTCCGACACACTCTTTGCCTCTCCGGCCACGACCTTGTCGAAGTCGCTGCGCCATTTATCCGGGACCTTGAACTCATAGTACCCGTAGGTGCTGTCGTAGTCATCATCCCATGTCTTGAGGAAGTTCGGGTCCTCGTAGAGCTTCTCTTCCCCATAGCCACACTCTCGGTTTCCGCCGCCGACCCTTGTATAGATCACGATGGTGTCCTTATTCTCGCCAAGGAAACAGTCTCGGAACCTGGGCCACTCCTCCTGTTTCCTGCCGAGCATGGGCATCAGCCAGAAGCAAGCAGGACTAAAGCCGCAGAGCATATTATACAGGCTCATTTCTTTTCGCCTCCTTTCTCTTGGGCTGGAAACACTCCTGCGTCAAGATGTTCGCAGGCTTTCCGGTGTCCTCATAGCAATGGCAGTACGGGGCCGGGTTGTACCCAGCTCCATCAGCACCCACCATTGTCCTGTAAAAATGGGCGCATTTACGGCACTTCAGCTTCATCATGTCTGTCGACCCTGGGATCAGCCATTCAGCATCCCGGCCAGCGTTTCGCTGCTCACGCCCATGCTAAAGAGCTTATCGGCCATTCTGAGGCAATCGTCATTCAGGATGTTCCAGTACAGCGCACCGCCCATGGAGTTGCGGAGCCGAACGGCGCCCTTCAGCTTTTCCAGGCCCTCCTCCTTCGTGGAGAACTCGTGCTGCTCGAAGTTCATCTTCTCGTTTTCCTGCATCTCAGTTACCTCCCTTCGCCGCCTCAATTTTCTGTCGGATGGCATTGATCTGGTCGGCCATCTCCTTCTGGTTCTTGCAGGGGATGCGATCATCGGGGCCGCCAGTGCCGAGTTTGCGAGTGATAATGTAATACTCGTCCGCTACGCCGTACCCGCCGCTGATGCAGAACCAGAATCTCATGCCAAGTGCTTGGCTTTCGGCCACGATGTTCATTTTGTGGAACCGGCTCACGCTGCCCGCCTGGTAGAACTCATCGAAGCCGGCCTCGTGCAGAGCCTTTCTGATCTTCAGGTACTTGCCGCCATAGTCTTCTGTCATGTCTTCACCCTCTCTACCGATTGATCCCGTACAGGAATTGCACTCCTGGGTCTAAGCGGGCGTTGATTACCCGCCTGGTCGCCCGCAGGCCAGTTATCTTGCACTCTTTCCATCCAGGCACCGTGAACCGGTAGACATCCCGCCATTTTCCGTCCGGGAACTTCTCGCTATGGACCTTACACTCGACCCCGCTTACCAGGATCGTGCTCTCTGGCTTTTCTTTCACCCCGTTCGCCCTCCTCAGTCTTTGTGTGGCCATGGATCGGGCTCTCCGTCTTCTCCGAAGTGAGCCACGGTGTAGTCCACCTCTTTGAGCGTGGGATCGCTGCGGACCTCCGCTTCGTATTTTTCGAGGTACTCGTGGTCCTCGTAGTCCCTGTCGTCGTCGATGATCTCGACTTCCACATCGCCGTCGGCCAGGACACCGACAGTTACGCCATCGTTGATAATTACCTTTACCCTCATGCGCTCACTCTCCCTTCTTTTTCCGCCTACCGCTTGTCCTTTTGAACTTCTCCTCAAAGGAGCAAACGAACTCGGCGTAGGTATCGTATGATCTGAACCTCATGTGCTTCCCAGTGCGGACATTCACACAGTCCGTAGGGCCCTTTGCGAGCTCGTAGCTGTTCACGGCCATGACGATGTAAACCTCAGCCCCCTTTGATATGTCCTGCTCATATATCAGGTCGAACAGCCCCCGAAGCTCTCTTGCCCGGTCTATTGAAGCGCCAGAGTCTATCGCATCAAGCAGGACAACCAGAGGCCTCTTTTCTGCCACCGCTCTCCTCACCCTCGCTCCGAGTTCTCCTACCTTATTGGAGAAGTTCAATGCAACATTCTCACCTTCGGATGCCATCAACGAAGTCGCGAGGCTCTCAATGTCGCCGGCGAGCTGATACCGGCTCTTGGCTGTTTGCCCGCCGTCAACGACATTGCTGTACTCCCACAATTCAATGCCTTCTCGGGCCGCGTATTCCTTGATCTGCCGGAGTATCGTCGTTTTCCCGGCCCCGTTTGGTCCTACAAGTGCCGTAAATCCAGGCTCAACTTCGAGCACAAACCCTTTGTGGAGGCCATACCAGTCTTCCACAGACACCCTCATGCTCATGTTGTGCCCTCCTTTTTTGGATTGAGCGCCGGATAGTGTCTAAGCAGCCCCAGGATCTCCTCTACGCTGTCCGGGAGCCTTGCTGTGATATTATTGAGGCCGTTCACATAGCCAACCGTACCGGGCTCGTAGCGGTCACTTACTTCCCCGGTTTCGTAGTTGAAGATCATGCGTCCATCCTCAAAATCCGGTTCTATGGTCAGCTCAAGCCGATCCTGTTCGGTCCATTTTGCTGCCGGGTCGTCTGTCAGGCAGATAGTGACCTTGGCCCCGATCCCGCACGGACCAAACACCACCGGGTGTTTCCCGATCCGCTTTGCCATTTCCTCTGCCAGAGGGATAATCACCCCCTCCTTCCAGTCGACCACGGGCATCTTGCGCAGCTTCTCCTCTTGCCGCTTCGCTTCCTCTCTCTTTTTTGCCGCCCGTTTTTCGAGCTTGGCGGCGGCTTTCATGAACTGGTCAGCCCTGTCAGCGATCAGCGCGGCGGCAGCTTCGCTTTTGCCCCTTTTCTCTTCATAGGAGTTCAGCAGCTCTTTCACCATGGCAATCATCACTCCTTTTCGCCCTTACGGCCCGGCATATATCTTCTGCCAGATAGTTCCTTTTCACCTCTGCCTCGCTGATGGAGCCCTTCTCAATCAAGACTCTTTCAAAGACAGTTGGCCCTTCCGCCGCCGAAAGATACGCCTCCATGATTTCTTCCTTCGTGTATGCGCATCCACTTGCTTCGCTGATACGCTCCATGTCACACGCCATTGCCACAATCACTTCTGACAAAAGCTCGGTATACCTTGCGAGGTCTTTCCCCCTTGTGAAAATCACCATCTTCTCACAACTCCTTGAAGTGCTCACACTCCTGGATGCCCAGCCCTGTGATGTCCTTCTCGTAGAGATCGCAGTCTCCGCAACAGCAGTAGTAGTGCTTCAGCAGGGGATTCTCCGGGTCCGACTCGATCAGGTCGTTCGGTTCAGGAAAGCTGTGCTTGTCCCCACAGAACTGACAACCGCAGCAGATCGGCGGTTCCCACATCCGCGCTTGGTGTTCAGCGATCCGACGCATGAGCAACTCTTTGCCTTCCGGTGTCAGCTTTGTCAGCTCAGACAGGAACGAATGGAAATCGGCCACCGGCCGGCACTCTCCTCGCATCTCAAAGGGAAGAAGTTCCCCGTGGTTCAGGCCGGGGTAGTAGAAGCTGTCGTTGTCCAAAATCCCGATGTATCCCTTGCCAGTGACGTCCGTGTCGTGGGCCTTCTTGGTCTCAGGGTCCACCAGCACCCAAACACCCTCGCCGTTTCCTGCCAAATAGTCCTGCTCTGTCAGCGGCAGGTTGACCATGATGTGCTCGGTCATTCTGCTCTTGTCTACGTTCATGCCGCTCCTCCTTTGCAGTAATACCGTGCCGCTTCCTCGACCGTTGTATCGTCGAAGCACCACGTCATCTCATACATCACCTTCTGAATGGTCGCCTCATCAATACCGGCCCGGCGCATCGCCATGATGGCGTACCCCTGGCAGGCCGTGTTACTCCACGGCCCGTCCAGGTAGCGCAGATCCTCTTTCGTTGGATCTACAACCCTCGCCTCAACCATCCTCCTCTTCCTCCCCATCTTTGAAGTTCTCCAGGAACGTTTCCTCGTCAGGCAGATCATCAAGCGGGAAGGCGGCCACCAAGTGCGGCGAGTGATAGCCCATGTCGCCATCCTCCGAGTCGAACTCGTAGAACCTCTCACCGGGCCGCAGGCGCTCGCTTCCGCCGCCCTCATAGCACTCATACGTCCTCTTGTCAAAGTCGATGACCCAGATCCACTCACAGAACAGCCCATCCGCCGCGAAGGAAATGCTGTCGTTCAGCTCCATGCCCTCCGGGCACCCCTGCACGATGTCGAGGATCTTAGCGCCGGTGTCCCGGCTGAACTCCGGGTGGTCACGCTTCATGGCATCCGACTGCTCCAACGTGACCCAGCCGTTTTCGTCCGCCCCGTACTGCCTCCACAGGTTATTCAGCTTCTCCGGGGCGATGAAGGACGAATTGCGCAACGCCTTCACGAACGCCTCTTCGTTCATGCGCTCACGCAGAAACTCCAGAACCTCCAGGCCCTTTCCGCTGGGGTATCCGTCCCACTGCCCGTACTGAGCGATCTTGTACTGGCCGTCGATCTGAACGGCCACCAGGTTTCTTGTTCCCATTTTTGCTCCTCCTTTTTTTATTGGCGTTCAGCCGCCTCTTCAAATTTGTACCAGTTCTTCCAGACGCCCTGGGCTGCTCCAGGCTGAAACTCGATCAGGTAATCGCTGCTCCAGCAGTTCAGGTAATGCTCGTAGACAGCCGCGAATCCGCGCTTGCAGGCCAACACGAAGTTACCCAGAAGACATCCCTCAACAAATGCGCCGGTGTATTCCGCCCTGTTCTGGTGCATCCACTTGCCCAGATTCTCCGGGCTGATACGGAAACTCGTCACTCCGGGCGGAGCCGGTCTGTCACCCATCGTTATCACCTCCCTTGTCACCTTTGAAGAAGATGGCGTCGATCTGCTCCTCGTCATATCCGTCGATGATGAGGTTGTCCTGGCAAAAATCCAGGAACTCCTTAAACATCCAGTACCCGATCTTGGCCTCGTTGTCGCTCAGGTGCCCGCCATCACGGATGGCATCCAAGCAGCCATTTAAGGCGTTGCGAGTGCTGTTTATACCGGCCATATCGTTTTCTCCTCTCCTTTTTCAAGCGACCGCACACCGTGTAATCACAGTCTGCTTCACGCCGTTGTACTCGCTGTGCTCCTTGACGGAGCCTTTGACGGTCATCCCGTCCTTGATCTCCACGCACTTAGAGGACTTCCAGACGTAGACATTGCCGGCCTCGTCCGTGAACTTGTAGAGAAACGTCGTTCCCCAGTAGCCATCCCACGATGTCACCAGCTTAGCGGTCGCTACGGGAATGGTAATCCTCTGGCCAACCGTTCCGACAAAGTCGGAGGTGGCCGCTGCGGCTGCTCTCTCAGCCTCCCGCTGATCCTCACGGGCTTTGCGCTCCTTGTACCGCTCATATGCCAGGGGCATATAGGCCAGCCGGCCAAAGTGCTTCACCGCCGCAAACCCGGACAGAGCAAGCGGGATGCAGTTCCGCTCCAGATCGGACACCTCGCTTGCGGGATAGCTCACATACTGCCAGCTTTCGCCGTTGTTGAACTCTTCCTCGGTGTATCCATCGGCCAGCGCCCGCGCCTTGCCATCCTCCCAAATCCTCGACCGCTCCTCGTCCTCTTGCCGGTCCACCTCATTCAGGCTTATGAGCCACTCCCGGATGAGGGCTGCATTCTCCATGCCCTCAGCCGTCGGCTCCTCCTCATCGAGAACTCTCTTGGTGGTCTCGTCCCTGGTGCTCCCAGGGCAGTCGCTCTTGCGGTATCCGAACTCCTTGATCGCATCAAAGGCGTGGGCCAGGACCACATCCAGGCCGTACATCCGGCCGCCCCGGAGGGTTTCCCACTCCCCGTAGGTGCAGTCCATATCCTCGTCAAGCAGATCCTTGACCTCTGCCCACATGGCAGCGGTCGCAGGGCTGATCCCTGTGTAGTCCTTCAGACAGGTACGCCCGACCTGCCTGATCTCGCCGGCCTCATTCTCACAGAAGAAGGTGACGGAGCGGAACCGGTTCGTCTTGCAGTGGTCGCAGTTGGCGGGGGCCGTGTACCACCGGGGGTCTACCGGCTTGTCCCCGAAGCCCGTCACGATGTTCCCGTTCTGCCCGTGCTCAACTCTCGCCCGGATCGTCCAGCCGTTGGCCTTGATGAGGTCGTCGCACTCAACGTCGAAGTCAACAGCAGCCACCGTGTAGGTGCTCAGCGTCTGGATGGTCTGGTTCACCCGGTCAACTCCACGGACTCGAACGGTTTCCGGGTGCTCATCGCTGACAGTGTACGAAAACGGAATGGAAAAGCCAGCAGCCTTCTTGGCCAGACGGTCAAGCCGTTTCTGGACCTCCTCGGCCCGGCTCGCGTAAACGGTGTAGATAGCCATACTCTGTTCCCCTTTCTTTACTGTTTCTTCCTCTTCCCGGCGGCGGGCTGTTCAGCTTGCCCTCGGTATTCCGTGGGCTCCGCCGCCGTGTTCTGGCTTGCTTAGAGGACGTAGCTCCTCAAGGTCTCATCCGACGCCAGCTCACTTTCGAGCCAGGCATCAAACCCTTCCGGGTTCTTGGCCTCGATGGCATCCATCAGCCATCCGCGCACAGTCGGGATGTGCGGGTCTTTTTTATTGGTTGTCTCCTCGAAGAGGTCAACCAGCCTCCCAAGGCTCATCCGGCTCAGCATCTCAAGCGCCATCTCTGCGCCCTCCTTCTGTATCTGTTATCCAACTGGTTATCTTATGATGTTATTATACTACATTACCTACCTATGTCAATATGTTTTCGTATTATTTTTATAAGATTTTTCGTGTGTCAGAGTGTTTCCGTTTCTAACAAAAAGAAGGGAGCGAGCTGTGGCGCTCACTCCCTTTATCTGATTTTTGCTCTTTTTTACTTGTGGTATCTCAGAGCCCCCGCCTACATCCCCTGGGGCTCCCCGAAATGGGGTAGGTATTGGCTCATCCGCCTGTACCCGACCTACCGGTCTCGTTTTCTTCGATATACTTTGCCATACTCAATAAGGCTTGCCCGTGGAGCTTGTAGACCCGCCGCAGGTAAATGTCCTCCCTTTCGAGCAGGTCCTCCTTCCCTCCGAACAGAACGTCAACGACCTCATCCCAGCTTGCATTGTCGATGTACCTGACTCTGATAACCGCCCGCTCATCTGAGCGCCGGAGGTGCTTTATCACGCTCTCGAAAAACGCCCTTTCGGCCCTCCTCTTCTCGACGACCTCCCGGATCTCTTCCTCAAGCTCCATCTTCTGCTGGATGAGCTCCACCGTCCTGTCATCCGTAGGGCTTGGAGACTTCGGCATATCCGTGATGCTCTGGGCTCCTACGCCGATCAACTTCGTTTTGATCCGCTCAAGGCGCTCGTTCTGATTTTCGATGTCTCGGCTCATTTCCCGGTACGCATACAGCCTTGTCTTCACGGCCTCTACGTCGTATCTCTTCTCGCTTTCCATAGCTCAGGAACCCGTTCACCTCACTTCCCCGGCCTGCTGCTATTTCTTTTTGGGGCCATACCCCGGAATCTTGATCCACTCGTACCGCTTCGGGAATGGAACCAGCGCATCCCTGCCAAGGATCTTCGCAAGCCTCTCGTCCAACTTCTCCTGGTAGTAGTCGGCCTCATCGGCTTTTGTCAGCGCCAACTCGAACCGGGAGAAGTTTTTCTCCACGGCGTGTACCACCCTCACGATCCGGTCTTTGCCGAATACGTCTCTCCCCATGACCTCTGGGTCGTTCAGCGTCACCATGAACATATCAATCATGTACTGAATGTAGGTGTCCTTCTCAGCCTGGCGGTATACGTCCACGGTGTTCTTCTGCCGCTGAAGGTATCCGTTCTTGCCCATTTTACTTCATCTGGCCCCAGTCCCGCTACTCGTCCCAGGGGAACTCGGTGATAATATCTTCCCCCCAGACCGCCTTCATGCTGTCCTTCATGAAGACCGGGATCTTGTTCTCCTTGCAGAAACCGACATACGGCTCTACCCAGCTCCGCTCAGGAACAACCTTGTTTGCCCTGTTCCCGGTCTCTGCCCCCATGATGATCCAGTTATCTCGCAGGGCCTCCGGGCTGCTCGGGTACGGGAACGGCTCCAGGATGGGCTCCATGCTGACAAACGTGTTATGCCGGTCCGACTTGAAAACATCCGCCATCGGTCTGTCCATCGTGCTCCCGTACCAGAACGTGTCGAGCTCAGGCAGCAGCCCTTTGTCATGGAGCTGGACATACCTCTGCGGGTTCTTCGTGAGGAACAAATACCTGTGTCCCTCGGCCGCCTTGCAGGCATCAAAGACCTTGGTGATCCACTCATCCGGCACCCACCAGCCAAACAGATCGGCCGTCGAGCAAACGAACACCGTCTTTCCGAAGCCTCTTGTGGACGGATCGCTCAACCGGTACTCGTGCATCGTCGGCGTGAAACCGTAGGGGTATGCGGCATTGTGGACCACGCCCGCTTTTGTTGTGACCCTCAGCCGCTCGGTAAGAGTGATAATCCTCTCCTCGGTCTTGCCGTTCGGGGCCAGATCGCATCCGCCGAAGCGGGTTGCGATTCCCCTGGCGTAGCAATACGGGCAGTCGTGCAGGCAGCCCGTCACAGGGTTAAAGGTGCTGTCACACCATTCGATTTTGCTCTTAATCACGTCGTCTGCTCTCCTCTCAGAACGGCAGGCCGTCCCCGTTCTCGTCTCCGAGATCCTCAAAGCCGCCGTCGCCCGAATATCCATAGCCCTCTCCACCATATCCAGGGGCGCTCTCGCCACCGGAACTGCTGGAATCCGACTTTTTGCTGTCTCCGAAGTAAATGTTGTCGGCCACTACCTCGGCAGAACGGCGCTTGTTGCCGTCCTTGTCCGTCCACTGCCGAATCTGGAGACGGCCCTCCACCACTACCATGCGCCCTTTGCTGAAGTATTTGCTGACGAACTCGGCGGTGTTCCGCCAGGCCACAATATCGATGAAGTCAGTCTCCTTGTCCTCTCCCTTCTTCCCGTGGTCACGGTCGACGGCGATAGAGAAAGAGGCCACCGCAGTACCGGACTGTGTTCTTCTGAGCTCAGGGTCCTTCGTCAGCCGACCCATCAGGAAAATCTTGTTGAGCACTTTCAGCTTCCTCCTTGCGCTTCAGTCTGTAAATGCGGCACAGGTCTTTATCCAGTATGACCCCTCCGCTGAGGTGGTGCCTATTGTTGAACGTGATCTGCCCAACGGTGTGGGCTTCAGCGTGGTGCTCCCGGCAAAGCGGGAGCACCTCCATTCCCTCATGGATAATCTCTTCCCGGTCTCTTCCGCTCCCGACGTGGTCGAGGTGGTGGAGATCGGAGGGGCGCCCACAGATGCAGCACTTCTTGTTCACCAGGCAGGCGTAAACATAGCTCCTCACATCGTCCACAAAGTCGAGCAGAGGGAAGCTGCACGGGATGTCCCAATCAAGTATGAAGTTGACAAGGAACCGCTGGAATGCGCACACCAGAGACATCGGGGCATTGCTCAGGCTGAAAATCTTATCGGCCGTTTCATTCAGGTCCTCGGCTATGAACTTCAGCTTCATCCATTCCTTCGTCGGGTCGAGCCCCATTCCGGTGTAGTTCGAGATTTCCCGTATCAGTTTGTAGCAGGTACGCCGCTGCTTATCTGACAACGGCCGGCTATCTATCATCTGCACGTTGCACTCTCGATAGCCACGTTTCACCATGATCGGCCAGTCTGGATAGAACGCCTCGATCTTGACCCGCTGGGTCCTGGGGTCGTAGTCAACAATCCTTCCACGGACTATATCAATAGGTGCCTTCACGCCAAGCCTCCCTTCTGCCGATCTGTGGGCGTCTCGGCTTACTCCTCGGGCGCTTCATACCCGTAGCCGCCAGGCTCCTCACCATCGCCGGGGTCATCGCCGTCCTTTTCGGCTTCACCGCCATCGGTCCCGTCTGCGGCCTCTGCGCCTTCATTCGGCTCGCCCTCTCCGCTCTGCTCCTGGCGGGCCCAAGCATATCCGGGGGCGTCGATGTCAAACAAGACCTCGTTGCAGTCCTCGCATTCAATGGAAATGTTCACGATCTCGTCATTGCCGTATCCGACGCAGGCAATGGTATGCCCGACATGGGGCTCCAGCTTTTCCTTGGGGCAATAGAACGGATTGTCCGGGCTCGTGGCGGATGACAGTACAACCTTGTTGCCGTCGGTGCGGACCGTGAAGTTGCCCATGGCCTCAGTGACGTGCATCGCCTCGCCAATGAACTGCCGCAACCAGCCAAACGGCTTCGACGGGTCATGAGCCGGGTCGATTTCCTGCTCCTCAAACTCATCTGCATCACCAGGAGCGCCGTCGTCCTGGTCTGCCGGTACATCTCCATCCTCCTGCTCCTCGGCCTCCTCAGCAGCCCCAGGGAGGGCACGGGGGCCTTCGCCAAGAGCCGGCGCCCCATCTCCGTCTGGGACAACGGTGAAATCGGCGTCGATCACTTCTCCGTTTGCGGCAGCGGGCCCATCCCCGTCAAACAGGGTGGTTTGCCCGTTCTCGATGGGCCGAACCACGTAGGTCCCCGTGTCCGCATCAAATACCAGCTCATACTCGCCGGCGAAGGACCCGGTCTTCTTCTCCTTCCGCTGGATCACCGCCGTGATGGAGTGCTCAAACTTGGGCTTCGTGATCTCCCTGGTCTGGTGCCCGCCCGCGACAGTGAAGTCCGGGGCAGAACTCTCCGTCAAGATGATCTTCACCTTCATGTTGATTTCCGCCACGTCCTGCTCGGTGTCGATCATACCCCGCATGGTGCTGTGGAGGACCTCGTTGAAGTCACTCCGCAGGGCGGCAAACGCTTCGCCGCTCAAAGACAGGTTCATGTCGTTGTTCTGGCTCATAATAATTTCCTCCTCATTATTTTGTGGTGTCCCTTATGAACTGGTTCCTGCATCGCTCGCAGCAGAAGTCATGCCACTCGCCGTCCACCTTCGTGGTGATCCAGCCCAGGCGATCTCGCAGGTCTTTCCTGTGCTGTTTCGAGTCGATGTCCTCGCTGCCGAACGGGAAGGACTGGCTCTGGTGGCAGCAGTCGCAGGAGTAGACCGCATCACCCTCCCAGTATCCGGTGAACTCAAGCTCCCTGCTCATTCCCGAGCCTCACATTCCTCGCGCCCGTTGTCGCAGGTGGTGGCTATGACACGCCGCTCAATCTCCTTCAGGAGGCTTGCGGTATCGACACGGCTCAGGTCTACGGTATAGTTGTCGCACTCACCATCCGCCTGCTCCTCCTCTTCGTCCTCTTCTACAGAGACCAAGAGTTCAGAGGTAAGTTTCAAAGCGGGGCGGATGCCA
>JAETOQ010000142.1 GCA_021771635.1 Oscillospiraceae bacterium | reverse complement strand
TCCTGCCGCTGGGCGGTCAGGGCATCTACCTCCGCCGACGCCGTTTCCCGGTGGGCGGTCAGCTCCCCGATGGTGCCGATGCGGTGTTTCCCCAAAAACCGGGTTTCCGCGTCCAGTCTGTCCAGTTTGGCGATGTCCTCCCGCAGCAAAAAAGACACCCGTTTGACGGATGCCGGTCGCTTGACGATGATATGAAGTTCATAGCAGTAACGGAAGTACAGCGCCCGCAGGCCGGTGACTTTCTTCCGGGGCTTGCCCCGCACCCGGTAGCGCCGGGGCGGACGATGCACTACCTCCGGGAATGGCACTTGCTTTTGGAGGTTGTGCAGAATACGCTCCTTGATCTCGTCCAGGGAGTAGCCCTCGCCCAGCTTATGGAAGCGGAAATAGCCGCCAGCGTCGGGCGGTTTCAGCGCCGGATATTTTAGGGTCTTGCCGCCCTTGCCCCTTGTTTTGAGCTGGTAGCCCATCTCGCCCATCACCCGCAGAAAGTCGCGCTCGGTGGTGGAGGCACGGATGGCCCGGTCAATATCGGCCCGGATGGTGCCCCGGTGGGTGGGCTTGCCGTTCTGCTCCGCCTGCCATTCGGCGTAGTGCTTGGCCCGCCCGCCGGGGTTCTCAATAACGGAAATGGCGTACTCCCGGCAAAGCCGGTCTGACACCTCCCGCATATGGGCATAGTCGGCGGGGGAATTGTAGAATTTGTAGCCGTCCACGCAGGACACGGAGTTGATGACGAAGTGATTATGATAATGGCCGGTGTTGCAGTGGGTCGCCACCACCACCTCAAAGCGGTCGCCCCACAACTCCTGGGCCAGCTTGACGCCGATCTCATGGGCGGTTTCCGCCGTTACCTCGTCCGCCTTAAAGGATTGATAGCCGTGGTAGCACACCCGGCCCCCCAGCTTGCCCCTTAACCGCTTTGTCTCGATGAATTGAGCGGCGGCGGTGTCCTCCCGGCAGTTCAGGCAGGACACATAGGAGCGGCGCTCCGTTTTCATATCATTGGCGGCGTATTCCACCACATCATCAACGGCGTGGAGGGACGCCAGTTCCTGCAAGCTCCCCTCGGTGGTCTTTTCCGGGTTCCGGGCGTAGTTTATCACCCTGTCCACGCGCCCCTTGATGGGCCAGATGGAGGTCACGGCCATATCAGTCGGAGGGGGTGGTGTAGGTGTCCACGATCAGCTTTTCCACGGCCCGATTGCTCTCCAGGGCTTTTTCCAACTCCTTCACGACCAGCCAGTTCTTCGTGCGGGCGATCATCAAAAGCTGGTCGATGTTATAGCCCACGCGCCGCACCTCCCGGATCAGCATGGGCACCTCGGCGGGCGGGGCCTCCTTCACCACCGCGCCGTTGAGGATGCGGCGGGAAAAGCCCTCGCGGGAGAAGCCAGACTTCCGGGCCTTCTTGGTGAGGGCATCAAGTTCGCCCCTGGTAAAGCGGATTTTCATTTCAAGCGTTCTTTTCAAAAAATACCATCCTTTCTAAATGTGGGTCTAAATGCGGGGTCATAGGGGCGGCAGGCCCCTGTCAAGCTGAATTGTGGCCCCACAATTCGTTGCTTGTTAAGACAATACCGCCCTCTGCGCCTGCGGCGCGGGAGAACGGTCGGGGTAGGTTCAAGCCTGGTCGGATTTCGCCTTGGGCGGACGCTCCCAAAGCCAAAACTCCCGCTTGGCTTCCATATATTCCTCATAGGCAAGCTGGCGGTTGATGCAGTCAAGCCATGCCCACTCCGCTGGGGAAATGCGGCGGACGGGCTTGGGGGGCGGTTTGCTCTGGGGCCGGTTCATAGCCATAGGTCAACACCCTTTCGGTTTTATTTGTGGCATCACGGGTGATGCCATGCCCCTCAATGGGCTGGAAAAAGTGGCATCACGGGTGATGCCACTAAAAGCTGTCCAGAAAGTCAAACACGTCGTTTATTTCCTCTGCGCTGACTTGCGTTTGCGCCGCTGGCTGGATAGAGCCACCTTCTGTGGCTCGTATCAGTTCTTCAGAAACGACCTGACGGATAAAGTCTTTCAAAACATCGGTTTGCTCCTTTGCGTTTATCCTTGCGATAATCTCTTTATTGATGGATTGAGCGTCCATACGGTGCAGGGCTTCCCATGCCCTGCGGTCATCCTCCCAATCAAGATTAAATCGGAGAGAAAACCGCTTGATTTTCATTCTCTCACGCCCCTACGCAAAGCCTGTTCGCACAGATACTCATAGCCCTTGGCTGTGGCGCAAATATCATCGTAGATGGTCACACGGTCGGCGTCGTACTCCCCGAAGTTGCGGATCAGACAGCTCCCGCCGCCCAGCACATGGAGGCGCATGAGGGCCGGGTTGTACTCACGCTCCCGCAGGATGCGGAAAATCTCACGCACATACCCTGCGGCGGTTTCCCGGATGGTGGTCAGGTAGTCCTCCTGGATGTCCGCCGTGCCAAACCGCAGCACACGGTTGATGATGGAGTCGTCCACCGTAGCGTGGTGAGTTCGCATGACGTTCTCCCGGACGGCCAGCATACATTGATGGGTGCCGTACTTCTCCGTGAACATTCGGTCAGCGGCGGGCCTGCGGTCGTTGATGAACATGATGTTCATGGTGCCGTTGCCAATGTCGCACAGCATATTCACGCCCTGGAAGTC
>JAETOQ010000024.1 GCA_021771635.1 Oscillospiraceae bacterium | reverse complement strand
AGGGGCTGGCAAGGCCGCAGGATGCAGGCGGGCTGCCGCCCGCCAAATCCGAGAACGAAGTCCAGCGCCTATTTAGGCCGCTGGCAGGCGTGTTTCCCCTTGTTAATCGATGGTATCAGTCATGATGCTGTGTGATGTCCGCCGTGATGCGGGCGGTCATGCCCCAGATGGTGTGGCCGCCGTGGTGCCAGATGGGAATTTCCACCTGTCCCCTGGCCCAGGGATAATCCCGGGGAATGCCAACGGCCTCATAGGGGAATTCCTCCGGCACCCGGGGAAGCAGGTCATAGTGGTAGAGATCCGGCTCCGTGGCCTGGAAAAAGGACAGCGGCACGGTGAATACCTCCGCCACCTCGGCGGGGGAGGGCTGTATGGCCGCAAAGCCCCCAGCGGAGACCAGCCCCAGCACGGGCCGCAGCAAAAAGCCACGTTGATTGCAGATGAAGTCCGGTGTGCCCAGGACCGTCACCTCCCCAGGGGGAATGGACAGCTCCTCCCAGGTCTCCCGCAGGGCGCAGTTCTCCGGGGACTCCCCAGGCTCCATTCTGCCGCCGGGAAAGCACACCTCTCCGCCCTGGCTCACGGAGCCGGACCGGACCTCATAGAGCAGGTGGAGGCCGTCCGGCCGCTCCACCAGCGGACAGAGGACCGCGTAGCTGTGCCGGGCGCCCAAAAGTCCCGGCTCGCGGCCGCCGTACCGGCGGCGCAGTCTTTCCAGCTCTCCCATCACAGCAGCATGGACAGGGCCTGATGGCAGTTGTGGATATCCACCACCGGCAGGCTGGGGGCGTATTCGCCGTCCAGAGACCAGGGGAGGACCTCCTTGGTCTCCAGATGAATGGAGGAGACGTGGCGGAACACCAGACCCTCCCGGTCATACTGCTGGTTCAGCAGGGCCAGCACCAGGTTCTGAAGATCCAGGGCGGTCTTGGGGTTGGGGATCAGCAGCATTTCAAATTTGCCGTCGTCCAGCACCACCCGCTCCGGGTCCAGCTTCATCAGCCCGCCGATGGAGGTGGAGTTGCATACGGCGCCGAAGAGGTATTCGCCGTCCAGCACCTCGCCGTCTGCGGTGAGCTTGATCCGATAGGGCCGCAGGGAGTCCAGGTCCTTCATGCCCTCCAGGATGTAGGCAAAGTGGCCCAGAGCGTTTTTGGCGCTCTGAGGGGCGGAGTAAGAGCTTTTGGTAAACGCGCCGAAGGACGCCACATAGACGAAGTTCCGGTCGTTCCACCGGCCGATATCCAGCTTCCGGGGCGCGTGGGCCGCCAGCGCCTCAGCGGCGTCGGCCGGTTTTCCGGAGATATGGAGGCTGGCGGCGAAATCGTTGGTGCTTCCCTGAGGGAGATAGCCCAGCGGCGGGCGGTCCTCCAGCCTCATCAGGCCGGAGATGACCTCATTCAGCGTACCGTCGCCGCCGACGGCTACCACCACATCGTAATCTCCACCCTCCCTGGCCGCGATTTCCACAGCGTCGCCGGCGGCCGCCGTCTGGCGGATGGAGAGCAGGTAACCCGCCTGGGAGAGAATGGCCGCCGCGTCAAACAGCGGTCCCCGGGATTTGCTCCGGCCCGCCCGGGGATTGACGATCATCAGCAGCTTTGGTTGTTCCATGATCCTACGCCTCCTGTTTCAAAAGACGAAAATATCTCATATAAAAAGCGTGTAAAAAACAGTATAGCACGGCAAAATGAGGATTGCAATTCCAAGGTGCGGCATGTAGAATAGAACCCAGAGAGGGGGGGGACCGTGAAGCGCGAGAACAAGTATGTGAGGCAGGGACTGCTGGTATTTGCAACGGTCTGCGCGATCCTGCTGTTTTATGACACCCTCTTTGGCCGCCACATGGCGCTGCGGTTTGGGCGGCAGCTTTTGACGGCATTGGAGCCTGTTCTCTACGGCGCCTTCATCGCCTACCTGCTGGCGCCGATGGTGAATTTTTTCGAGGACAACCTGTTTGCCTCGCCGGTGAGGAAGGCCCGGGAGCAGGGCCGGATGACGGCCGCGGGCGTCCGGGCGGTGAGCCTGCTGATGACCTGGGCGGTCATCTGTGTGCTGTTCTATCTGCTGGCCTCGGTGCTGCTGCCGGAGCTGTATAAGAGCGTTCTCCAGCTGATTGGCAATGTGGAGAACTACTACAATATCATCAGCGGCTGGGTAGAGCGCCTGCTGGAGAGCAATCCGGCGGTGGAGAGCTGGGTCGCGGACCAGATGGACACCGCCTATGAAAAGGCCACCACCTGGCTGGAAAAAGAGGCCCTGCCCCAGGCCCAGACCGTGATGATCGTGGCCGCAGGCGGCGTCAAGAGCATAGTGAATTTCCTGAAAACGCTGCTGGTGGGCGTCATCGTGTCCATCTACCTGCTGGCTACCAAGGAGCGCTGCACCGCCCATGCCCGCAAGATCGCGTACAGCATCTTTTCAGAACAGAACATCCGCTGGGTGCTGCGGGGCGCCCACAAGGTGGACGGCATCTTTTCCGGCTTTGTCCGGGGCAAGCTGCTGGACTCCCTGATCATCGGCATCATCTGCTTCTTCTGCTGCTCCATTCTGGAATTTCCCTACACGCCGCTGGTGTCGGTGATCGTGGGCATCACGAACATCATCCCCTTCTTCGGGCCGTTCCTGGGGGCCATTCCCAGCACGTTCCTGATCTTGCTGGTCTCCCCCATGAAGGCCCTGTACTTCGTGATCTTCATCCTGGCCCTCCAGCAGCTGGACGGCAATGTGATCGGCCCCAAGATCCTGGGGGACAAGACGGGCCTGCCAAGCCTGTGGGTCATCATCGCCATCCTGGTGGGCGGGAGCTTTTTCGGCCTGCCCGGCATGTTCTTCGGCGTGCCGGTGTGCGCCTGCATGTACAGCGCCGCGGCATTCTGGATGGAATCCCGTCTGCGGAAAAAGGAACTGCCGCTGACCACGGACGCCTATGCGGAGGACATGCCCCAAAAAGCAGCGGAGACGGCCCCATCTCCGGAGAATTTGGATGCGGAGAAAAAAAGCTGAAAAAGGACTTGCAATCACAGCAGCTATCGTGTACAATACGGCCTTGTGAGAGTTCGTTATAAAAATAACGACCAATCGCAGGGCTGTATTCATTCCGCCGCGCTGTTTACGCGGGGCGGCGGCCTACAATTGAATAGAGCCGAATCAATTCTGTCAGGGCGAAAGCCCGACACTGACCCATTGCGGCAGTGATGCAAAGGAGAAGAACGACATGAAGAAGAAATTTTTGGCACTCCTTCTTTTGGTCAGCCTCCTGGGCACCGTACTCACCGGTTGCGGAGACGGCAGCACAGAGAAGGCCCCGGAAGACGGAAAGGAACCCAACGGCTCTACCAGCGTGAGCGCACAGGCCAACGAGGTCACGGTGGGCATCGCGCAGGACCTGGACGAGAGTCTTGACCCCCACAAGGCGGTGGCGGCAGGAACCAAGGAAGTCATGTTCAATGTATTTGAGGGCCTGATGAAGCCCACTTCTACGGGAGATTTGATCCCTGCTGTCGCTGAAAAGTATGAGGTTTCCGATGACCGGATGACGTACACCTTTACCCTGCGGGAGGGTGTGAAGTTCCACAACGGAAAGACGGTGACGGCGGAGGATGTGGTATATTCCATCGAACGCTGCGCCGACACCTCTGAGGGAGTCCCTCTGGTGGAGGCGTTTTCTGTTATCCAGACGGTAGAGGCCGCGGATGACCACACGGTGGCCATCACCATATCCGAGCCCAGCAACGAATTTATTTCCTATATGACCACCGCCATCCTTCCGGCGGACTATGACCAGCAGGACACCGCCCCCGTGGGCACAGGACCTTTCAAGTTCGTGTCCCGGGCTGCCCAGGACAGCATCGTGCTGGAGAAATTCGACCAGTACTGGGGCACCCCGGCCTATCTGGACAAGGTGACCTATAAGATCATCGAGAACGCCGACAGCCTGGTCATGAGCCTCCAGAGCGGCGCCATCGATATCTGCTCCCACCTGACCAGCACCCAGGTGGCCCAGCTGGGGGACGACTTCAATGTGGAAGAGGGCACCATGAACCTGGTGCAGGCCATGTACCTGAACAACGCGGTCAAGCCCTTTGACGATGTGCGGGTCCGGCAGGCTTTGAGCTATGCCATCGACAAGCAGGGCATCATCGACCTGGCTTTCGACGGCTACGGCAGCCCCATCGGCTCCAGCATGTACCCCGCCTTCGGCAAGTATTTTGTGGAGGATCTGACCAATTATTACACCCACGACGTGGAGAAGGCCAAGAGCCTGCTGGCGGAGGCGGGTTATCCCGACGGCTTTGAGATGACCATCACCGTGCCCTCTAACTACCAGCCCCACATCGACACCGCCCAGGTGCTGGTGGAACAGCTGAAGGCGGTGGGCGTCACCGCCAGGATCGAGCTGGTGGAGTGGGGCACCTGGCTGTCCGATGTGTACAGCGGCCGGCAGTTCCAGTCCACCGTGGTGGGCGTGGATGCCTCCAACATGACCGCCCGTGCCCTGCTGGAGCGGTTTACCTCCACCGCCGGCAACAACTTCATCAACTACAACAATGCGGAATACGACGCGCTGTTCGCCAAGGCCCAGGCCAGCTATGACGACGCGGAGCAGACCGCTCTGTACAAGCAGATGGAGGAGAACCTGACGGCCAACGCCGCTAACGTCTACATCCAGGACCTGGCGGACCTGGTGGCCGTCCGGAAGGGGCTGGAGGGCATCAGCTTCTATCCCATCTACGTGCTGGACCTGTCCACGGTCCGCTACGCCCAGTAATATTTTGAGCGGCTGGTTTTCCGCCGCTCGCCCGGAAAGGGGGCGATGACCATGAAATACGCGGCCAAGCGCATTGCCATGCTGCTGCTGACCATGGTCATCGTCTCCTTTTTTGCGTTTGCGGCGTTCTCCCTGATCTCCGGCAGCGCGGCGGAGATCATGCTGGGGACACAGGCCACCCCGGAGCGGGTGGCGGCCCTGGAAAAGGAACTGGGGCTGGACCGGCCCCTGCTGGTGCGGTATGCAGGCTGGCTGGCCGGCTTCTTCACCGGGGACCTGGGCACCTCCATCAGCTATCAGCAGCCGGTGGGGGAGCTGATCGCCCCCAAGGTGCTGGTGACGCTGTGCCTCAGTGTGCTCAGCTTCCTGCTGATCGCGGTGGTGTCCATCCCTCTGGGTGTGGGCTCCGCCGGGCGGTCCGGCGGCAGGCTGGCCGGCGTGCGGACGGCCTTCAACCAGCTTTGCATGGCGGTGCCGCCCTTTTTCACCGGCATCCTGCTGACCTGGCTGTTCAGCACCACGCTGAAATGGTTCACCCACGGCCGCTTTCCGGAGCTGGGGACCGACTTTTTCGGCGCTTTGAAGTACATGCTTTTTGCGGCTGTCTCCCTGGCCATCCCCCGCATCGCCATGACGGTGCGGATGCTGCGCAGCACGATCCTGGGGGAGATGCGGAAAGACTATGTCCGCACCGCCATCTCCCGGGGCAATGACCGCTCCGGCGTGCTGTACCGCCACGTACTGAAAAACGCCCTGGTGCCGGTGGTCACCTTCCTGGCCCAGACCATGGCGGAGATCGTGGCCAGCGGCATCGTGGTGGAGCAGGTCTTTGCCATCCCGGGCCTGGGGCGGCTGCTGGTGGCCTCCATCTCCAATCGGGATTACCCGGTGGTCCAGGCCATCGTGGTCATCCTGGCCTTTTGGGTGGTGCTGGCGGGCACCGTGGCGGACCTCATCAACCAGCGGATCGATCCCCGCCTGCGGCTGGGAGGTGGCGCATGAGACGGATGAACGGTTATCTGAGAGCCGGTCTGATCCTGACGGGCTTTCTGACGGCACTCATTATTCTGGGGTATTTCTGGACGCCCTATGACCCCACGGCCATGGCTGTGGGCCCCAAGTTTGAAGCCCCCACCCTGGCGCACCTGATGGGCACCGACAACTTTGGACGGGACATTTTCAGCAGGGTGCTGAAGGGCGCGGGGACAACGTTCGCCATCGCGGTCTCCACCGTTGCCATCGGCGCGGTGTGCGGCACGGCCATCGGCGCGCTGACCGGCTATTTCGGCGGCGTGGTGGACGACGCTATGATGCGCTTCAACGACGCGCTGACCGCCTTTCCAAGCATCCTGCTGGCCCTGGTCATTATCAGCATTCTGGGTCCCGGCAGCAAATATAATGTGGTGCTGGCACTAGGCATCGTGTTCATCCCCAGCTTTGCCCGGGTGACACGGACGGCCTTTGCCGCCCTCCGGGACGTGAACTATGTGAAGAGCGCCCGGCTGATGGGGGCGGGGAACGGCCGCATCCTGGCGGTCCACATCCTGCCCAATACCATGCAGGTGCTGCTGCCCGCCGTTACCATCGGGTTCAACAATGCCGTGCTGGCGGAGGCATCCATGAGCTATCTGGGCATCGGCGTAACGCCGCCGGACGCCTCCCTGGGCTATATGCTGTCCGAGGCCCAAAGCATGTTCACTCTGGCTCCCTGGTACGCCCTTGGCACCGGAGGGGTGATCATTCTGCTGGTGTTCGGCGTGGGCCTGATCGGCGAGGGCTTGCAGCGCCGGGGAAATGAGGTGGACTGATGCTGGAGATTCGAGATCTGCATGTGAAATTCCACACCCGGGACCGGGAGGCGGTATCCGGGGTGTCCCTGACCATCCGGGACGGCGAGATCGTGGGACTGGTGGGAGAGTCCGGCTCCGGAAAATCCGTCACCGCCATGAGCGTGGCGGGCCTGCTGCCCCGGAAGCAATGCACCTACTCCGGCCAGATCCTGCTGGACGGCGCGGAGCTGCTCCATGCAGACCGGAGCCTGCTGCGGCAGGTCCAGGGCAAGTCCATCGGCGTGGTGTTCCAGGAGCCGATGAGCGCTATGGACCCGCTGATGAGGATCGGGGAGCAGGTGGAGGAGGTGCTTCGCCTTCACACGGATCTGCGCAGGGAGGAGCGCAAGAGGCTGGCGCTGGAGGCCCTGGAGGCCGTGGAACTGCCGGACGCGGCGAGCGTATACGGGAAATATCCCCATGAGCTGTCCGGCGGCATGCTCCAGCGGGCCATGATCGCGGCGGCCATCGTCATCCGGCCCCGGCTGCTGCTGCTGGACGAGCCGACCACGGCTCTGGACGTGACCATTCAGGCCCAGATCCTGGACCTGCTGAAAAAGCTGAACCGGGAATCCGGCGTCTCCATGCTGTTTATCTCCCACAACCTGAACGTGGTGCGGAAGCTCTGCGGCCGGGTGGCGGTGATGCAGCGGGGGGTGCTGGTGGAGGAGGGGGACACCGACCGGGTGTTTTACCACCCCCAGCATCCCTACACCCAGCGGCTGATCGCCGCCATTCCCACCCGTGGGCGGAAGGAGGGACATTCATGAGCGAAGAACTGGTGCTCTCCGTCCGGCATGTGACCAGCGGCTACCGGGAGGGCGGCGTCCTCCGGCGGGGCGCGTATCATGAGGTCCTCCACGACGTGACATTTGACATCCGCCGGGGCGAGATCTTGGGCCTGGTGGGGGAGTCCGGCACCGGGAAATCCACCCTGGCCCGGACGATCCTGGGCATGGTGAAGCCGGACCGGGGCGAGGTGGTCCACTATACGAAACGGCCCCAGATGATCTTTCAGGATCCGTACAGCTCCCTGAACCCAGCCTACACGGTTGGCTGGATTTTAGAGGAACCGCTCCGCATTTACGGCAAATATGACGCCCCGGAGCGGGAGCGCCGGGTCCGGGACATGCTGGAGCGGGTGGAACTGCCGGAGGAGTGCCTGACCGCCCGGCCTGGTGAGCTGTCCGGCGGACAGCGGCAGCGGGTCAGCATCGCCGCAGCCCTGATCCAGCGGCCCAGGCTGATCATCGCGGACGAGCCGGTATCGGCCCTGGATGTGACCATCCAGGCCCAGATCCTGAAGCTGCTGAAGAGCCTGCGGGATGAGCTGGATTTGAGCTTCCTCTTCATCTCCCATGACCTGAATGTGGTCTATCAGCTGTGCGACCGGGTGCTGGTGATGAAAGAGGGCCGCATCGTGGAGCAGGGGACGGTGGACGCGATCTTTGACCACCCACAGGCGGACTATACCAGGCAGCTGCTGGCTGCGGCGGAGTGAGCATGAAGACATTTTTTCTCAAGCACAAAAAACTCCATATCTGGCTGCTGGCAGACCTGTGCCTGCTGGCGGCCTTTTTTCTCACCCGGGGAAACCGCGCCTGGATGAACGCCCTGGCAGGCCATGTCACGGGACCCTTGAAGCGGGCCGTGGGCAGGCTGTGCTATCTGACAGACGCATCCGTCATGGAGATGCTGTATGTCCTGGCGGCGCTGCTGGGGATCGGCTACGTGGTCTGGAGCGTGATCGCCGTCATCAAGGCCCGAGGCCGCAGGGGACACCGGACGTACAGCGCGGCGCTGGGAGCCGTGTGTGCCGGACTGGCTGTCTATGCGGGCTTCTGCCTGCTGTGGGGCGTTGATTTCTGGACGGACAGCTTTCAGGACAGGTCCGGCATTTATGCCCAGCCCGTAACACAGGAGGACCTGCTGGACGTGACGGCCTATTTCGCGGAACAGCTCTCCAGGGCGGCGGACCAGGTGGAGCGGGACGCGGACGGCCTGTTCGCGGTGCCCAGAGAGGAGATCCTGGAGAAAAGCCCCGCCGTCTACGACGCGCTGGAGGAGCAGTTCCCCTTTCTGGAATTTGACGACACAGGCGTAAAGGCCATGTATTTCTCCCGACTGATGAGCATCATCGACTTCACCGGGTTCTACTGCCCCTATACCGGGGAGGCCAATGTGAATGTGAACAGCCCCGCCTGCCTGCTGCCCTCCACGGCGGCCCATGAGATGGCCCACCAGCGGGGCATCGCCTCGGAGCAGGAGTGCAATTTCCTGGCGGTGCTGGCCTCCACCACCTGCGGCGACCCGGCCTACGCCTATGCTGGATGGCTGATGGGGTATATCCACCTGGGCAACGCCCTCTACTCGGTGGACCCGGAGACCTACTGGGCCATCCGGGACGCCCTGCCGGACACGGTAAAGGCGGACCTGGCCTACAACAATGCCTACTGGGACCAGTTCCGGGATACCATCGTGCAGAAGGCCTCCACGACAGTCTACGACGGAATTTTGAAGGCCTACGGCGATGAAAAGGGCATCCAGTCCTACGGAACGGTGGTGGACCTGCTGGTGGCCTATTATAATGCGTACTGAACAAAGCCATTTGGCCTTGCACCTTCCATTGGGGTGGTGCACCACCCCAATGGAATTACGCGGCATATGCCGTATGAATAAACCGCGAAGCGGTTTTATTATAACTGGTGGTCTATTAAGACCGATGAAAAAACGCTTTGCGAGACCTCATAAAATCTCGCAAAGCGTTTTTTTGCTTACCAGGGATGCTGAGACCAGGACTGCTGAGGCGTCATGGCAAAATAGGAGTAGTCGATCTGGCTGCCGCTGTCGCCCCAGGTGGTGTCGATGTGGACCTGTCGGCCGTCCAGGTTTGCCACGGTCCAGATATGGCCGCTGTTGGAAAGGGCGGTGCAGTCGATGCCCTCCAGCTTTAAAAGCAGATTGTAGGCGCCGGTGTAACCGTCGCACACGGCGGTCCCGCTGTGGAACAGGCTGTATGGCAGGTGGCTGAGGGAATCGTCGCCGGCGCTGTAATCATACACACAGTTGTCGCAGATCCAGGTGTAATAGACACGGGCTTTTTCATAGTCCGTCATACTGCCTGTAAGCTGTCCGCTCTCCCAAAGCTGGTCATGGACGGCAATGGCGGAGGTCATGGCCTCTGTCCGGTAGAGGGAGACCGCCTCCCCGTGGCCTGCGGCGGAGAAGGTCAGGGTGACCGCTCCCGCCTGATTATAGGTACAGGAGACGGAATTATAGCTCTGCTCACAGTAGGTTTTGACGATGGCCAGAGCCGATTCCATGACCTTGCGGGCATCCAGAGGGGCAATGCCGGGGTATTGGAGCGTTAGGACGCTGCTGTCGGAGGAGAGCATATATCGTATGCTTTCCGCCAGTTCACCGGTGGTGGCGGGCGCGGCGATATAGGCGCCCGCCGGGACCAAGCCGGCCAGGGTGGCACCCTGGGCGCTGGTGGAGCGGACGGAGAGATCCCAGTCCGGCGTGACACGCAGAGTGGGGTCCGCCAGCCGGGTCAGCATGGCGGCGGCCGCACCCCGGGTGATGGAGGCATCCGGCAGGAAGGAGCCGGCGGCGTCGCTGCCCGCGGACACGCCGGTGCGGTACAGCGTCAGAATATCGTCATGATAGGGGGTGTCCGCCGTTACGTCCGTGAGAAAACGGCCGTCCGCATATGCCTGGGAGACCAGCGCGTCGTTGATACGGGGCAGGGCCTCCTCCGGCAGGATATTCGCCAGCACATGGGCAGCCTGGGCCCGGGTGGCGGCAGCGGCAAGACTGCTGTCCAGGGCTGTGTCCAGCACACCCTCCGACTGTAAATACAGAAGATAGGGGACTGCCGCCGGAACGCCGCCGCTCTGGTAGGGGGCGGCACCTCGCTCCGGACCGCCGGTGCGGTACAGGCTGCGGATGCGCCCCGCGAAGATGACGACCTGCCCCACGGTCATGGGTTCCTGCAGACCATAGGTGCCGTCGGGCTTTCCAACGGAGAGGCCGTATTCATAGAGGGCGGCCACATTGTCATAGAACACCGAATCCGGAGCCAGGTCGGAAAACTGACCGGAATAGGTCTTTCCGCGGACGAAATTCTCCGTGCTGTCGGATACGGCCATGGCCGGGGCCGTCAGCAGCAGGCTGAGGACCAACAGCAGAGAGGGAACACGTTTTTTCAAAGGGGCCTCCTTTCAGGGGCGGACGAAAAGACGGTCATACTAGAACTTGTTAAAAAGTTTTAAAAAGCTTTTTATAGCGCCGGAGGCGCGTCAAGTTTTTATGAGACGCATTTTGCGCCGTTTACGGTGCAAAATGGAAACGCACTTGTGCGTTTCCGTTCTTGATAAAACGAAATGGTTCAGGAGGGGATGTTCAGGTCTTCAGGGACCCGGTCCTCCACATAGGGATTCAGATACTGGTTTACCAGGGCCAGAGTCTCCTCCTGATCCAGATAGATATAGGGAGACTTCCAGTCTCCGGGCAGGGTGGAGAAGTCAATGCTGTCGGTGCCGATCTCAATGGCCTCCTTGCCCAGCCAGAGCAGGTTGCCCAGGGAGAGATCCGTCTCCACATACTTCTGGAAGATCTTCACGAAGCTGTCCAGTTTGTCCACATTGGAGAGCGTCAGCGTCTGCTTGGCAATGGCCTTTAAAAAGTTCTGCTGCGTCTGCATGCGGCCGATATCCTCGCTGCCATAGCCGGTGCCGTCGTTGTTGTGGCGGAACCGGACCACCTTCATGGCGTCGGCGCCGTACAGACGGCGCATGCCCTTGGTGAAGTGGATGGACAGGTCCTGATAGGGATCGTCGTAATCCATGTCGATGGGAATGTAGAAATCCACGCCGCCGATGGCGTCCACCAGGGCCTCGAAACCCTGGAGATCCACCAACACGGTATAGTCAACAGGAATGCCCAGCTGGTCGGACACCACATCGGCCAGCTTCTCCATGCCGCCGGCGTTGTACACGGCGTTGATCTTATGGCTCTTGCTGTCCCAGACGGCCTTGCTGTCCCGGGGGATGCTGACGCCGTAAATATAGTTGTTGGCGGCGTCCACCGCCACCAGAATATTGGTGTCATTCAAACCATTTCCGTCGTCCATGCCGGAGACCAGAATGGTGTAGAAATCCGGCTTCCGGACATGGTGGGAAGAGGCCTGCTGAACAGTGCCCTGGGGTTCCTGGCTGGTGCCGTTCACGGTCTGAACGGGGGATGACTCCTCCTGCTTCTGGTCCGGTGCACGGAACAGGCAGTAGACGCCGGCATACAGGGCGGCGGAAAGGAAGACCAGCAGCAAAAGTGTCCGGCTCCAGCTGCGGCGTTTTTGGCGGTGACGGGTTCTGGACATCTGAAACAACGCTCCTTGGCAGATTTACATAATACTGCCCACTATTATAATGCGTGCTGAACAAAGAAAAATGGCCTTGGCGTTCAAGGCCATCTTTCTTTGTTCAAGTGCAAGGTTTTGGAGTGAATTGTCCAAAACCTTGCACCATCCACTGGTGCGTTTCAGCGCACCAGTGGATGCACGCATTGCAACAATGTCTGAATTCCATAAAAGAGTCTGTTTGGGCCGCTTTTATGGATTTGCGCGGCGGCCGCCGAGGGAATAAACCGCTTTGCGGTTTATTCAGCAGACATTATTATAAGGCCCCCGTGCGGAAAACACAAGAGGGAAAATGAGGCGTGTCCCATGCCCGAACTGAAAAAATAGCGGACGCTGCCGCTATTTTTTCGGTTCTTTCTCCGCCTGCCCCGCCGCGACCTGTTCCAGCAGCGTTTTGATATCCGCCAGCAGCTGATTTTGATAGGACAGTGCGCAGTGGATGTAGTGGAGCGCGGGATCCGGCTGCCGGACAGAGCCTGCCTGACTGGGATCGATGCCGTTCACCGGATGGGGCCAGCGGCGGACCGGCGGCTCGGAGGCGGAGGGGACGCCTGACACCAGGGGCTGAAGGCTCCGGTCCGGACAGTCCTGCTCACAAGGGTGATTCGCCATGGATGCTTCCTCCCTTCGCGGCGTCAGGCGCCGCGGTATTTTTTGCGGGTGGCGATGCCACCCCGAATATGGCGCTGGGCTTTGTTGATGTCCAGGACCTCCTTGACCTGCAGGTACAGCGCCCGGTTGAACTGGGGCAGCCGTTCGGAGATATCTTTATGGACCGTGCTTTTGCTGATGCCGAATTTCTGCGCGGCGGCGCGGACCGTGGTCCGGTTCTCTATGATGTAAAGAGCGAGACGCTCGGCCCGCTCCTCCATGTTCCCTTTCAAAACACAACACTCCCCGCCTCTTGTTGGTCCATCCTATGCGGGGCACGCGGGGGATATGACGGCGGGAGCGACTTTGGAGAGGACAGTGCGGCAATGGAGAAAAGAGTGCTGGGAAATGAAAAAATCAACAAATTTTTCAAGATATATTATGCAAGAAGTTCACAAAAATGGAAAACCAACAAAAACTTTTCCTTACGAAAAGGGGAGAAAACTGCTAAAATAAATATGTCATCAGAGGACAATGGGCAGTACGCCAGCCGCCGAAGATGTGCTGAAAAAACGTGCTGCCCTCTGTATCTTCAAAGGAGGAATATCCATATGAAACGTATCAAAGCGGCTTGCCTGGAGCAGACGATCCACTTCATGCTGAAAGAGGATCTGCCCCGCGAGGAGGCGGTGCAGTTTGTGCAGGCGGAGTACGCCCACTATCTGGCCCAGATGGACCGGAACCGCACACCCTACCGTATCCTGGAAAAGGCGGAGCAGCCGGACGGCTCCATTCTGATCAAGCTGAAGAAGCAGTACAACGGATATGACTGCAAGCCCTACATGGACTGAGCATGTCCGCAGGCAGACGCGAGAAAATCACAGGGCCGCCCTTTTGGGGCGGCCCTGCTGCTTATCTTTTCAAGATTTTGATCCGTTCCAGCCGATTCAGCGCCTCGTTCAGCGTCTCGTCGTTCTTGGCGAAGTGTAACCGGATCAGGTGATTGACCGGCTCCCGGAAGAAGCTGGAACCGGGGACGGCTCCCACGCCCACCTCTCTTGCCAGATCCTCGCAGAAGCGCAGATCGCTGTCATAGCCGTACTCGCTGATGTCCAGCAGGACATAGTAGGCACCCTCCGGGTCGGTGTGGGGGATGCCCAGCGCGTCAAGGCCCTTCAGAAACAGCTCTTTCTTATGGGTGTATTTAGCCAGCAGGCCGTCGTAGTAGTCCTGACCAAAGCCAAGGGCGGGCATCACCGCCTCCATCAGCGGGGCGGCGCAGCCCACCGTCAGGAAGTCGTGGACCTTTTTGGCACGCTCAATGATCTCCGCCGGGGCGATGATGTACCCCAGCCGCCAGCCGGTGATGGAGTAGGTCTTGGACAGGGAGGAGCAGGAGATGGTCCGCTCCCACATTCCAGGCAGGGCGGCGAAATAGGTGTGGCGGCGGGGAGCGTAGACGATGTGTTCGTATACCTCATCGGTGATGACATAGGCGTCGTACTTTTCCGCGAGATCTGCGATGATCTTCAGCTCTTCCGGCGTGAATACCCGGCCGCAGGGATTGGAGGGATTGCACAGCACCAGCGCCTTGGGGCGCTGGCGGAAAGCATCCTCCAGCACCTCCGGGTCAAAGGTGAAGGCCGGGGGCGTCAGGGGGACATAGATCGGCTCCGCGCCGGAGAGGATGGTGTCGGCGCCGTAGTTTTCATAGAAGGGGGAGAAGACGATGACTTTGTCACCGGGGTTGGCGACAGTCATCATGGCGCACATCATGGCCTCGGTGGAGCCGCAGGTAGCCACGATTTCCGCATTGGGATCGATGGAACGGCCCATCAAGCGGCTCTGCTTTTTTGCCAGCGCCTCCCGGAAGTTCTGGGCGCCCCAGGTGATGGCGTACTGGTGGGGGCCCTCATGGGCCACCTGAGCCAGACGGTCCAGAATGGCTTGGGGCGGGTCAAAATCGGGAAAGCCCTGGGAGAGGTTCACGGCGTTGTATTGAAGGGAGGTGCGGGTCATCCGCCTGATGACGGAATCGGTGAAGCTGGCGGTGCGGTCGGACAGCGGCTGGGGCATGGAAATCACTCCTGTTTGATAAATTGGATGGGGGTTTTCTTCATCATACAGGAAATATGGGGAAAAAACCAGCCGGATCTCTCAAAAATTCCGTAAGTGCCGCAAATAGTATTTGGAGGATCTCTGAAAACGTGATAAAATGGCACTGACATCAAATATCTGGAAGGGAAGGACCAGCGATGAATGAGACTTTGAAGGTTTTGAGAGAGCGCCGGAGCGTCCGCCGATACAAGGCGGAGCAAATCAAGGATACGGAGCTGAACGCCATTTTGGAGGCAGGCACCTGGGCGCCCACCGGTATGGGGAAACAGTCTCCCGTGATGGTGGTGGTGCAGGACGCGGAGACCATCGCCTATATGTCCAGGCTGAACGCGGAGATCCAGGGCAATCCCGGCACAGACCCGTTCTATGGGGCGCCTACTGTGGTGGTGGTCCTGGCGGACAGCACGAATCCTAACTGGCTGAAGGACGGCTCTCTGGTGATGGGCAATCTGATGAACGCCGCCGCCTCCCTGAACGTCGGCTCCTGCTGGATCAACCGGGCCACAGAGCTGTTTGACCGGACTGAGGGAAGGGAACTGCTGAAAAAGTGGGGCCTGCCGGAGAGCCTGCGCGGCGTGGGAAACTGTATTCTGGGCTACGCGGACGGGCCCCTGTCCGCGCCCAAGCCCCGGAAAGAGGGCTACATCGTCCGCGTGTGAGCGGGGACAGCAGCCTGTGACGAGGAGGAAACTGACAATGGCTGATTTGACGAAAGTGACCCACGCGCAGAACATCCGCTATGACTGGAGGGCGGAGGCGCTGTACATCATCGACCAGACGCTGCTGCCCAATGAGGAGCGGGAGATCCGCCTCCAGACAGTGGAGGAGATGGTGGATGCCATCAGGACACTGAAAGTCCGGGGGGCGCCCGCCATCGGTATCTGTGCCGCCTACTGCATGTATGTGCTGGCGAGATCCATCCGGACCGGGGACCAGCAGGCGTTTTTACAGAAGCTCAGCGAATACGGCGAGCAGCTGAACGCCTCCCGCCCCACGGCGGTGAACCTGAGCTGGGCCATCCGGGCCATGCTCCATACGGCGGAGGAGCACAGAGACTGCACCCGGGATCAGATGCTGGACGCCCTGTATGAGGAGGCGGCGGCCATCCACAGGGACGACATCGCAAAATGCGCCGCCATCTCTGAATACGGACTGTCCCTGGTGAAAGACGGCGACGGCATTCTGACGCACTGCAACGCGGGACCTCTGGCCACCTCCCGGTACGGCACCGCCCTGGGCCCCATCCTGCTGGGCACCGAGCGGGGCATGAGGTTCAAGGTCTTCTCCGACGAGACACGGCCCCTGCTCCAGGGGGCCCGCCTCACCAGCTATGAGCTGCAGCGGGCAGGGGTGGATGTGACGCTGATCTGCGACAACATGGCCTCCATCGTCATGAAAAACGGCTGGGTGCAGGCCTGCTTTGTGGGCTGTGACCGGGTGGCGGCCAACGGCGACACCGCCAACAAGATCGGCACCAGCGGCGTGGCGATCCTGGCGAAGCACTACGGCATCCCCGTCTACGTGCTGGGCCCCACCAGCACCATTGACATGGACTGTCCCGACGGCGCCCATATCCCCATTGAGGAGCGGGACCCGGAGGAGATCAAGAACCTGTGGTATGAAAAGCCCATGGCCCTGCCGGATGTGAAGTGCTACAACCCCGCCTTTGACGTGACAGACCATGACCTGATCACCGCCATCGTTACGGAAAAGGGCATCTGCCGCCCGCCCTTTACCAAGAGCCTGGCGGCATTGTTCAAGGGCAATAAGTGAGGGGAAAGGAACACCTGCCTTTCTGTCAGGCGCGCTTGATACAAAATACGACAACAAAACGCTATATTTGACATTAAGGCAGTACCGCATGATTTGGCAAGAGCGGATGGCCGGAAAATTTCCGTCAGAAAAAGGCGCGAAAACGCGGAAATACTTTGTGCATTTCAAGTTTTCACAACGCATTTATGGCGAAAATTTTTGGCCATACGCCGCAGACGCGATTGTGCGGTGATGCCTTAAGAACCTGTATTCACAACCGTTGAACGCCGCCTGAGCGGTCTTTTTCCCGCCATACTGCGTCGTTTTTCCTTGCCATACGTCAGTATGGCTGTGGAAAATCTCCTTGTCTGACAAGAAAAATCCTCGTCCATCCGGCATTCCCCGGTTATGAATACAGGTTCTAAATATACAAGGAGGAATTACCATGTCCATCAAAGAATCCCCCTCCGCCTGCATCGCGGCGGATGAGGCCAATATCGCAAAGGCCGTTCTGATGCCCGGCGATCCTCTGCGGGCCAAGTACGTGGCGGAGCACTATCTGGAAAACCCGGTCTGCTTCAACACGGTCCGCAATATGCTGGGCTATACCGGCACCTACAAGGGAAAGAAGCTCTCCGTCATGGGCCACGGCATGGGTGTGCCCTCCATCGGCCTGTACACCTATGAGCTGTACCAGTTCTACGGCGTGGAGTCCATCATCCGCATCGGCTCCGCCGGCGGCGTGGGGGACGATGTGCATGTCCGGGACGTGGTGATCGCCATGGGCGCGTCCACCAACTCCCACTTTGTGGACCAGTACAAGTTCCCCGGCCAGCTGTGCGCCACCGCCACCTACTCCATGCTGCGGGACGCCGTGGAGGCCGCGGAGAAGCTGGGCGTCCGGGCGGACGTGGGCCAGGTGTTCACCGCTGACCAGTTCTACAACGACAACGCCGAGGCGGGCCAGATGTACCGCAAGTTCGGCATCCTGGCCCTGGAGATGGAGACGGCGGGCCTGTACTGGACCGCCCAGCGGCTGGGCAAGCAGGCGTTGTCTATCCTGACCATCTCCGACCACATCTTCACCGGGGAGGCCCTCTCCGCTGAGGAGCGGCAGGACTCCTTCCACGAGATGATGGAGATCGCCCTGGAGACGGCCTGGAGATCCGTCAGGGAGTGATGATATGGCGCTGTTTGGAAAGCGGGAGGTGGCTTTCAAGGTCACAGGCGACAAGGCGCGCTGGAGGGCGGGCAGGGAGGCCCTAAAGAGCGCCGGCATCAGGATCATGGAGACCGGCTCCTATGAGGGAGAGACTCCGCTTTGCAGCTGCGGCGCCAAGATCGACCGCCGGAATTACGGTCCCAACGGCTGGATCGACCGCCGGATCTACTACATCTCGGTCCGCCCCGAGGACATGGAGCGGGCCAGGGCGGTGCTGGAGGGCATCTGACAAAAAACGGAACGCCGTGCTCGCGGCGTTCCGTTTACATTTCTCTCTGGGGATGTGTTTGGGAATAGGTCTCCAGCAAATGGACGAATTCCTGGCGGCGTTCGTCCCGGCTGCGGAGCTGGATGCGGTCCAGCAGGGGACAGAGCGCCGCCAGCTCCTCTTCGCTCAATTCCGCTGTCAGCCACTCGAAGTAAAAGGCCTCCGCTTCCACCTTGGCGTTCCGGATGATGGAGCCCTTTTCCGTGATGAACAGCTGCTTCCGGCGCTTATCCTCCGGATGGGGGCGGCGGACGATGTACCCCCCGGCCTCCAGCTTGGCGGCGCGGCGGGCGATGGTGCTTTTATCCTGGGCGTATTTCCGCCGCAGGTCCTCCTGGGTGATGCCGGGGCGGTGGTGGATGGTGTGGATCATGTCATAGTCTGAAAGACTCAGGTCGGCATTGCCCAGCGCCCGGGCGACGAATCGCTGCGCGTCCCGGTCAATCTTGCGGATGCGGCGCCTGGTGGGGTCCATTGGGAAGCCTCCTTTGCATGATGGATTTACCACCATCATACAGGTTGGACGCCGCTTCGTCAATTCCGGCAGGACATTTTTGACGGTTTGCACAAATCGTTGCGGACTGCAACGATTTGAGTTGACTTCCCCAAGGGAGGGGAATATGATACAGGCATGGGGAAGCCCATGAACAGGAAACACCTTGCCGCCCGGGAACGGCAGGCCTGAGAAAAAGAGCGCCAGGACTGATCACCCTGGCGCTCTTGTTTTGCTCATTCAGCGGAAATGGGGTAGAGGATGCCGCCCACGGAGATGCCGGCGATCTCCTCCATGGGAATGATTTCATCCAGCACGCCGCCCTTGACGCAGACGGTGGTGCCGTGGTCGGGCTTCATGCTGCCGCCGGTGCCGGACAGGTCGATGACCGTGCCGTCGGTCCGGGTCAGCAGGACCTCCACATTCTCCAAGTACCGCTGCATCTCCCGTGCGTCCGCGTCGCTCTGCCGCCCGCTGGGGGCGTCGCTCCACTGGACCTCGCTGTCCGCAGTGTAGGCCACTCGGACGGCCACGGGGGAGACACGGACCTCGTCAATGGTGAAGGTCATGCCGTCCTGCGCAAAGGTCTCGCCGCCGCCCAGGGTGACGGAGCTGTCCTCATAGGCCACGTCGAACTTGAATTTCCAGCGCCCCTCCACCACGGGGATGCGCTCGCCGGAGGCCGCATCCCAGCGGTACAGGCCGTCGAATTCGGCTGTCGCGGTGCAGTCGTTGAGGGGAACGTCCGTGCTGACGGTCTGGATCATCTGAAGGGTATCGTCGGTGGGGTCTTCGTCCACGAACCAGGAGCTGCCGTGGCTGCCGCCCAGGACGCGGAGGTCTGCGCCGCCGGTGCCGCCCACCAGCAGCATGGGGTCTTCCACTCCCTCCGGCAGGAGGGCGGTGCCGTCGTCCCGGGTAAAGGTAAAGACGATGGCGGCGTTGTATTCATCGCCCATGATGGCGTCGGCGGAGATGGTGACGCCGTTGTCCGTGGCGCTGGCGCCGATGGGATAGCCGATCTTGTCGATGACCTCCGTCTGGGCGGCGGTGCCGCCGAAGATGGGGGCAAAGACCTCGGCGGCGTTTTTCAGAACGCCGCTGGCACCGGCGCTGACCGCCAGCACCGCCGTGATGCAGGCGGCCGCCAGGACCGTCCGGCCGATGGGCCGCCGGACACGGCGGGTCTGCTTCTGCGCCGCGGCCACCGTCGCGGCAGCCAGCTGTGTTTTTTGCTCCGGGGTGAATCGCAGGGCGTCCAGCTCCTGCTTATACTCAAACAGATCGTTCATAGTCTGCTCCTCCTAACAATTCTCTCAGTCTGGCCCGCCCCCGGACCAGCCGGGTGTGGACCGTGGCGGTGGGGACGCCGAGGATGGCCCCAATCTCCGCCGCCTGGTAGCCCTCGTAGTAATACAGGTAGATGACGGCCCGGTAGTGAGGCGGCAGGTCGTTCACCGCCGCCAGCAGGGAGCCGTCCGCCGCCTCCGGGGCGGGGACCTCCATGCAGGACTCCAGTCCGCAGGTCCGCTTCCGCCAGGGGCTTTTCAGAAGATCCTTGCAGGCGTTGGCCGCCATCCGCAGCACATAGGCCCGCTCATGCTCCCGGCTCTCGAACTCCCGGGGCTCCGTCAGCAGCTTGACAAAGACCGTCTGGCAGATGTCCTGGGCGTCGTGGGTATTTTTCAAATAGGTGTAGCTCAGGCGGAGGATGGCGTCGGCGTAGGTCTCGGCCAGATATTCCGCCCATTGGGTCTGATCCATATTGTTCAACTCCTTTGGAGCGCTCTCATAAGGGATACGATCCGGGCGGGCGAAAACTTTCACCCAATGGAAAAATGGAACTGCATTTTTTCAGGCATCCCGCCATTGCGTCATGGGCGGCGGAATGCTATGATACATACAAGGTACATGATAGCAGATCGGTGCGGATGAGCCGGGAGGCGCCGCAAAAAGGAGAACCATATGAAAAAGCTTTCCCTGTTGTTGGTATTGGCCATGCTGCTGGCGCTGCTGGCGGGCTGCGGCCGGAAAACGCCGGAGACTGCGGACCCGGAGCCGGAGCAGACGGAGACGCCGGAGGAGCAGGAGCCTCTGCGGCTGGACACCCTGCGGGTGGAATTTGGAAAGGGCGGCTTGGCGTCAGACCGTTTGGCGGAGGCGGTCCGGGTGCTGCCGGAGCTTCTGCGCACGGCGCTGGCGGAGCAGGAGGTGACGGTGGAGGAGGTCAAAGTCACCATCGGCTCCTCCACCGCGGCCACGGTCCAGGCTCTGGAAGAGGGAAGCGTGGACGTGGCCTTCCTCCCTGCGGAGGAACTGGCCCGCTGTGAGACCGCTGTGCCGGTGCTCCTGGCCTCCGGCCCCCTGTTCTGGGACCAGGGGGAGGATCTGTCCGCCTGGCGGCGGGAGCCAAAGGAGGAGCCCCTGGTGCCGGGATACCGGGCGCTGATTTGCGCCGCCCCCACGGAATACGGCAAGAACCTTGCGGAACGGGAGGGCCTCTCCTGGACGGAGCTGGACCACGCCCGCTGGGGCGTGCTGGAGGAGGACTCCATCTCCGGTCACCGGGCGGTGGACCTGTGGCTGGCGGACAACTACGAGGGGAACACCCTGGCGGACCTGGCCGATGTGACGGTCTACGACAGTTTTGACGATTTGGTGCTGGCGGCCTCCGACGGGGAGATCGACCTCTTCCCTATGGACGAGGACGTGCGGCTGGACTGGGCGGAGACCTGGACCGCCCCCACCCAGGAGAACAAGGAGCAGAAGAAGCCAGGCCTGGGCCATGAGAACACCATCTGGGAGGACCTGCCCGCCGTGGGACTGACGGAATGGTTTTACGACATGGCGGCAGCCGCCGCCCCGGACCGGGAGGAGCTGACGGACGGCCGCTTCGCGGCGGCGCTGGAAGCGGCGGTGAGGGCATTGGGTGCCTCCGCCACGTATGACCGTGACGCGGCTCTGTTGGCACAGGACGTATTTGGACGCGAGCACTACGGCGTGGCGCCGGAGAGCGTGCTGGACGCCACCCGGCGGTTGCTGACGCTGGAGGGGACCATATAATAGGAAACGGAGCTGCCGCAGGCAGCTCCGTTTATTCGTCTTGGGCAAAGAGGGCGTTGTAATCCACGCCCAGGACCTCTGCCAGCTTGTCGATCTCAAAAACCGAGGTGGCGCGGTAGCCAATCTCAATCTGCCCCACCATGCTTTCTGTGAGGTCGCAGTCCACAGTTTGCAGGCGGGCCGCCAGTTCTTTTTGCGTAAGCTCCCGCAGCTCCCGGTAATATTTCACTTTTGCGCCGATATTTCGGCTCAGAGGCGTACTTCTTTTCACGGAAACACTCCATATACATAATAGTATTTTCTTGATATTATGGTGAAAATGCGGTAAGTTTATTATGTATATCTAATAAAACTAAAATTTTGGAGGCGTCGGAGATGGATATTGGGGAAATCGGGGTGCGGCCTCAGCCGTACAGCCAGCCGCTGCGGACCATTGCCAAGATGATCGAGGCCCGGGAGAACGACGCGGCGTGCATCGCGGAGATCAAACGCTTTCTGGAAAGAAGCGGCATCCCGGTCCGGGACCGCCCCTCTGCTCTGGAAGAATGATTGCAAAAAGGAGATACAGGGTGTAAAATCACCCTGTATCTGTGTTTATATGCCATGCGGTTTGTGCAGATAGCAGAATTTCTTATACTACCGAATTACCACTTTACTTTGCTAATAAAATAAAGTACAATAATTCCCGTGAAGAAAACGGGCTTTTATGCCCCGCGAGGAGGAGCGTCCCATGGAATTGGATCTGAATATCTTGAAGCCCCAGGAGCGGGTGTCTTTGCAGCTGCGGGTGCTGTATGAGCAGGCGGGCTTCCGCCAGTACCACATGGGCCGGTTCGAGGAATATGGCCTGTATCAGGAGAACCGCCGGTTTTTGTCCAGTGAGCAGGTCATCACCTTTACAGACCTGGACGGCCGCCTGCTGGCCCTGAAGCCCGACGTCACGCTGTCCATCGCCAAAAACGCCCAGGTGGAGGACGGCGGCTGCGGCCGGTTCTACTACGCGGAGAACGTCTACCGCCCCAGCCAGGAGAGCCACACCTTTCAAGAGATCAGCCAGATGGGCCTGGAGTGCATCGGCGCGGTGGACGGTGCCGTAACGGCCCAGGCGGTGTCCCTGGCTATCCAGAGCCTGGCCCTCACGGGACAGGACTTTGTGCTGGAGTTGAGCCACATGGGCTTTGTCACCGGACTGTTTGACGCCGTGGGCGCGCCGGAGGGCATCCGCCCCAGGCTCCTGACCTGTATCCGGGACCGGAATGCCCACGAGCTGCAAAAGTATGCGGCGGAGGCGGGGCTTTCCAAGCAGGGGACCGACGCGCTGTGCCGCCTGTCTGCCCTGTCCGGCTCCTGGGAGGCCGTGCTGGACGCGGCGGAGCCACTGGCGCTGAACGCCGCCATGGGCGGGGCGCTGGCGGAGCTGCGGGCGCTGTGCGCGGCGCTGGCGGAGCAGGGACAGACGGAGCACCTGAAGCTGGATCTGTCCCTGGTCAACGATATGGAGTATTACAACGGCCTGGTATTGCAGGGATATCTGGCGGGCCTGCCCCGGGCGGTGCTGAAGGGCGGACGGTACGATCCCCTGGCGGAGCAGTTCCGCCCCGGCGCCAGGGCCATCGGTTTCGCTCTGTATCTGGACGAGCTGGACCGGCTGGCCGAAGCTCCGGCGGAGGCAGGCGAGCGTGTTATGGTGAACGTGGCCCTGCCCAAGGGCCGCCTGGGTGACAAGGTATATAACCTGCTGGCGGGCGTGGGCTACGGCTGCCCTGAAAATTACAACGACACCCGGAAGCTGGTGGTGGAAAATCCCGCCGCGGGCATCCGGTACTTCCTGGTGAAGCCCAGCGACGTGGCTATCTACGTGGAGCACGGTGCGGCGGACGTGGGCATCGTGGGCAAGGATATCCTGGAGGAGTCGGGCGCGGATGTATACGAGCTGCTGGACACGGGCCTTGGCAGGTGCCGCATGTGCGTGGCGGGGCCGAAGGATTTCGTGGACGATCCCAGCCGCACCCTGCGGGTGGCGACGAAGTTCGTCAGCATCGCGAAGGATTACTATGCTGCCCAGGGCAGGGACATCGACATCATCAAGCTCAACGGCTCCATCGAGCTGGCCCCCATTTTGGGCCTCTCCGACGTGATCGTGGATATCGTGGAGACCGGGACCACCCTGAAGGAGAACAACCTGAAGGTGCTGACGGAGTTCATGCCCATCTCCGCCCGGTTCATTTCCAACCGGGTCAGCTACCAGTTCAAGCATCAGGAGATCGAGACCATGCTTCAGAAACTGACAGAGGTGACAGGCCAATGATCCGTATTTACGAATTTGACAAGCTCTCTCCGGCGGAGATCCTGAACCGGGATATCCAGGCGGAGGAGGATGTCAGCGCCGCTGTGGATGCGGTGCTGGCGGATGTAAAGGCCAACGGCGACACAGCCCTGCGGGCTTATACGAAGCAGTTCGACGGCGTGGAACTGGCGGACCTGCGGGTCGGCGAGGCGGAGATCGAGGCCGCCTGGGCATCCCTGGACGCGGACTTTCTGACCACGCTGGAGAGGGCGGCAGACAATATCCGGCATTTCCATGCGCAGCAGGTCCACAAGGACTTTGTGCTGACCGACAAGCCGGGCATCATCATGGGACAGCGGTATACGCCCATTGAAAAGGTTGGCATCTGCGTGCCCCGCAGCCCGGTGGCATTCCCTTCCACGATCTTGATGAACGTCATCCCGGCGAAGATCGCCGGGGTGCGGGATATCGTGCTGGTGACGCCGCCGGAGAAGGACGGCACCGTCAGCCCCGCCGCCCTGGCGGCGGCAAAGATTGCCGGCGTGACAAAGATCTTCAAGGTGGGCGGCGCCCAGGCGGTGGCGGCCCTGGCCTACGGTACGGAGAGCGTGCCCAGAGTGGATAAGATCGTGGGTCCCGGCGGCATCTTCGTGGCCACGGCCAAGCGGAAGGTGTTCGGCCAGGTGGCCATCGACATGATCGCGGGCCCCAGTGAGATCCTGGTGCTGGCGGACGGCAAATGTGATCCCCGCTGGGTGGCGGCGGACATGCTGTCCCAGGCGGAGCACGACGTGCTGGCCTCCGCCGTGCTGGTGACGGACAGCCGTGCCCTTGCCAAGGCCGTTCAGGCGGAGATCGAAGTCCAGCTGGAACAGCTGCCCCGGCGGGAGGTGGTCCGCCGGTCCATCGGCGACAACGGCAAGATCATCATCACCGGCAACCTGGACCGGGCCGTGGAGGCCGCGAACCTCATCGCCCCGGAGCATTTGGAGCTGTGTGTGGATGATCCCTTTGCGCTTCTGCCGAAGGTGAAAAATGCGGGCAGCATCTTCCTGGGCCGCAGCGCCCCGGAGGCTCTGGGGGACTATTTCGCGGGGCCTAACCACACCCTGCCCACCTCCGGCACGGCCCGGTTTTCCAGCCCCCTCGGCGTGGACGATTTTGTGAAGCGGTCCAGCTTCCTCTACTATACCCAGGACGCGCTGGCCCCGGTGGCCGGGCGCATCGCGGACTTTGCGGAGCGGGAGGGCCTCCATGCCCACGCCCGGTCCGTCACCATCCGCGGCGAACAAGAGAAAAAGGAGATTTGACGCCATGAGCAGATTTCTTTCCCAGGAGGCCGCCCGTCTGGCACCCTATACCCCCGGCGAGCAGCCCACAGACGCGCAGTATATCAAGCTGAACACCAACGAAAGCCCCTTCCCGCCCTCGCCCAAGGTCCTCAAGGCCCTCTCCCGGGCGGAGATCCTGAAGCTGAACCTGTATTCCGACCCCACCTGCGGCCAGCTGAACGAGGCCATTGCAAAACGGTATGAGTTAAGCCCTGAACATGTGATCACCGGAAACGGCTCCGATGAGATCCTGGGCTTTGCATTCCGGGCCTTCTGCGGTGAGGGAAAGGGCGTGGCCTATGCCGACATCACCTATGGCTTCTACAAGGCCCAGACCGCCCTGTTCGGTCTGGATGCCAACATCATCCCCCTGCGGGAGGACTTTACCCTGAATGTGGACGATTACATGGATTTCCCCGGCACCATCGTCATCGCCAACCCCAACGCCCCCACCGGCATGGCCGTGCCCCGGGCGGACATCCAGCGTCTGCTGGAGGCCGATCCGGACCGGGTGGTCATCGTGGACGAGGCCTATGTGGATTTCGGCGGTGAGAGCTGCGTGCCCATGATCTTCCGCTATGACAATCTGCTGGTGGTCCAGACCATGTCCAAGAGCCGGTCTCTGGCCGGCGGCCGGGTGGGTTTTGCCCTGGGCAGCGCGGAGCTGATCGCCGCCCTGAACCGGGTGAAATACAGCTTCAACCCTTACAATGTGAACCGGCTGTCCCTCATCGCCGGTGCTGCTGCTGTGGAGGACGAGGCCTACTTTCAGAAGTGCACCGCCGCCATCCGGGGCAACCGGGACTGGGCGGTGCGGGAGCTGGAGCAGCTGGGCTTCACCGTGCTTCCCTCCCAGGCCAATTTTATCTTTGTAAAATCTGACCGGATCTCCGGCGAGGACCTGTACCGGAAATTGAAGGAAAACGGCATTCTGGTCCGCTGGTTCGACAGCGGCCGCATCCGGGACTTCGTCCGCATCACCATCGGCTCTCTGGACCAAATGGTGGCGCTGGTGGACGAGGTGTCCCGGCTGCTGGAAGACCTGTAAGGAGGCATCATGATGCGTGTTGCGGACATCAAGCGGGATACCAAGGAGACACAGATCGAGCTGACACTCTGCCTGGACGGCACCGGAAAGGCGGATATCACCACCGGCGTGGGCTTTCTGGACCACATGCTGGAGCTGTTTGCCCGCCACGGCGACTTTGACCTGACGGTGCGGTGCCGGGGGGACGTCCAGGTGGACGGCCACCACTCCGTGGAGGACATCGGCATCTGCCTGGGCAGGGCGTTCACCCAGGCCCTGGGAGAGAAGCGGGGCATCACCCGCTACGGCCAGTTCCTGCTGCCCATGGACGAGACACTGGTGCTGTGCGCCTGTGATCTCAGCGGCCGGGACTGCCTGGGCTGGGCGGTGGACCTGCCAGCCGCCAGAGTGGGGAATTTTGACACGGAGCTGGCCAAGGAATTCTGGCTGGCCTTTGTGCGAAACTGTCCGGCGTCCATTCACATCCGCCAGATGGCAGGGGAGAACACCCACCACATCCTGGAGGCTGTCTTTAAGGGCATGGGCCGGACACTGAAAATGGCCGTGGCTATGGACCCCAAGCATGCGGATGAGATCCCAAGCACGAAAGGTGTGCTGTAAATGATCGCAATTGTAGATTACGGCGTGGGCAACCTGTTTTCCCTGTCCTCCAGCCTGAGGGCCCTGGGGCTGGACACGGAGATCACCCGGGACGCCGGCAGGCTCCGGGCCGCCGACCGCATCATTCTCCCCGGCGTGGGGGCCTTTGGCGACGCCAGGGCCAAGCTGGACGCCACGGGACTGGTGCCGGTCCTGCGGGAGGAGGCGGAGAAGAAGCCCCTGCTGGGCATCTGCCTGGGAATGCAGCTGCTGTTCGACCGCAGCTTTGAGTATGGGGAGCACCCCGGCCTGGGGCTGGTGCCGGGGCAGGTAGTGGACCTGCACGACGCCTTGGATGACAAGACGCTGAAGGTGCCCCACATGGGCTGGAACAGCCTGCGGGTGCGGGGAGATGACCCGCTGTTCAAATACTTCAACGACGGCGAATACGTCTACTACGTCCACAGCTTCTATGCCCTGGACTGCGAAAGGAGCACCCTCGGCACCTCCCGGTACGGCAATGTGGATGTCACCGGCGTGGTCCGGAACGGCAATGTCTACGGAACCCAGTTCCACCCGGAAAAATCCGGAGACGCGGGGCTGCGGCTGCTGAAAGCTTTCGCAGAGCTGTAAAAAGGAGGCTGCCATGAGAAGAAAGGACCGGGAGATCACCGATCCGGAAAAGATCCGGGAGATCATCGCCGACTGCCAGTGCTGCCGCCTGGCGTTCTGCGACCAGGGCAAGGCATATATCGTGCCCCTGAGCTTTGGATATACGGAGCAGGATGGAAAATTCGTATTCTACTTCCACAGCGCCCAGGAGGGCCGGAAGCTCGACCTGATCCGCCGGACCGGTTACGCCGGCTTTGAGATGGACACCCACTACAAGCTGAACGAAAGCGAGACAGCCTGCGGCTGGTCCGCCCGGTTCCGCAGCGTCATCGGCGGGGGCCGCGTCTCCATCGTGGAGGCGGAGACGGAAAAGCGGGAGGGCCTGCAATTCATCATGGGGCATCTGACCGGAAAGGACCAGTGGGAATTTGATGAGAACATGCTCAAGGCGGTCTGCGTATTCAAGCTGGAGGTGGAGGAGCTCGCCTGCAAGGAGCACCAGTGAACGCGGCCCCATGAGACCCATGCGGATATCAAAGGAAGTGAAGAGGCATTATGCAGATTTTCCCAGCCATTGACCTGCGGGGCGGACAGGTGGTCCGGCTCTATCAGGGCGATTACGATAAGATGACCGTCTATGGACAGGACCCCTGTGCCGTGGCCCGGGCGTTTATCGATGCCGGAGCCAAGTACCTCCATGTGGTGGACCTGGACGGAGCTAAAGACGGCACTCTGGCGAATTTTGAGACCATCGCCGCCATCGCAAAACAGGGCGGCTTGTACATCGAGGTGGGCGGCGGCATCCGCACTGAGGACCGCATCAAACAGTATCTGGACCTGGGTGTCGGCCGGTGCATCCTGGGCACCATCGCGGTAAAGGACTTTGACTTCACCGCCCACATGGCGGCATCATACGGCGATCAGATCGCCGTGGGCGTGGATGCCAGGGACGGCTATGTGGCCATCAACGGCTGGAAGGAGCTGTCCCATGAAAGAGGCGTGGATTTCTGCCGCAGGCTGCATGGCGCGGGCGTTGGGACCGTGATCTACACCGACATCAGCCGGGACGGCGCGGAGCAGGGCACCAACCTGGAGCTCTACCGGGAATTGGCGAACATCGAGGGCCTGAACGTGACGGCCTCCGGCGGTGTCAGCTCTCTGGAGGAACTGGAGGAGCTGAAACGCATCGGCACCCACGCCGCCATTCTGGGCAAGGCCCTGTACACCGGGCGGCTGGACCTGAAAACGGTCATCCAGGCCGTGCAGGACGGAAAGTGAGGCGAGACCCATATGCTGGCAAAGCGGATCATTCCCTGCCTGGACGTGAAGGACGGGCGGGTGGTCAAGGGCATCAACTTTGAGGGCCTGCGGGATATGGCGGACCCGGTGGAGATGGCCCACTTTTACAATGCCTCCGGTGCGGACGAGCTGGTGTTTTACGACATCACCGCCTCTGTGGAGGGCCGGAACCTGTTCACGGACATCCTGCGCCGGGTGGCGTCGGAGATCTTCATCCCCCTGACGGTGGGCGGAGGCATCCGCACCCTGGACGATTTTGACCGGGTGCTGAAATGCGGCGCGGATAAGGTGAGCGTCAACTCCGGCGCCATCGCCGACCCGTCCATCATCGGCGCGGCGGCGAAAAAGTACGGCGACCAGTGCGTGGTCCTCTCCATGGACGTGAAACGGGTGGATGGGCAATTCCGCCTGTTTGCCAAGGGCGGCCGGGAGGACACCGGCATCGACGCCATGGAGTGGGCGGTCCGGGGCGTGGCTGACGGCGCCGGGGAGATCGTGCTGAACTCCATCGACACCGACGGTGTGAAAAACGGCTTTGATCTGGAGATGCTGGATGCCTTGGCGGCCAGAGTGAGCGTGCCCATCATCGCCAGCGGCGGCGCGGGGAATATGGACCACTTCGCGGAACTGTTCACCCACCCCGGCATCGACGCGGGTCTGGCGGCCTCCATCTTCCATACCAAACAGGTGGACATCAAGGATCTGAAACACTTCCTCCGCGCCGGAGGCGTGGAGATGCGAATATGATACCATCGATTGACAAGGGGAAATACGGTTTTTCGGGGCTAAAACAAATGCTGGCGGCGTTGTCCTCGTTGCCGGGCGACAGCCCGGCGGCCTCGTCCGCCTTGCCAGCCCC
>JAETOQ010000141.1 GCA_021771635.1 Oscillospiraceae bacterium | reverse complement strand
AAGGATATGGCCTCCTTTCGCCAAGTTGTTGTGTCGTAACTCAACTTTAACCGATAAGGCCTTATCCTTCATCCCTTTTTTATTCACTTGTCCAACATCTATTGTAATCCTACACTGTCCTGCACCATAAGCGCGGATATCCCCTTGCACTTTCCCATTCGGAATGATACAATACTATGTCGAAAAAATCAGCAAAGGAGATTTGCTTCTATGAAATTGGGAATCGTCGGACTTCCCAACGTCGGAAAGTCCACCCTGTTTAACGCCATCACCAACGCCGGCGCGGAGAGCGCCAATTACCCCTTCTGCACCATCGACCCCAATGTGGGCATGGTGGCCGTTCCCGACGAGCGGCTGGACAAGCTGGCGGAGATGTATGAGCCGGACAAAAAGACACCGGCGGTCATTGAGTTTGTGGACATCGCGGGCCTTGTCAAGGGCGCCAGCCAGGGCGCGGGCCTTGGCAACAAGTTCCTGGCCAACATCCGGGAGACCGACGCCATCGTCCACGTGGTCCGCTGCTTCGATGACGAGAACATCATGCACGTGGTGGCCGACGCCGGCACCAACGTGCCGGTGGACCCTCTGGGGGACATTGAGACCATCGACCTGGAGCTGATCATGGCGGACCTGGAAATGGTGAACCGCCGCATTGAGAAGGCACAGAAGGCCGCCAAGGGCGACAAGAAGTTCCTCCACGAGGTGGACGTGTTCAAGGGCCTGGCGGAGCATCTCAACGCCGGAAAGTCCGCCCGGACTTACGAGTGCGGCGATGATGACATGGCCCTGATCGCCACCTCCGACCTCCTCAGCCTCAAACCCATCATCTACGCCGCCAACACCGACGAGGACGGCTTCACCGACCTGGACGGCAACCAGTACTACCAGCAGGTGAAGGCCCTGGCGGAGCGGGAGGGCGCCCAGGTGCTGCCCATCTGCGCAAAGCTGGAGCAGGACATTGCCGAGCTGGAGGGCGAGGAGAAGCAGATGTTCCTGGAGGAGCTGGGGGTGGAGGAGTCCGGCCTGGACCGCCTCATCAAGTGCTCCTACACCCTGCTGGGCCTCATCTCCTTCCTGACTTACGGCAAGGACGAGTGCCGGGCCTGGACCATCAAGAAGGGCACCAAGGCCCCCAAGGCCGCCGGAAAGATCCACACCGACATCGAGCGGGGCTTTATCCGGGCGGAGGTCATCGCCTATGACGACATGATCGCCTGCGGCAGCGTCAACGCCGCCAAGGAAAAAGGCTTGCTCCGCAGTGAAGGCAAGGAGTATGTCGTTCAGGACGGCGATATGATCTACTTCCGATTCAATGTGTGACAGAAAAGACTGGGCGGACGCAGGTGCGTCCGCCCGTTTTGTCAGGGTTGCAGTAATTTTTCACGGCCCTGAACGATCTCCAAGGCCAGGGCGGCGCCCAGGTGGAAGCCGTAGACGAATTTGCGGTAGCTGAAATCCTCTTCGGCATCGTCCGCCAGGTCATCGTAGGCGTCCAGCAGGGCGGTCTGCTCCGGCGTCCGTCCGGAGCGCAGCTGGTCCATCAGGGCGGTCCGGGCTTTTACGTTTTCCAGCGCCGGAGAATCCGGCGTGTGGGGACGGGCATTGTAAGCGATAGGAGCGTCGCACAGCCAGTCAAGAATGCTTTCCATAAAAAAGGTTCCTTTCGTATTGGAATGTGCGCATCCCCTTGCAAAACTGGCCCGCGCATGGTAACATATTTACGCGGTCCTGGCTCTGCCGGGGGTGCGTTGTGGGGAAGCGGTGTTGCTCGTGGTTGGGAGGCACCGCTTCCTTTATTTTTGGCCATCGCACAGTTCGGCATAGATGCGGTCAATGCCTTCCCGGATGACCTTTGACCGGGACATTCCGGTTTTCTCACAGCAAAAGTCGAGTTTCGCCAGTTCCTGAACGGTCATTCTGAACTCCACCCGAATTTGCCGGGGATTGTCGGAATGCGGTCTGCCTGTTCTCGGACTCACCAGATCACCTCACTTTATTGTCCGTAATTAAAGTATATTTTATTACAGACAAAAAGTCAATAGAAATCTGATTGATTTTGCAAAATAGTCCGCCCACGGGACGGGGGATGTGCCGCTTTGCGGTACGGGAATGCTTCACCGTCGCGGCGATACGATTGACGGCCCCTGCCAGGGGCCGCCAATCGTGCCGCTTCCTCGAAACGGGCTCGCTTCATCCGCCGCTGGCGGCGCTTCGCCCATTTCCCCCGTTTTCTTTTGTCTTGACAAAAGAAAACGGCCGCGCCCGGTCAAAAGAAAATCGCTGGTGTCCAACCTTGTCCCAACTGGACAAGGCTGGACGAACGGGAGTTGTTGGTTAGGTGTGCCACCAGGTCCGGGATGTCTTCTGCCGGGTGCGCTATACCTGGTACTTCGTAGGGGCCGATGCCTACATCGGCCCTTGCTTCCCCGCATTTGCGGGAGTAGGTACAAGATCGGGGTGGTCGATGAAAGGCTTTCAGCAACAAGCCCCGCTGCCGCTGCCCGGGCGCTCCAGGCCAGCGGCAGCGACATTAGCCGCTGGTCCTTCCGGTTTTTGCCAGACTTGGCAATTCCGATTCGCGTGGCTGAAAGCCGAAAGTTTCGGGGCCCCCACGAAAACCCAGCGGAGCGGTTTTCGTGGGGAGAGGACGAGCATCGGAATGAGCGAGCTTTTGGCGTAAG
>JAETOQ010000023.1 GCA_021771635.1 Oscillospiraceae bacterium | reverse complement strand
TGTGGTCGGCAAACCATCTCCTATTGTATCGTTGGAGGTTTATCATTTCTACTCATAGGCATAGCCTTTTTGGATCCACGGGCATAGCCCGTGGTTTTCATTTTTACAATAAAACCCGGAGCGCGATGCGCTCCGGGTTTTTCTCATTTCTTAAAGCTGTCTTTCAGAGACACGCTGCGGTTGAACACCAGATGGCCCGGCCTGGAGTCTTTGTTATCCAGGCAGAAGTAGCCCAGACGCATAAACTGGAAGCTGGCGGGGGCCACGGCGTCCTTCAGTCCCGCCTCCACCTTGCAGCCGGTCAGCACCTCCAGGGAGTCGGGGTTCAGGCAGTCCAGGAAGTTCTTGTCCGCGCCGTCCGGCTCGGGATCGCTGAACAGGTTGTCATACAGCCGCACCTCGGCGTCCACGGCGGTGGCGGCGTCCACCCAGTGGATGGTGGCGCCCTTCACCTTCCGGCCGTCGGCGGGGTCGCCGCCCCGGCTGTCGGGGTCGTACTCGCACAGGACCTCGGTGACATTGCCGTCCTCATCCTTCACGCAGCCGGTGCAGGTGATGAGGTACGCGCCCTTCAGGCGGCACTCCGGTCCGCCGGGGAACAGGCGCTTGTACTTGGGCACCGGGGTCTCCAGGAAGTCGTCGGCCTCGATCCAAAGATGGCGGGAGAACGCCACCTCCCGGGTGCCGGCGTTGGGGTCCACGGGATTGTTCTCCACGGTGACGGTCTCCTGCTTGTCCTCCGGGTAATTGGTGATGGTCAGCTTGATGGGCCGGGTGACGGCCATGACGCGCTGGGCGGTCTCGTTCAGGTCCTCCCGCAGGCAGTGCTCCAAAAAGCCGTACTCCACGATGTTGGCGGATTTTGCCACACCGATGCGCTCGCAGAAATTGCGGATGGACCGGGGCGTGTACCCCCGGCGGCGCAGGCCGCACAGGGTGGGCATCCGGGGATCGTCCCAGCCGGAGACCTTCCCGCCCTCCACCAGGGCGCGGAGCTTCCGCTTGCTCATGACGGTGTGGTCGATGCCCAGGCGGGCGAACTCGATCTGCCGGGGCTTGTGGTAAGGAATGGGGACATTGCTCACCACCCAGTCGTACAGAGGACGGTGGTTCTCAAACTCCAGGGAGCAGAGGGAATGGGTGATGCCCTCCAGCGCGTCCTCAATGGGATGGGCGAAGTCGTACATAGGATAGATACACCACTTGTTCCCCTGGCGGTGGTGGGGCAGGTGGTTGATGCGGTAGATGACGGGGTCCCGCATGTTGAAGTTGCCGGAGGCCAGATCGATCTTGGCCCTCAGTGTCATGGCGCCGTCGGGGAATTCGCCGTTCTTCATCCGCTCAAACAGGTCCAGGCTCTCCTCAATGGGCCGGTCCCGGTAAGGGCTTTTGGCGGGCACGCCGATGCTGCCACGGTATTCCTTGAACTGCTCCGGTGTCAGCTCACAGACGTAGGCCAGTCCCTTCTTGATCAGGGCCACGGCGTATTCGTACATGGTGTCAAAATAGTCGGATGCATAATAGAAACGGTCATCCCAGTCAAAGCCCAGCCAGTGGATGTCCTCCTTGATGGCCTCCACGAACTCCTCGTCCTCCTTGGTGGGGTTGGTGTCATCCATCCGCAGGTTGCACATGCCGCCGTACTTTTCAGCGGTGCCGAAGTCGATGGTCAGGGCCTTGCAGTGGCCGATATGAAGATAGCCGTTGGGCTCCGGGGGAAAACGGGTGTGGACGGTCATGCCCTCGTACTGTCCGCCGGGGGCAATGTCCTCCTCAATAAACGCGTGGATGAAGTTCCGGCTCTCCGGCGCTCCCTCCTGCATGGTTTTGATCTCCTCTGCCATGGGCTGTCAGTCCTTCCTACGCAAATTTAACATAGGATTGTATTATACAGAATCCGTCAGAAAATTGCAAGGAAAATCACACGCTCACGTCAGGAGCCAGTCCTCCACCACATCCCGGACCGACACCGGCGTGACGCGGCCCCGGACCAGCCGCTCCAGCAAAGTCTGGATGCGCAGCCGGGAAGCCGTGATCCCGTGGATCGCCTCCCGGTCCCCGCCTCCCTCCACAAGGATGCCGTACATCCATCTCTCATTTCCCGATCCGTCCGCCAGCAGATAGTAGCGCACTGGCCTTCCACAGCACTGCACCGTGGCAACAAAACGTCTCCGCAAGCTTATCGCCCCCCAGCCGAAGCCTATACGCCCGGCCTTTATATAGGACAGCATACCACCTGTATTCCGCAAAATTTGTCGAATTATGTCGAATTTGAAGTGTCAGGAAAACTTTTTTGGGCGGCGACGCCTAAAGATTGTCACAAACCCACAGAAATGTCCTGTGAAATGTGTCGCACTTCACAGGACATTTTTCGATATCGTCACAGTGTTTTTACCAGCTCCAGCAGCTCCTCCCTGCCGTACAGCAGGTTCAGCGCCTCCAGCATGGCGTTGGCGGTCAGATGCTCCGGCAGGTCCAGCCGCTTCAGCAGCGCCCGCCGCTTTGCGGCGCTGTCCGGTCCGCCGGTCAGGCCCAGGACAAACAGGTCCGCCTTGGTGATAGGCTCTTTTTCGGAAGCCGGCTCCCCCGCCTCATCCAAAAATGTGGCGCCCGCCCGGTGCAGGGCCTCCAGCAGGATGTCGGGCCTCATGCCCTCCACGCCCAACTTGCCCTCCTTGCCCGGGGCGCGCTTCCGGCGCTCCTTGCCGCGGATATCCGGGATGTAAGCCTGCTTCACCCGGTCCCTGGGCAGCGCCCCCTTCAGGTAATTGCGGATGACAAAGCCGGCGCCGTCGCTGTCCGTCAGGACGATCAGGCCCTGCTTTTCCGCCAGCCGCCGGAGGAAGGCCAGCTTCTCTTTGTCGTTGAACACGGAGAATCCGCCCAGCGTCACCACCGTGGCGTCCACCACCTGGGAGAGGGTGTTTTTGTCGTACCGCCCCTCCACCACGATGACCTCTTTGATCTTTCTCATGTCCGCCGCGCCCCCAGCCGCACCAGCAGCAGCTTCAGCTCTCCCGCCGCGTCGATGCCCTTCTCGCTCTTCATCCGGCGGTCCAGCACCTGGCACATCTTCACCGCGTCGGCGCACCAGCCGGCGGTGGTCCGCTTGGCGGCGGAGAGCAGGAGCTTGGCCGGATAATCGGACTTCATATCCCACAGCTCCATGAGCCAGTACTTATCCCGGCCGCTGTCGAGGGCCATGCGGGCGGTGTAGATCCGCCGGAGCTGGCTGCCCAGGGCCGCCAGAATCATGATAGGCTCCGTCTGCATTTTCAGCAGATCCCCCAGAATGGACGAGGCCAGGTCATAATTGCCCTGCAAGACCGCGTCAGACAGCTTAAACACCTCCGCCGACAGCACCGGATCCGCCACCGCGTCGATGTCCTTTTGTGTAATGGTCTTTCCCTTTGCATAGGCTCCAATCTTTGCGATCTCCGGCACCAGTCCCGTCATCAATCCACCGCAGGTAAAGATGAGATACTCCGCCGTCTGGCGGTCGATCTCCTTGCCCAGGGCCTTGAACCGCCGGGCGATCCAAACCACCAGGTCGCTGCTGTCCGCCGCCCGGAACTCCACCGTCTCCACATGATCGGAGATGGCCTTATACAGCTTTTTCATGGTGCGGTTGGGCTTATACTCCACCGTGTCATAGACGAACACCACGCAGGCATAGGGCGGAATATCGTCAAGGAAGGCGATCAGCTTCTCCCGCTGCTCCTCGTTCAGCTTGAACAGGTCCAGATCCGTTACCACAATGAAGGTCCGCTCCGCCATCATGGGCATGGCCTCCGCCATCTCCGTCAGGCTCTGGACCGTCAGGTCCCTGCCCTCCACCCGGTGGTAGTTGAACTCCTCAAATCCCGGCGGCACCAGCTTTTTCCGCAGCTCTCCCAGATAGTATTCCCGGAGGTAGCTCTCCTCACCGTAAAAGATATAGGCGCAGTCCGGCGTTCCGGCGGTGAGATCCGCCTTCAGCTTTTGGAACGCCTCATTGGACTTGCTCGTTTTCTTCCCGTATGCCATGTTGGTCTCCTTCATTCAAAGATAGATGGATGGTGCCCTGCATGTCCGTGCGGTAGATGGCACAGCCGTGCTCCGCCAGGCGGTGGATGGTCTCCCCCGCCGGATGGCCGTAGCTGTTGTCCCCCACGCTGATGCAGGCCGTCTCCGGCGCCAGTGCGTCCAGCAGGTCGTTGGAGGTGGAGTATTGGGAGCCGTGGTGGCCCGCCACCAGCACCTCGATATCCGGCAGATCATAGGCCGCCAGGAGCTTCCGCTCCGTGGCGCTGTCCATGTCGCCGGTGATCAGGATCTCCGTCTCCCCCACGGTCCCCAGCAGGGACAGCCCGCGTTCATTGTCCTCTCTGTCGCTGACCGGCGGGTACACCGTCAGTGAGGCTCTGCCAAGGGGCATCGTCTCCATCTCCGTCAGGACCCGCACCTCCGTGCCCTCTGCCGCCGCCAGCGCCGCGGCGCCCGGGCTCCCGTCCTCCGGCAGCTCCGGCACCAGTACTGTGGAGACAGGCAGATGCCGCAGCAGCTTTTCCACGCCGCTGATGTGGTCGCTGTCATAATGCGTCAGGATCAGATAGTCCAGCGTGGAGCAGCCCATAGTCCGAAGCTGGTGTACCGCCGTCTCGCCGGGGTCCTGCCAGTTGTTGGCGCTGCCGCAGTCCACCAGGGCAAAGCGCCCGCCGGAGGCCAGCAGAACGCTCTGCCCCTGTCCCACGTCCAGTGCCAGCACATCCAGGCCGCTCCGATACCGCGCCGCGCCGAGAAACACCGTCACCGCCAGGGAGACGGCGCAGCAGCCGGCGGCCAGGGCATACCCACGGCGCTTCCGGGGCCGGAGCAGGTGCGCCAGCACAAACAGCAGATACGCAAAGGCCAGCCAGTATTTGAGATAGGGGTTTGCCAGATACACCGCGTGGTATGGGAGCTTTGCCAGCAGATGGGCCGCCGCCAGAATATATCTGGACAGCAATGTCGGGACGATGCCCAGCAGGTTCCCCAGCGGCGGGCAGACAAAGCCCGCCAGCACCGCGATCAGTCCGCTGATAAACGCTCCGCTGGCGGCCCACAGGCACAGCAGATTGCTGACCGGAGAGATCAGCACCAGGATCTCAAAATAATAGGCCGTCAGGGGCATGGTAAAGACCAGCGCGCCCATGGTGGTAGAGATCCCAGTGGCTATAAAGTGAAACACCTTGCCGCGTTTTCTCTTCCCCACCAGCATTCTGTGAAGCCGGGGCGTCAGCCAGAAGATGCCCGCCACGGCGCCGAAGGACAGTTGGAGGCCGATGGACGCGGCAGCAAAGGGATTTGCCAGCAGGATCAGGAACAGGGCGGTCAGCAGCGATGTAGGCGGGTCGCTCTCCCGCCGGAACAGCGGCGCCGCCAGCAAAAGCACCAGCATGACGCAGGCACGCACCATGGAGGGCCGCGCTCCGGCCAGCATGGCGTAGCCCACCAGCAGGACCGCGGTGGTCCCCGCCAGCAGACGGCGGCGGTGGCGGCCGATGACCGCCCGCAGAAGCAGCAGCAAAAAGCCGCAGTGCATGCCGGATACTGCCAGAATGTGGTACATCCCCGCCTCCGACAGGTCCCACGCCGCTCCCTCGGAGAGGGTGGACGTCTCCCCTGTTAAAATAGCGGTCAAAAAGCCGGCGGCATCGCCGTCCATCATCCCGTGTATCCGCTGGCTCATGGCGCGGCCCAGGCGGACAGGCCACCACCGGACATCGTCCATGGTCCCACGGCCCAAGACCGGCTCTCCCCTGCCGTAGGCCAGCAGAAAAACACCCTTGGAGGTAAAGACGGACACACCCTCGTCCCGGATGCGTCCGGAGCTGCGCAGGGAGACCTGGTCCTGTATGGTCTGGCCCGGCTGAAGATCCAGCAGAGCCTCGCCGCCGTAATAGACCGCCTTGCCCGGCAGCCCCTCGATCCCCACGGTGGCCTTGACGCCATAGGTGGCCGGCTCGGCATAGTCCAGCAGTGTCATGGTGAGGCTGGTCTCCGTGCCCGCCAGGGCCTCCATGGGCCGCTGGACCTGCCGGACATACAGCCAGTCATAGCCCAGGGCCAGCGCCAGGGCCGCGGCGATGACCACACACCGGCGCCGCTGTTCCCAGGGCAGCAAAAGCGCGCCAAAGCCCAGCCCCAGGCAGGCAAGCGCAGCGGGCAGCAGCCAGTCATAGGGCAGCAGGTATTGGGCCAGGAAGATGCCAAGGGAGAAAGAACCGGCAAAGACAGCGAGCTTTCTCATTTTCCCTTAGGCGGCGTGGGGTCATCAGTACGCCCCAGGAGGTAATCGGTGCTAACATGATATAAATCCGCTAGCTTGATAACCGCTCCAACAGGGATCGCACGGGTTCCCTTCTCATAGCGCCGATATACAGTTGGATCCATCCCAAGATATTCAGCAACTGCTTTCTGCTTGATATCATGGTCCTCTCGTAAATCATAGATTCTTCGGAAATGCAACCAAATCACCTCATAGCGAGGTTACCATTTGGTCGCTTTTATATGCAGAAAGCAAACTGTTTGGTTTGCTTTTTTAGCATTATACCATAATTTTTTCGCAAGTCCAGACGCTTTTTAACTGGCAACTGGATACTGATTGTAGGCTTGTCAAACATATTGGACAGCAAACTCTATGGGAGATAACCAGTTGAGAGACCTCATAGGGAAGTTGTTGGAACGGCGGTTGTAAAGGACGAGCTGCTTTTCAAAATCCTGCAAAGAGAAGAAGGTATGCAGGAATAGAAGCGTTTTTGGCCCTCCCTGTGGCTGCGCTCCACCTTGTTGTACCGCGGGGTGTACGGACGGATGAGCTTGTGACGGATGCCAAGGTTCCTCGCTTCGCTCGGATATTTTTCTGGGCAGAGCTAAAGCTTTTTGGAACCACCGGCACATGATGGTTTTCCGTTTACATAAGAAAAACCCTGGAATCTTAACGATTCCAGGGCAATCTTTTGGCAGCGGGTGAAGGATTCGAACGCTCGGAAATTTAGCTAAATCCTTAGAGCTACAATGTGTATTTATGTTGTTAGCATTTTTATTAGCATTTTATGCTATTACTTCCCCATGCTCCGGGCCACCATGACCGCAGCCTGTGCCCTGGTGCAAAACGCATTCGGGCTGCTGCCGCTAGTGATGCCCATTGCCTTCGCCTCTTCCAGCTCCGCCGCCAGCGTGTTGCTGATGGGCCGCTCTGCAAGGGCGTTCTGCATCCGCTCCGCCAGCCGGATCAGCTGCTCTTTCGTCAGGCCCTCGATGTCAATGTCCATACCTTTGCTGTCCTCCTCCGTTTCAGCCTGATAGCGGGGCCGATGGGCACCCACGATCAGCGTATTGGACCGGATGCGCTTTTGCACCTGGCCGCCGTTGGCGTCGTTGCCGGCGCCGGTGTTTCCCTCAATGGCGTAGACTCCGCCGCCCGCGCTTTGAAGCACGAGGCCGCAGTGGTCCGTAGCCGCGCCGCCGGGGAAGTCATAGATCACCACATCACCCGGCTGGTAGCCACCAGTCACCCAGGTCCCCGCTGCTTTTGCCGCCCGCATCAGTGCCCCACAGGAGGCCGTTTTGGCGGGTAGAAGATCAGACGCACCAGCCTGTGAAAACACCCACTGGATAAACATCATGCACCACGGCTGACCGTTCAGGCCGTACCAGGCGCCATATTTGGTTCTGTTGGAGCCTGCCGGGGATTCTGTGTAACCAAGCTCCGCCTGAGCGACGGCCAGGATCTCAGACGCCCGCGCCATCGCCGCCTCCATCCAGAGCATTCTGTACTTTCTGGCTCTGTGTGCCGAAGTAGAACGCGATCACCACGGCGTACACCGTCATAAAGTCCTGGGCGATCTTCCCGGCGACCGCCAGATAGGCGAATACACCCGTCAGAGTCAGCGTCACCAGGGACTTGACGGAGATCAGGTTTGCCAGCCGCTTTTTCATCAGTTCCATATGTACCTCCTTAAATCCAATCGCACTCAACAATAACGGAAAGATATTTCTTCATGTGAACCTCCTTCATAAATCTCCCGTATCCGAATCGGACACATTGTTCATGGCGGCGTCGTAGGTGATGCCGCCTTTTGTATTTTCTTTGCAGCTCTTCTTGAAATAATGGCCCAGAACATATCCTGTGGCCGCCTGTAAAGCTCCGATCAGCGTTGTCAGGTACGGGAGTGCCCCGCCGAAGTCCCGCAGGATGGCGAGGCCGCAGAGGCCTAAGACGATGTATGTAGCGGTCCCGTCCACAAAGAGGACGCCCAGGGCGATCAGCTTGCTGGCGGAGATCCTCTTTTTCCCGCTTGACGGCCTCCGCTTCCCGGTGCGACGCCAGGCGGACTCCTCCAGCTTCACGCCCCACACCATGCCCAGCAGGAGTGCCGCGCCCACGGCGGCCATAGCGATCAGGCCGCTCATTCCGGCACCTCCTGATGGGCCTTTTTGTTCAGGTGCTTGTCCAGTTTGTCCAGGGCGTCGTGGACAGGGCCGTCGCAGCCCTGCTCCACCAGCCCCTGAAGGCAGGCCTTGATACCGTAGCACAGCAAGGTCTGCTCCTCCTGCATGTCCCGGATGATCTTGCCCTGCCGCTTATCCCGCTGAATGAACTTATACACCGCCAGGATCGTGCCGCCGATCACGGCCAGACTCCCCAGGAGCTTGGCAAGGTCGTTGATGGTTTCAATTGAGATGTACATTCAGATCTCCTCCACAAGGCCCAGGTCCTCCCAGCTGTCTGAGTACTCGGTGGGCCTCCACACATTGTTGTCCCTCTTGGAGCGCCAGACATGGCCGCCGTCCACGGCGCAATCCTCTTTCATGTACATACCGCTGGTGCCGTTGGGCGCCATCCAGGGCTTGGCCCGCTTGGGATCGGTGGTGTGTTTGCGGGAGTAGATGGCGGGGAGATCCGCCGGGCGGCTGCCGGGGTTGTGGGCGGGCGTGTGGGCCTGGAGGAGGGTGTAAACCTGTTCCCCGTCCCGGAGAGGCCAGCCCACCATGTCCGCTGTGTAAACGGCGTTCTCCCGCCAGGGCGGGATATGGTCCTCCTCCGCGATGATGGCGGTTCCGTCCAGGCCGGAGGCCCGCGTAGCCAGGCCCAGGGCATCCGCACGGCCCCGGTCCCGCTCGCGGGAAAGCACGTTTTCCTTAGCTGTCATAGGCGGTGTTCACTCCTTCCTGATAGGCGGCGTCCAGTTCGGACCAGACGGAATCCTTTTCGCTTGCTTCCGGCTCTCCCTGCTGAAGCGGCGCTTCCTGGTAAGTGTAGCCGTTGGCCGCACAATATTCTTGGATAAAACTTTCCTCCGATTCGATCACGTTGATCTCCACAGCATTTTCAAAAATCTTATACCGCATCATCCGTCTCCTTTTGATAGACAATAAAGCATACACCGGGTTTTCCGCTTGCGCCCAGACCACCGGCGCCGGCACTCCCGCCGTTCCCAAATCCAAACATTCCGCCGCCGCCCACATGATTTCCGGGTGTAAACAGCCCTCCTCCACCCCCACTCGAAGATCCGTCCGCTCCGTAACCGCCGCCTCCGACACGTTTGTCTTTCGTAGTGCCAGTAGATCGACCGCCAATGCCGCCAAAACCGCCGCCCCCTTGATAGGTACTGGGGTCCACAGTCCCAACTTTATTGCTCGGCGAAATGCCCTCGTGCAATGCGATCATAAGCGCAAATAAATCGAAACTTCCGACTGTGCCGATCCCATTATTGGCGGAATCCGTACCGCCATTCCCACCGTATGTTCCGCCAGTTCCCGCGGTAGCCCCGCCGCCTCCTCCGCCATAGGTGCCGCCGTTTCCGCCCTTTGCGCCAGGGCTTCCGCCTCCGCCGCCGAATTGGCCGTTTCCGCCGGGGCCATAGGTATATCCGTTATTATAGTAAGAGCCGCCCGCTCCGCCTGCGCCTCCAGCACCTCCGGCCAACTGTGAAGCACTTGGGGCCCCATAACAATTAAAAGTTCCTTTGCCGCCTTGGGCGGAGAGCAATGCTCCAAAACTGGAGGTTCCTCCATCTCCGCCCTTTGCTCCATTGGAAGTACTGCTGTTACTTTCGCCTCCGGAACCTATCGTGATAGTTTCAGATGTGCCTTCTTCAATATAGAAAGTGCCCATTTTAATATATCCGGAGCCTCCGCCACCTGGATTAATCGCGTTGGAGTTGGTACTTCCGCCTGCACCACCGCCTCCGCATATAAAGACGTGGAATTCCTTGTTCTTCGCTCTCGGAGCGATCCATGTCTTGCTGCTGACGATTTTTTCGATTGTAAGACTCGAAAGCAGCGATGCTATGTTTTTGTATGCCATCTGAAGCGCATCATCCGGCACCGCCGTGCTGTCCAATCCATACATTGCCGCTGTGGCGTCCTTCAGCAGGCTGGCCTTGTTCAGCGGCGTGCCTTTCTGCTGAAACCCTGCGTCATTGACGCCGTTCAGGTCAATGGGCAGTGTTCCCTCAATCAGCGCCTGACAAAAATCCTCATACGTCGGGTACAGCGTCAAAAAGTTCGCCACGGATTTCAAATACCGGCTGTTGCCGGTGCCCTTGATCACACTATCCTGCATAATTACACCTCACTACAATAAATTTCCCCGGCATACCACTGGGACGTCTCCAAATATTGGTGCACCGCATCGATGCCAACCAGGATCTTCTCAATGTCGTTTGCCTCTTCATAATGCATGTCCCCCATGTCCGCCGGAGTCTTTGGAACATCCGCCGGGATCGCGTCCCGCAGCCGCTCCACATTTGACAGATACTCCGCCGCCATGTGTTTTACAAAAGTGTCATCTTCCAGCCAGGTGGTTCGTCCTTCCTCAGGATAGATGGGCACATACCCGATCTGGTTTCCCTCCGCTGTCAGCAGCTCATTCAGATACTCCATAGCCGCCGTCACCCGGTTCAGGTCCGTGAAATCATAGGCGCCACGGAAATGGGTGTTTGCCAGCCGATGCAACTCAGCACCTGTCAGGGAAACCTTTGCCAAAAGCTCTGCCAGCTCGTCCACATCCGCCTGCATCCGGTCCGTGACCATTCTGTATATGCGGAAGATCTCCGTGGATACCAGGCCGGCCCCGTCCGCTGCGGTGATGGTGATCTCATTCACCCCAACCGCAAGAGGGACCACCTTCAAAAACGCCCCGCTGGCTGAGAGGGAGATCTCCCCCAGGTCCTCTCCGTCTCTGAAAATATGTACCGTGACCGGCGGGGCCGTGGCATCCAGCGCGGTCCCGGATATCAAAACCGCATCGTCATCAATGATGCGGTGAGCATTGGGAGACATGATCTGAATCATGGGTGGCGTGGTGTCCACCGTATAGAAAAGAGATAGGTCCGCCTGGTTTCCATCATGGTCTGAGACCGCTGCCGTGATGGTATGAGGCCCATCATCCAAGCCGGACAATGCGCAGGTCACCCGGTATCCGTTTGCAATAGGCTCTGTGGAATAAAGAGCAGGGTTTCCGTCCAGAAAAACACTGAGAGTCGCAAGATCCACGCCGGAGCCGCCCGCCTCGTCGGTGACCGTAAAAACAATCGACGGCGCATTGGTGGTCAAATACCCCTGGGGCGGCGATACCAACGTGATCTCCGGCTCCGTGACTTCCTTGACCACAAGCCGCAGGGCCTTGGAAATGGAGGAATCCACCGTTGATACCGCTCCGGAATCGTTGGAGGCTTCCACGGTAAGGCCGTAATACCCGCCGCTTTGCCCATGGGAGGACGCGGTTGGCGTGATATGCCCCTCATACCGCTGTGTCTCGCTGTTGTATGCCAGGGTGCACCATTGGCCATTAAAATTGACACGCACTTGAGAGATCGCCATCCGTCACACCTCCCCGCTTTGAAATTCTCCGAGCAGATACATAGCCTTGGACGGAACAACTTCCACATCGATGGCCGACACGCTGATCAGCACCGCATCTCCCACATGGGCCGGATTCGGCGCAATAGATATCGCTACGATAGCAGGCGTATAAACCGGGAAATAGACCTCCGGCCCTGCTATAAAGGACCCAGTGCCAGAATTGCCATAAAATACACTGTTGACATTATCCCACAGGCCAATTTCCCCGGCAGCGGTTTGACATGGGATAAAGTCTCGAATGAGAGTGCCGTTATCATAGATTTGGCAGGAATAAAGCTTGGCATTTGCATACCCGGAGATCGTCCCGCCGGTATTGCACGCCAAAAGTGTAAGTGTATAATCGCTTTGAAAGGTTTTCTCTGTATGTGTCAAGGAATATCCATTGACTGTGCAGATGGTTTTATTGGCGTCGATCAACAGGCGGTCCGTCTCTGCGATCTCGCTGAAATTTTGCCTGTCAGAAGGCCAGTCCGATGTCCATAGTTTTGTTGAAGAATAGTAGAAGAAAATTCCGCTACGTGCCTGTGTAGAGGTATTTCGTCCCTCGAATAGCCATGCATTTTTGATCTGCACCAGCGGCTGCACATCCATAACCACACGGCGGTTTTGATCAGCTTTATACCCCGTATCAATATACTGCGTCCCGGAACTCTGAATGTATTCCAGCCGCTTGTAACCGCTCGGCAGCATGAGCAGATCACCTCCAAAAAAGTTTTTCTCTTTATAACTTCCTCTTGACGAATGCGTATAGAATGCGTATAATATAACATGTAAGGGGGAGAATGATGAAACGCAGAGATTTGATAAAACTCTTTGAGAAAAACGGCTGGTGGCTCCTCCGAAGCGGTGGGAATCACGATATCTACACCAACGGCCAGCAACTTGAACCCGTTCCAAGACACGGGGAGATCAAAGAGAATCTGGCAAAAGCCATCATCCGGCGGCAGGGGCTGAAATAAGCCCCTTTCCCGCCGCGCTATACAGGAGGTCTATTATGAAAGAAGCCTATCCCATTGTCATCACTCCAGCGGAAGAGGGCGGCTATGTCGTGTTCGTCCCAGATCTGGATATCAACACCCAGGGCGAAAGCATCGCGGAGTGCATTGAAATGGCCCGCGACGCCATCGGCATTTGGGGAATCTGCCAGCAGGACATGGGGAACGCGATCCCCGCGCCGAACAGCAAGCCCATCGAGACATCCGAAAATGACATCGTCACCCTTGTGGATATCAGCTTCGATGCTTACCGGCGTGCCCAGGATATGCGGGCCGTTCGGAAAAACGTTACGATTCCCAGCTACCTGAATGACCTGGCGGAAGCCGCCCACATCAATTTCTCCCAGGTCCTTCAGGATGGATTGAAAAGCCGTCTAGGCGTTCAATAAGCCCGCCGCCCCGGCCGGGGCGGCTTTTTTTATGCCTCCGGCTTGTCCCAGAACACCAGGACGAAACCGTTCGCGCCCTTGTTGCCGATCTGGCCCTCTCCGGGCGGGACCTTGACTGTAAAGTACGAATAATAGATCTTGCGGCCTGAGCCTGGGATAATGAGCGATGCCTTGTCCCACTCACCAACACCCGGTGTTCCGCCCTTGCCGCCGGCCGCGCCGTCAGAGGTGCCGTTCTTGGGCACAGGGACGCCTGTGCGCCCGTAGCTGTCGCCGTTGGCGATGTCGGTATACCCCAGGGGATAGACCTTGCCGCTCGCGCTGGAATAGGCGCCGAAGGTGGTCTCCCCGCCCATAGAGCCGGGGACGCCGTAGGTCTGGGACGGTGCGCCGCCCTGGCCGATGTGGACCACAAACTCCTGCTCCGGGTTGATGTCGATGGTGCCGTACCAGATTTTGCCGCCGGAGCCGGGCTCACCGTCCGCGCCGTAGTCGGCGTTGTAGGAGCCCTTCTGTGACACTTCGCCGGTGTCTGCATTCATATGCGGCTTGTTGCCCTTTGCCAGGCTGCCGTCCTGGCCCTTCATGCCGCCCTGGCCGCCTTGGCCGATGACCACACGGAGCCGGGTGACGCCAGCCGGGGCCTTCCAGGTGCCGCTTTCGGTAATGAGGGCGCAGTCCTGGAACAGGAAGCCGCCGTCTGCCTGGAGAAAGACGCTCTGGCAGTTCTGCAGCACACCGTCCTGGATGGCAAAGGTCTGCTGGATCCGCCGCCCCGTGGTGGCGCTGGACTCGTCCAGCCACACCGTGTCCACGTCTCCGATCTCACTGGACGGATCCCCACGCCCCATGGTCTCAAGCCGGTTTCCGCCGTAGGTGGATAGGATCATCCGCGCCGCCGCCAACGCCTGGGCCTGGGTGTGGATAAAGGGGTTGTCGATGGTCTTGCTGTCCGCCGCGCTGGCGCTGGTGCCGGAGACGATGTATTGGGTGTCGTTGTCGTCGTGGAGCTTGAAGATCAGCATGGCGATATCGCTGTTGGCTTTCATCGTCGGGTAGTGCAGGATATTTTTCAACGTGACCTGGTTACCCTGGCTCCACAGGGGTTCCACCGTGAGATATCCGGTTTTGGAAGCCGCGCGGGGCCATGTGCCAGTAGCCTGACAGAGCCATCGCAGGATATCGCCGCACTTTTTGCCAGTGACTTCCTCCGCGCTGTTGGCCGTAACGGGCAGGTCCGCATAGTCCGGATCGACATGATAGAGTCCGGCAAAATTGGTGCCCAGGTGGGCCACAATGGCCGCCACCCAACCGATCAGGGTGGTGGGAAGTGGGGCAGGTGGGAGAAATGTCCGGTCAGTGACCAGGCCGATGATGTCCACCAGGTCCCAAACAATAGTAGGCTCGTTGGCACTGGTCTTCCATCCATCGCCTTTCTGGTAAAACACACAAACGGGCATCCACTCAATGGAGTTGTCCTCCAGCCGTGTGCCGATCTCAAACCCAATGCCCTGCCGCTCCTCAATGGACTTAAACAGGCTATTCTTTTTCCGGGGCTCGAACCGCTTGGTGGTGTTGTCCAGCTTCAGCGTGCAGGTGCCGTATGGGAGCGCCATACAGCTGACGTCGCCCTGCTGCACAACGGTCAGATCCGCGATCAGCCGCAGGTCCCAGTCCTCGTAAACGCCTGGTATGATTTCCGCCACCCGGAGCCGCCGCCCAGGCAGGGACCATTTTGTTGCCGTTACCCGGATGGCGTCCGGATTGTAGACAGTAAATCCGTCCATAGAAACAAAGTTGGCTGTGTTTCCGGTAAATTCCCGGGTGAAATAGGCCGTGCCGCCCTGGAGGACTTCCACGGTGAAATCCACCGGAATGCCGTCAAAATCGTTGTCCGAGAAGTACACGGAGCATGCCTGAAGAATATCCACGCCGGAAAACCGCTCCTCCGTCCAGACCGCCTGTGGGAAGGTCCCGTCATCACCGGATAGAACATCTCCCACATGGCCGATCTCGCCGGAAAGCTGCTGGGGAGCATCTGGGATCAGACGGAAGGTCCCGTTCAGGAGCCAGCGGTTCCGTTCCAGTGTGGCATATCGGCTGTCCAGCTCCATGGTCTTGTTGATCAGCTGCTCCGGCTTGGACCAGGGGGCCGCCCCGGAGCTGGCCGCCGGCAAAAACGCAATATCCGGATCAATGATGCTGACAGAGGCCCGGACCCGAATGCGCCGGGACTCCGCCGTGATGGCGGCCAGATATGCATCGGAGCGGTCAAGCATGTGGCTCCACCTCCCGCAGCTCAAAGGCCAGGTTGTGCCACACCACCGTGCCGTCATCGTCCCGGAAAGCGAAGGTGGCCGGGGTCAGGCTGATGCAAAAGAACTCGCTGACCACCATGTCTCCTCCGTTGTCCGGCAGCACCGCCGCCTGGAATTTGTCGCCGCCCCGCAGCGTGGCGAGGACGGCCTTATAAGTGGCATCGTCCAGCAGGTCATAGGAACACCGCGTCCGCCAGACCTTGCCGGGGTCTTTGCGTTCTTTGACCATGTTTCCAGCGGCCATCACCAAGGAAACGGACAGCTCCTCCTCCCAACAGGCGTAGACGTCAAAGTCCACCGGGGGCAGCTCTGTGCCGGCAAGGATGATCTGCCGCAGCGTATTTTCCTCGCTCAATCGTCCGTCACCTCCGGGTTGGATTTCATCACTGCCCGGAAGTCAGGAAGGAACGCCCGAGCAATGGTCTGTTTGTCTTCCGTCTGAATCACAATGGTAGCAGACTTTGGCATTCCGTTTGCCGCCGCCACCGTACCCATGGCGTTGACGGCGTCCGCCATCACGCTCCGCAGCTCCGCCGCGGTGACGCCCTGCTGTGGCTGGTAGCCATTGGCCTTGAACTGCTGCCACACGGCGTTCTCCTGGGCCGTCAGGACGGCCTCGCCCGTGTGAAGCTCCGCCCGGTAGCCGTCAAAGGGCACATACTTCAGGCCGCCAGCGTGGCTGCCATCCACGGGTTCATAGTAGGATCCTCCGGCAGCGATGATCCGCTGCTTCTCGGACTCGTTCAGCCAGTTGTTCAGACGCTGGAAGGCGTCAATGGCGTCATTGATCCAGCCCACAGCAGCCTGAATTTTTTCGGTGAGCCATTCCACGGCGTCTGCGCCGAAGTGCAACAGCGCATCCTTTGCCGGAGAGAGGATTTCACCCAGCTTCCCGGTTGCCTCCTCCCAGTCAGCCTGAGCCTCGTTCGCTTTCACAATGTCCCCATTCACCTCGAACCAGGCATCCGCTGCATCTGTCAGGCCCTGCTTCGCCATGGCCTGCATCACAAGGTTTGCCCGCTCAGCATCGCTTGAGCACTGTTCTAGTGCCAGATTGAAATAGTCCTCCGCAGATTTGCAGTCCGTCAGTGCCTCATTGAAGTCCTCCGTGGCGTCGTACTGCTCTTTGGTGGCGTCATATTGTGCCCGCTGGGTATCGGTCAGCTTCTCCAGCTCCTTGTCGCTGAGTTCGGTGAATTCCACATTGTCTTTCAGCATCAGGCCGAATGTCTCGCCCTCCTGGGCGCCCCAGTTCAGAACGTCGGCAAAGGTGCCGGTCACCTGTCCGGCCTTGATGGTCTCGTTGATGGATTCGGCAAGGCCGTCAATGGGAATGGAATCGCCGTAAGCCGCCCAGGAACCGATGGCGGCGTCTGTGATCTCCATCAGGTCCTCCTGGCTCAGTCCGATGGCCTGCAGGTTCGCCACGGTGGTCGCCGCAGACTGGTTATCACCCAGAACGGCGTACAGCCGTCTGTATGTCTCCCGGGTCTGCTCCGCGGAGTATCCGGCCTTCTGGCTGGACACGTCCAGCGTGCCCATGATCTGCCGGTACTCCTTGGTGCCGTCCACGATCTCAAAGATGGCGTCTTTGATCGCCGTCAGACCGCCGATGGCCGCTGCGCCGATGACGCCGCCCTTGGCGAAATCTTTCAGCTTGCTCATGCTGCCGATCAGATCCGCGATGCCGTCGGACTGGTCCGCCGTGTCCTTGACCTCCCGGCCGAACTCGTCAATGGAATCCGCCGCATGGTCCGCGGACTTCCGGGCCTCGTCCAGATACTTGGAATTGTCCTCCAGCTCCCGGTTCATCTTCAGCAGGTCGGTCTTGGCCCGGTTCATGGACTGCCGCCAGCCGTCCGTCCGCTTATCGCTGTCGCCGAAGGTCTCCGCAGCCTCGGAAACGGCCTTCTCCAGAGCCCGGACCTTCTCCTCCTGCTGCTCGATCTCCTTGCGCAGCAGCTTGTCCTTGGCTGTCAGGGCCTCCATGGTGTTGGCCTGGCCCTTAAACTGCTCCTCGCTGTATGCCATTTCCGTCCGCAGCGTCTTCAGCTCGCTGTTGACGGAGGTCATCTGTTTCTTGAATTCCGCCTCTCCGTCCAGCTTGATGCTGGTGGAGATCACACGCGTGGCCATGGGCTCACTCCTTTCGGGTCACCTGGGCCAGCAGGTCCCCGGTCTGGCCCGGCGTCAGCATCAGCGCGTCGTGGACGTTCATGTTCAGCAGCCGCAGAAGCGGCGCCAGATACTGCGCCATGGTCATCTTGTCGCTGCCGTCGGCCTCCTTCAGCTTCTGCAGGCCCAGATCGATGCGCTCCGCCCGCTCCTGTGGCGTTTCCATGGCAAATCCCAGCCGGGCCGCCTCCCCGATGGCCTCCTTGGCCCTAGGAACATCCAGGGGCCCCAGCAGAGCCAGAAGCTGCCTCTCCAGAGGGATGGGCCGGGGCCGGTGTCCCATCCACCGCCGCACCAGCTCGCCCTGCTCCGCCAGCTTCCAGAGGAACCAGCAGGTATTTTCAAAAGCCTCCTTGCTGTTGCCCTGGATGTGGTCCAGCAGCTGGCCCCTCCGGCCGAACTTCTCATAAATATCAAAGAGCGCCGTCCCGTTCATGCACAGGTGCAGCCTCATATCACCCAGGTTAAATTCCACTGTTTTCATGCAGGTCCTCCTTTTTTGGATAAAGGGCGGGAAGGTCTCCCGCCCTTTTGACTTTAAGTACCGGCGGGCAGCTTCTCTTCTGCCCAGGCCTCTGCCTCTGCCTCCGTGTCGAGCAGGGCGCTCTCGACCTTCCAGTCGCCGTTGTTGCAGGCGGTGCTGACGAACTGTACCTTGGAGCTGGACAGCGTGATGCTGTCACCGGTGGTGTCGTAGGTCTTGCCCTGCATGTTCGCCTTGGCTTTGGTGTAGAAGATGCCCTGATACTTGACCTTGTCATCCTCCATCAGATTCTCCGTGTAGAACGCCATGCCGCCGTAGGGGGGCTTGTCATCTTTGTTGAAGTGCAGGTCCTTCTTCTGGGTCTCGTTGATCTTGGCGCCGAAGATGGCGGATGCCACCTCGTTGAGGATGTCCAGCACCGTCACGTCCACCGTGGCCTGCTGGAACTTTCTCACATACCGGGCGGTGGCGTTGTTGTCGCCGGCCGCCTTCGCCTCCACGAAGCTGGGGTTGTCCGCCACCTGGTTCAGCTCGCCCAGCCTCACCGCCGGGCCATAGGTGGGCAACGCACCCGTCGGCTCCGCCGTGATGGGCGCCCACCGGATATTTTTCGCACCGTATTCCATAATCGTTTTCTCCTTACAGATCTAAAGATTTCAGCCATTGGTCATAGACGGAAAACTCCGCATTGACCATCTGTGCAGCACACGCTTCATTTGCTTTTTTCATCCACTGCTTGGCAGGTATTCCCTTGCGGGGTGCACCGTACTCATGGATGAAACCGACCTCACTGTTTGTCACATCAACTGTATCGCCGCCGATAGTATAAGTCGTTCCGTGTTTGGAGCGCTTATAGGTCTTTGTGACCTTTCTGCGGTTTCTGGTGCCATGCTTTCCTGTCGGATAGACCAAAACATACCGCTGACGCATTCCGTCCCTCATGCCGACCTTGGAATGGGCCTTAATGCTGTTCATCAGTGCTTGTGTATCAACAAGGCCAAGAGACTGGAGGGACTGCTTGTGGGCTGCCACGACAACTTCTCCTCCAGCCTCCAGCATCTGCTCCACAACAGCATCAGGGATTTCCTCAAATTCCGCCATAGAAAGCATCAGACCATCTATGCCTTTTGCATTGAACTGAGCCATCTCAGCGTCCTCCCACGGTCTCGCACTCAAATACGAAATGCTCCCATTCTTCATCTCCGGCAGGCGTCACAGTCGGGCAGGTAAACCCGGCGTCCTCCAGAGCATTCCGCAGCGCCGATTTCTTAACCTGGACAGCACTGTCCGCGCTGATATTTGGCTGCCACGGGAACATCCAATGAATCTGTACCAGATACTGAACTGCTCTGGCCCGGTTTCCGCCGAAGGCCGCCGGCACCTCCGTGTAGTTGTACACACAGTATTCCGTGGCATCTCCGCCGTACTGCTTCGGCACGCAGATAGGGATTACCGGCTTGACTGCGTCCTGGATTTTCTGGTCGATGTTCATCCGATACCTCCCGTGTTTAAATCGGACACATGGCTTTTTAGCCTGGTGCAGGTCAGCTCTGCCATTCCGTCATCTGTTCGGTAGGCTCGTATGATCCGGTACGGAACGCCAGACCATTCAAGCCGCTGCTCATCGTGGTAGTCATCCTCCCAGCTGGGCAGTACCGCCCGAAACTCTGGCCGGAGACCCACGCCCATAGCGGCGTAGGTCTCCGACTGGTATACGCCGCGGATCTCTGCAAAGCTCAAACGGGAAATTTCTTTCCCGGTGTCCGGGTCGTGCTTTACCAACTTGACCTCATCCGGGAACGTGTACTCATAGTTCGTCATCACACACCCGGCCCTTCTCGGAGATTAAACGGTCATTAATGTCCAGCCGCAGGTACTCCGGCATCATTTTGGACGCCTCCTGCCGCCGCCTGCGGAACAGCCAAGCCGCATATTCCACCAGCAGATGGGCGTCCTCCGTGTCTGTGAGATCCAACGTGATACCCTTTTTCCGGATTCGGCTTTCGGCCACATCCAGATAGGTCTGAAGCTGGCTCTCGCGCTGTCTGGGGAGACTGTGCATATCCAGCTCCGCCGCCAGCAGGTTCAGCATGTCAGCCGCCATACGTCACAGCCTCCCTTTCGATCATGCCTTAGGTACAGCGGCAACGGAACCAGCCTTGACCACCTTGCTGCGGGCGTCCAGCTCCACCACCGTGATAATGGCGCCGGCGGCCGCCTTGATTTCCGTGCTGGCAGAGTACGCGGTCCAGCCCTTGGAGGCACTCTGACCGCAGACCACCTCGATAGCGGTAGCGGTGACCTTGTACTTCAGCGTGGCGCCGGAGCTGTTGCCGGTCACGGTGACGGCAGTCTTGCCGGAGGTATTGCCGGCAGCGGAAGTCACCGTCAGGACGCCCAGATCCATACCGGCGTAGTCCTCAGGGAACTCCGCGGTAGTACCGGCGGCGCTGTTATCGTAGCTCACCAGCACGAAGGCCTCGCCGATGACGGGGTTTCCGTCCATCCGCTGGGTGGCCACAAACACCGTCTGGTCCTGGAGCATCATGGGAATGTCGCTGCTGCGAACATTGGCGCCGGCCCGCTCCACCAGCGTGTAGATGTCCAGATAGCCGCCGGCGATCTCATAGTCTCCGATGCAGCCCTCCAGCTCCACGATCTCGCCGCCGATGATAGGCATGGTGTTCTGCATACCGGCCATCAGAGCCGCATTGGCGTTGAAGGCCAGACACCGGGAGATGATGTCCATGTGGGTCTTCCGGTTCATGATCCAGGTGGGCACGCCGGAGGGAGAATACTTGGGATCCGCAACAGCCAGCGCCATGATGAGCTTCTGGAAGAAGGCCTCCCCGGTCAGCCCGGCGGCGTCGATCTTCAGAATATTGCTGGTGTGCAGGTCACTAAATTCGCCCTGGTGAGTGCCCCACCAGGAGGGCTTCGTGGATACTGCCAGACGGGTGACAAAGCCAATGGGCTTCTTCACGCCGTCACCGTAGGCGATGGACTTGTCCACGCCCTTGCCCATGGCCCGACCCATCTGGTCCATCAGCTCATAGGCCAGGCTCAGGTCGTCGTCATCCTCCAGCGTGCTGTTGGGCACCGCCACGAAGCCGCCGATCTTGTAGCCGTCCAGCTCCACCTGGGAGAAGATAAAGTCCATCTCGTTCAGTGCGTCGGTGGCCTCCATCCAGACAGCCTCAGGCACGGCGCCCACGATGTTCTGGCGTGCCTTGCCCTTTAGGGGGCGGTACCGGACCTTACCCACCAGCTTGGAGTAGCTGCCCATGTTGGCTCGCAGCACATCCAGCATCACGGTGGGGATACCCAGCTCGGCGCCGCTGACGGCGCGGGTCTTTCCCTTCAGGTCCCGAACGCGGGACAGGAACTCCTTCACATCGTTGTTTGCCATAAAGGCGTCCCGCTGCTGCACGGTCATGCCGAAGAAGCGGGTGCGGGTCTCAGCGTTGTGCATAGTAATATCATCCTTTCTTTCCTCATAGTGTTCGCCTTGGCTGCTGCGGGCCTGGCGACTGGTCTCCTCTGCCTCGCGGATCTGGCGCTCCAGCTCCGCGATGTCCGCGCGAGCCTGTTCGATGGCGGTGCTGTTCTGGCTGCGCTCCTGCTCAAAGGACTCCACAGCCGCCTCCACCACAGAGCGCTCCTCGTCGGTCTGGGCCGCCTCGATGTCGGCAGCCAGCTCCGTCTCCCTGGTCTCAAAGCCCTGGGCAGTCCGCTCCAGGTCCGCCAGGGAAGTCTGCATGTCCGTCAGCTTTTTGCGGAGCAGCAAAACTTTCAGTGCCATGTTAATTTCCTCCCAGTTTTTTCTTCATGGTTTCCCGCCAGGCCTCCGCCTGCCGGTGCTGGATGTCTTCCATCTGCTTCTTACGAGCCGATACGCTGGTTTCCTCATAGGCGGGGAATGTACAGACGCTCACCTCATAAAGGGGGTTGACCTTCTCAATTTCCCAGCGGTACTGTCCATTGCCAAGGTCAAAAAAGGTTTCTTTCTCAATATCAAAGCCAAAGGAGCACTGGTCGACGTCACCCCGCTGGATGCGGGCGTAGAGGTTCATGGCGTCGGCGTCATCTCGATTGATCTTGATCCGTCCCCAAAGGCCTCGGGTGTCCTCCTTCAGTTCCAGGGTGCCGGCCTTAGTACGCCCCAGAACCAGGGTAGTGTCGTGGTTCACCAGAGCCCGCACATCCTGGCTCAGGCAGTCCGCAAAAGCACCGGGCTTTACGATCTCCGTGGCCCCTTCCCACAACTCATAAGGGGAATTGAACACGTTGAAATAACCCTCGATGTATAGCTCTCCGTCCGCCTCCCGGGTCTCAAACCGATTGCTCAGGCTGCGGACCTGGCGGCCTCGTCTTTCAAATTCCATTGTCTCCCTCCTGATTCAGTTTTTTCTGGTCGCCGATCATGCCCTTCGGGATGTAGTTCTCCAGAATCACCAGCTCGTCCAGGCCCTCCTTGGGGCTCAGGCTCAGCCAGTCCCGGACCTCATTTCCCGTCATAATGCCCCGGACGTACTGGTCATCTCCAACCTTGGCAAGCTGCTCCAGGTCGTAGGCGTACAGCTTCCTGGAATTGAAGCGGAAGAACATCTCCGGAGAGATCAGCAGCTTCTTGGTCAACTCCTGGGCAATTCCGTCGGCGATAGGATTTACCTTCCGGCGGATGAAGTTGTTGTACTCGTCCTGGTTATAGCTCCCGATGCCGACCAGAAACGGCGGCACGCCGACGGTAGCAGCCACCGCCCGCTTGTCCAGCTCCACGTTGTCACTGATGGCCAGATCCGCCAGGGAAAGGGGCTTAACAGTGATCACGTCCATCAGGTCCGCCGGGATCACCCAGGGCTCTCCGGCGCTCTGGCCTTCGATGTACTCGTCCAGCAGCTTCCGCCGGCCTGCCTTATCGGAAAACTCTTCCGCCAGGGCGTCTACCTTCACAATGACGCTGGGCTTCCATTTGTCCGAAAGGAAGCTGTTGGTGGTGGCCGCAGACTGCCGCAGGTTCTGCAGCACATCCTTCAACTGGACGCGGATGCCACGGCCAAGCCAGGGATGCTGCAGGTCAGGCTGCAGCCGAAAGTGAAGCACCTCGTCCGGCCGGAACTCCCGGCCCTGCCAGCACACCACATAGCTGCTGTTGTTGTTTACGCCCCTGGCATAGGCACCCGGCATGGGGACCAGGTCCTCCAGATAGCCGCCGCTGGTCACCGGCAGCACAAAGCTGTTTCCGTCCCCGGTCGTCAGCATGTAGGTGACGATCCAGTCGATGAAGCTCATCCGGGTACCGAGGCTGTACGGGTGGATATCCATGAACTTGCTCAGCTCGTTTTTCACTCGGACGTCTCCGCCGTTGGAGTTCTTCATCAGATGGATGGTGGCGCTGCTCACCGGCGTAGCGATGGCGCTCACCGCCGCCGCCACATCCGGGCTTTGAATGAGAGAGGAGTACCCATGCACACTCAGGGTTTCAAAGCTATCAGCGGATATCAGGAACGCTTTCATGAGATCAGATGTACCTCGGGTCCTAGGCGGAGCTTTGGATCTCCTGGAACGGCCTTTCTTGTTCAATCCGTTTCACCTTCTTTACCATTCTCGTCAAACCACCCGGCGCCCTTGCCCCGGGCCTCCAGATCCTCCAGATAGGCGCAGGCGGCAAATACCGCGCAGTCGAATACGTCGATGCGAAGATGCGGCTCCAGTTTTTCGTACTGCACCATGTCGTCGGCCTTCTCAATGCCCCGGACGTTCTGCACGCAGTATTCCATGGGCTCTGCGTGCATGTAGTACAGCGTCCCACGCTTGGCGCTGGCCTCCAGATACCGGAAGCCCTCGCTTTTCCGGGTGAACAGCTGGGGCTGGTCCTTGATGGGGAACTTGGCCGCCTTCATCTCCAGGTAATACTCCCGGCAGAATTTTCGGTCGTGTCCGATGCGGCGCATCTTGAATCCATCCGCCCGCCGGTCCTTGTACCAACGGACCACGTCGCTGTGATTGGTCACGGCATCGTTGGTCATGTCCAGCCACCCGTCGTCTTTCCAGCCGAACAGCGGAATCTGGTCCTCCCTGGCCTTGACCGTTGCGGCCGTCCTGGGGAACCAGCAGTGCGGAATGATGATGTCCACGCCCTTGTAATGGCCGAGCAGGCAGGCCGCCGTCAGATCGTGGAGCTTGGAGAGGTCGCTGCCGCCATACCACTTGATCGGCAGCTTCCGCAGGTCCTCCATGGTCCAGTTGTACTTGCGGTCAGACCGGCGCCACTCCTCGATATCGAACCAGGCCCGCAGGGCCGCCGTGAAGACGTTCAGAGACTTGTTGAAAAATTCCGGCCGTAGTTGTGGGTCATCCCTTGCCTGGGCGGCGTCGTTGATCATGTCCTGTGGACGGATACTGTGGCCCCATCCGGGGTTACAGCCCGCCAGCACATCCGGATTCGTATAGTCCACGTCGCCGTTATCGTCCTTCGGAGCTGCCGCGATGAACACGAAGATGCTGTCCGCCTCGTCACCGGTAATGGTGCCGTTTAGGATCTTCCGGCAGTATTCCACACGCCTTGCCAGAAAGCCCTGGCTCAGCTTTCCGCCGGAGGAGATGATGATGATCAGCTTGTTGGTGTAGGCTTTTGTGGCGTCCTTCAGCACCTGGTAGTTGCTGGCACTTTTATAGGTGTGGGCTTCGTCGGCGATGATGATGTTGGCATTGAAGGAGTCCATCTTCTCAAAGGACGCCGCAAGGGCGTTGATACTGATGTACCCATCCTCGCCCACATCGCCGGAGATGCTCCGTTCCATGTTGTTGTCGATGATCCGAAGGCCGCCTTCCTGGTCGTAGTCCACGGTCAGCTTGTTCCGCCGCAGGTTGTACTTCAGGAAGTCAAAGCCCTCCAGGGCCTGCTTCAGAGCGCCGCCTACCTCATACACCTTGGAGGCGGACCGCCGCTCATAGAGGGCCAGAGCCCACGCCAGGGCCGCCGCGAAAGTGGTCTTGATGTTCTTCCGGGGGATGAAGTCCAGAACCTCCTTGAAGCGCCGCTCCTGGGTACTGCGGATATAAAAGCCCATGATGTTGAAGATGATGAACTTGTGATAGGGCAGCAGCTTGAACGGCGTTCCGCGCAACGGCGTAGCATCCAGGAACTCGCCCTGCTGGTGGCAGACTGTTGTCTCGATGATGGCGATGATCTCCGCCGCCGGCTCTGCCCGGAACTCCCACTTTGGGTTTTCCAGGTCCCGTAGATACCGCTGGCAGGCCAGCCGGATCTCCTCGCAGGCTATGATCTCACCACTGAGAATGTCCTCCACATAGCCGTCCACGGTCTCCTGGAATTCTGATGCGTGGTCCAGGGCGTAGTCATGAGCCGCGTCCAGCAACTCCTCCAGGCGACTCTTTTTCCCGGCCGCCAGAGCTTCCTGCTTTGCCTGGACCCGCTTGAGGCTGTTTGGTGTCAGGCCCAGCTGGTTCCGCAGCGCCAGGATATCCTTGCGCAGCTGATCTACCACGGCATAGTGGGGGTCCTTGGCGGTGTACTTGCCTCCGGTCTTGTTCACCAGCTCCGCCACCATCTGCCCGCCGTTGGCTCTCCAGGCCTTTTCCGCCTTAGAAAGCTCCCTCTCTGCCTTGGCCAGCTGCTTGATGGTGGGCTCGAAGATCTCGTTGTAGGTGCCGACGGCCTCCATGTCGGCCCGGATCATGGCTTCTCTTCCCATCTTTACCGCCAGGTCTTTCTTGGTCGCGGTGCCGGCACCATCCTGCAAGCCGGTTCCTCCGCTGCATATCCGCAGCGGCTGGGGGCGTTCAGGTTATCGCAGTCCTCCCGCTCCCTGCAGGACGCGCAGCAGATGCCGCGCCCGGTCTCGCAATATTGTTCGCTGCCCTTCAGCAGGCACTGCATATGCTCACCTCCTCGATGTTCTCCGGAGCTCTGCCGGATGCCGGCGGATGTCCACCGGCGCCCGGGGAAAGAAAGGTGCGGACGGGCCGGCACGCCCACCCGGCACAGCTTCGGAGCCGCAGCCCATGGTGCCTACGTCAATCCCCCGCGCATCCAGCGCAGGCCTTCGGCGCCGCCAGGCGGTCTGTGTCCAATTCGGGCACACATTCCGTGCGGCTCTGCCAGGAGGCCGCAGCACGTGGCCAGGATCCGCTGCAACTCCGCAGCGCCACGGGAACTCTGAGCGCGTCCAAAGGGCCGGCTCGCGCAGGCGCGTCGTTCACGGGCGCGTCGCCTGGGCGTCATGCGCATGCGCGGATTCTTGTCGCGCCCGCGCCGGCGTGAACGCCCTCCGCCGATTTTCCCGCCGTCGGAAAGATTTCCGCCCCCGGTCCCGAAGGGCGGCCTCAGCCGTCCTCCGAAGGTGGGGGGGATACCCTGCGCCGCCAGGACTCGCCCAGCGGTGTCAGCTTCCCGGTCAAGCGGTCGTGCATGGCCTCATGCTTGGTCTGTGACAGACTCACTAAGTTCCACGGCGACCAGGCGTACTCCGGATAGTCCTCTGCCGGCCAGATGTGATGCACGGTGTTCGCTGTCTCAGTGATTCCGTACCTGGCAGACTCGCGGCACTTGAACTTGTCACGTCGCAGGATCGAATACCGCAGGTGTTTCCAGCGCTTGCTCTTGTATCCGTCCCAGCTCATGGGCTATCACCTCCACGGTCTGAGTGCAAAACAAAAAGCGCCCGAGCCTTCCACACCCGCAAGGGATGTTTCATGGCTCAGGCGCTGGTCTCTTCGGACGCTGGCTCAGGCGCTTCGATATTCACGATGATTTCCTGTCTGCACCGCTTGCACGGCCTGGGCAGGTGATGGACGATGGTGTCTGGGTTAACCTTGAGGATCTTCCCCTTGCCGCACATCGGGCAGATAACCCATCCGTTCTTTATGGCCAGTTTACCACGTTCGCTGTACGCTTTCAAGCCTTTTCCCTCCATTTCTCTGAAACGTGCTTACTTTTCCACTAGATTTCAAGATAGACGCGTGCGCGCGCAGGCGCGCAACCTCTTCTAAATTAAAGAACTGTTTTTTGCCTTGATGTAACTCCCGTAATAGTAGGCCCCGAAGTCGTTTTCCCGCTGGCCCCGCCGGGCCCACATCACATCGCCCGGGATCTCGATGACGCCGCTCTCATCCCGCCAGCGCTCCGGTGGTGACACCCGCTGGCTCAGGCTCCTGGAGCAGCTCCACGGATGCCGTCCAATGGGGATCCAGAAGCCGTCAGAGCTCTCCTTGTTGAGATACTCCGCCAGCCGCCGGTACCCGCCCTCCTTGCGGAGTACCGGCTCGTCATCCACCTCTCCCTGCCGCCAGAGGTACCGCACCTCCGCCGGTGAGAAGTCGCTGTCCCGCAGGATCTGGTGGACGTGCCAGCGGTGGTCGCCGTGCTTGCCCTCGATGGCGTATATCCAGTCGTAGGGTTCATCATGACGCCAGCGCTTACATCTGGCCTGATAGGCCCGCAGCACTCGGCGGACTCCAGCGAAGTCTTTTGGCAGGTGCTCATCGTCAAAGGTCAGCGTGTAGTGGCTGCCCTCATATCCAAAGTGGGCAAGGCGCAGCTCCAGCCGGTCCGCCTGGGAGCGGCAGACGGCGGAATGGGAGTAGCGGAGGATCTCCTGCTTTGCCCGGTGGTCCTCCCTGGTATCTTCCGCGCTGAGCCGAGGCCGCAGGGCCCGGCACTCCTTGACTAAAGGCCCGGCCCTCTGGCGGGTGCAGTACCAAATAGCATCAGACATCAGTATCATCACCTTTCAGGGACCTTATTACCCTCCTTACTTTCCGTATCATCCATAGTTCCAAATTACATCGTAATATCTTTATCTCAATTGCTATTTTTTTCAACTCATCACTTGCTTTCTTGCAAATTTTGTCATATTCTCATGTTTAAGGGGGTGTTCTTCATGGGAGTTGATAATTTTCTTGATTCAGCAGCTGATGTACTCGAAACTGTCCCACAACTTTATGAAGACGGCCTACAGGACGTTGCTAAAGAAAGTGGAAAGTTTCTTGCAAGAATTCCAAAGGCCATAAATGCTGCTTTAAGTGGTCTCGACATTTGGATTGCTAAACGTGAATATAACGTTGAGGAGACTAAACGGATCTTAGCCATTAAGCTCGAAAATATCGACCCACAGAAAATAGTTCCGCCTGATCCTCATATTGCTGTTCCGGCAATGCAAGCAATAGCTTATTCCATGGATAGCGCTGAACTTAGGAATATGTATGCAAACCTTTTGGCAAAAGCAATGAATTCTGATCTAAAATCGTCCGTTCGAGCCGCATTTGTGGAAGTCATCAAACAAATGGAGCCAATTGATGCGGTAAACTTAGGCCTATTCAGAAATCAAATGGATGGGCTCCCTGTCGCCGAGTATCAAAAAATAGTGGTATCTCCTCCGGAAGAAGATAGTGATGGCAGCAACGATGATGATAATTTCTATGTTCTCCAAACAAACGTATTCATATCAAATCCGGACAATCTTGACATAGAGGCCCAGGCAATTTCTTTAAGTTCACTGGTACGGCTAGGGCTTATTACCATCCTTTGGGACATTTCAGTAAGCGATTACAACTATGATTCTTTTAAAGACACAGAAATGTACCATTCTTTAAGCGCGCTGATAACACCTGTTCCAGCAGACGGATATCAAGTGCCTAGGGACCTCGGTCTCTGTAAAGAAATACGGATTGTCGAAGGACAAGCATTGTTAACCCCCTTTGGTTCTGCTTTTCTCAGCGTATGCTTATAACGACTACCGCCTCCAATTTGGGGGCGGTTTTTACATTATGCATCGTTGATGTATAATCCATAGTCGTCAAAACGGCAGCTCTCCCTTCTCCTCGTCCGGCACCTCCCGGAAATCACCGGAAGGCTCCGCCGGCTTGGTCGTGTCCGATTCGGTCCGCCTACTATCACCGAAGTACACGTTGTCCGCCACCACCTCGGCGCTGCGGCGCTTGTTGCCGTCCTTGTCCGTCCAGTCCCGGATCTGGAGGCGCCCCTCCACCACGGCCATGCGGCCTTTGCTGAAATACTTGAACACGAACTCCGCCGTGGAGCGCCAGGCCACCACGTCGATGAAGTCTGTCTCCTTCTCCCCGCTCTGGCTTTTGAAGTCCCGGTCCACTGCCAAGGTGAAGGACGTGACCGCCGTGCCGTTCCCGGTCTTGCGCAGTTCCGGGGCTCGGGTGAGGCGGCCCATGAAAATGATCTTATTCAGCATTTATCCGACCTCCAAATTCAGAGTTGATGCTGTTGTATCCTCGTCTATCAGTACCCGCACGTTGAGGCACACAGACCGCACTGCGGCGCCGTTGACGGTGAGCAAAAGGCCGGGATACAACTCCGCCAGGATCTTCACCTGTTCTTTTTATTCTTGGCGGTGTTATAGCTGACGCGGATTTCGTCGTCGCTCATCGCAAACTTCACGGTTTATCACGCTCCCTCGCTTCACAAATTCTGGCCATCCGGCTTTTTGCGGCCTTTACATCCGCCCTGGCCCGTTTTTCGGCCTTCCAGCCCTCATTCCATTTTGCCAGGGCTTCCTGGTATGCCGCCCAGTCTCCACACACCGCCGGATCGTGACAGTTTGGGACGGCACAGCGCTTGGGGCACTTTCTCCCGCATGGCGGCTTCGGCTTCATCGCAGCACCACCGTCAGCAGGAGCGCCAGGAGAATGACAGCGGCCAGCAGGAGCAAACGCTCCCGCCGGCTCTGCCGCTTTTGATTTCTTGTCATGTAGGGCCTCCTTGGATTTTTGATATCCACCCAGCCAACCGGAGACGGCGCCGGAGAGAGCGAAGACGTGCCGGCAACCGGCACAACGGCCTAGGAGAGCGGCCGGCCGGCGCCGTCTGCGGTCGGCTGGGTGGATGCTCT
>JAETOQ010000140.1 GCA_021771635.1 Oscillospiraceae bacterium | reverse complement strand
GGTGCCCCCACCGGCGTGGCCTGTTCGGTGTGCCCCGGCGGAGTGACGTCCGGCCATCCGGTCAATCCCCTGCTCGGTGCAAAGGTCCTTCCCGGTGAAACCGACATCGCCCTGCCCGGCCCGCTGCCGTTCATCCTCTCCCGCACCTACAGCAGTTACCGGACAAAAACGCCCGCGCCGGTGGGGAGCCTCGGCCCCGGCTGGAAAATGCCTGCGGATATCCGCTTACAGCTGCGCGATAACACACTGATACTCAGTGATAACGGCGGCAGAAGCCTGTATTTTGAGCACCTGTTTCCCGGTGAGGACGGTTACAGCCGCAGCGAGTCACTGTGGCTGGTGCGCGGCGGCGTGGCGAAACTGGATGAAGGTCACCGGCTGGCCGCACTCTGGCAGGCGCTGCCGGAAGAGCTTCGCCTGAGTCCGCATCGTTATCTGGCGACAAACAGTCCGCAGGGGCCGTGGTGGGTACTCGGCTGGTGTGAGCGGGTGCCGGAAGCGGATGAGGTGCTGCCTGCGCCGCTGCCGCCGTACCGGGTACTGACCGGGCTGGTGGACCGCTTCGGGCGCACACAGACGTTCCACCACGAAGCCGCCGGTGAATTCAGCGGCGAAATCACCGGCGTGACGGATGGTGCCGGGCGTCACTTCCGGCTGGTACTGACCACGCAGGCGCAGCGGGCAGAAGAAGCCCGGCAGCAGGCCATTTCCGGCGGGACGGAACCGTCCGCTTTTCCTGATACCCTGCCGGGTTACACCGAATATGGCCGGGACAACGGCATCCGTCTGTCTGCCGTGTGGCTGACGCACGACCCGGAATACCCGGAGAATTTACCTGCCGCGCCGCTGGTGCGCTATGGCTGGACGCCGCGCGGCGAACTGGCGGCAGTGTATGACCGCAGCAATACACAGGTGCGCAGCTTTACTTACGATGATAAATACCGGGGCCGGATGGTGGCGCACCGTCACACGGGCCGACCGGAAATCCGTTACCGTTACGACAGCGACGGGCGGGTGACAGAACAGCTAAACCCGGCAGGCTTAAGCTACACGTATCAGTATGAGAAAGACCGCATCACCATCACCGACAGCCTGGACCGCCGTGAAGTGCTGCACACGCAGGGCGAAGCCGGGCTGAAGCGGGTGGTGAAAAAGGAACACGCGGACGGCAGCGTCACGCAGAGTCAGTTTGACGCCGTGGGCAGGCTCAGGGCACAGACGGATGCCGCAGGCAGGACAACAGAGTACAGCCCGGATGTGGTGACGGGCCTCATCACGCGCATAACCACGCCGGATGGCAGGGCATCGGCGTTTTACTATAACCACCACAACCAGTTAACGTCAGCCACCGGGCCTGACGGGCTGGAATTGCGCCGGGAATATGATGAATCCGGCCGTCTGATTCAGGAAACCGCCCCTGACGGCGATATCACCCGCTACCGTTATGATAATCCACACAGTGACCTCCCCTGCGCAACGGACGATGCCACCGGCAGCCGGAAAACCATGACGTGGAGCCGTTACGGCCAGTTGCTGAGCTTCACCGACTGTTCCGGCTACCAGACCCGTTATGACCATGACCGCTTCGGGCAGATGACGGCGGTGCACCGCGAGGAAGGCCTGAGCCAGTACCGCGCATACGACAGCCGTGGACAGTTAATTGCCGTGAAAGACACGCAGGGCCATGAAACGCGGTATGAATACAACATCGCCGGTGACCTGACCGCCGTCATTGCCCCGGACGGCAGCAGAAACGGGACACAGTACGATGCGTGGGGAAAGGCCGTCCGTACCACGCAGGGCGGGCTGACGCGCAGTATGGAATACGATGCTGCCGGACGGGTCATCCGCCTGACCAGTGAAAACGGCAGCCACACCACCTTCCGTTACGATGTACTTGACCGGCTGATACAGGAAACCGGCTTTGACGGCCGCACACAGCGTTATCACCACGACCTGACCGGCAAACTTATCCGCAGCGAGGATGAGGGTCTGGTCACCCACTGGCACTATGACGAAGCAGACCGCCTCACGCACCGCACCGTGAAGGGTGAAACCGCAGAGCGGTGGCGGTATGACGAACGTGGCTGGCTGACAGACATCAGCCATATCAGCGAAGGGCACCGGGTGACGGTGCATTACGGGTATGATGAGAAAGGCCGGCTGACCGGTGAGCGTCAGACGGTGCATCACCCGCAGACGGAAGCACTGCTCTGGCAGCATGAGACCAGACATGCGTACAACGCGCAGGGGCTGGCGAACCGCTGTATACCGGACAGCCTGCCCGCCGTGGAATGGCTGACCTACGGCAGCGGTTACCTGGCAGGCATGAAACTCGGCGACACACCGCTGGTGGAGTACACCCGCGACCGCCTGCACCGGGAAACGCTGCGCAGCTTCGGCCGTTATGAACTCACCACCGCTTATACCCCTGCCGGGCAGTTACAGAGCCAGCACCTGAACAGCCTGCTGTCTGACCGCGATTACACCTGGAACGACAACGGCGAACTCATCCGCATCAGCAGCCCGCGCCAGACCCGGAGTTACAGCTACAGCACCACCGGCAGGCTGACCGGCGTTCACACCACCGCAGCGAACCTTGATATCCGCATCCCGTATGCCACAGACCCGGCAGGTAACCGCCTGCCCGACCCGGAGCTGCACCCGGACAGCACCCTCAGCATGTGGCCGGATAACCGTATCGCCCGTGACGCGCACTATCTTTA
>JAETOQ010000139.1 GCA_021771635.1 Oscillospiraceae bacterium | reverse complement strand
CCGCCCACAATGCCCTGGCTGGTGGCCCAGCGGATGGCCTCGGTGTACCATGCGCCCTCCGCCACATCGCCGTATTGCAGCAGGTAATTGACCACCGGCCTGCCCTCCTTGTTAAAGAGGATTTGGGCAAATTGGGCGCGGGTCAGGTTGTTGTTGGGGCCGAATGTTCCGTTTCCATAGCCGCCCATCAGACCATTCCGCAGAACATAGTCCACGGCCTCGTGATACCACGTCCCCACTCTCCCCAGGTCAGTGAAGCTGCGGGAGGGGCAGTCCGCGCCGCCGTCGCAGGGCTTTTGCGTATCGTCCGGCAGAGGAACAAAGGACGCTTTTACCGTTACGGCCCTGCTTGGCATGGTGAAGGTGTACTTCCCGCCACTCTGGGCGGTCAGCTTGATCTCGTTCCCCCGGCTGTCGGTGACGGTCAGGACATCCAGCACATAGCCGCTGTCCGGGGTGACGGTCAGGGTGACAGTGCTGCCATTGCTGGCATTGGTGCGGTTGGAGGTCACTTTGCCATGCTCCGACTTTTCAACGGTGACGGCGTAGGTGCTGACGCTCCCGCCTCCTCCGCCGCCATGATTGCCGCCGGAGGGAGTATCCGGCGTGGTTGCGGGAGCCGTCCATCCCACGGAAACCGGGGACAGGCCGGTAACGGTAAACTGGAGGCCGCTGGCCGTGTTGATGACGCGGGGCGTTTCAATATCTCCGGGCGTTTTGCCAAAATCGCTGGTGGTGAACATATGCACCACGGTGAAGGTATAGCTGCTGTTTGTTCCCGCTGGATAGGGCAGGGTGACGGTCAGGCCGTTTGCGGGGAAGTTTCCGGCAGTCGCCTTCGTCCAGGTAGTGCCGCTATCGGTGCTGATTTGTAGCTCCACATCATAGACGGCGGTGTTGGCCTGGGGAACGCCGGAATTGGCCTGTGTAATAGCGGTTTTCATGGCGGTTTCCAGCTTTTCGGGAGTGTTCAGCGCCTCAATGTTCTGCAATCCGGCAGGGACCTTGGAAATGCCGTCCTTCATGACCAACTGGAATTTTGTGCTGCCATCATCAGCGGGCGGATTCGGCAGGATCACCACTTCCTTTGTCTCCACGGTGCAGGTTGCATTTGCCCCGTGGTAGCTATCGTTTCCTGCGTAGGAGGCCGTGAAGATATAGTCTGCGGTGCTGTTGGGCAGTTTCGCCGTCCAAGTATTGCCCGCTCCCGCCGTCACGGTGATGCCGCCAGAGCAGGTCACGGAAGCCGTTCCGCCAGCAGGCAGGCCGGAGAGGGTCAGCGTTACCGTGCCGCCGCCGATCAGCGGGGACGCGGGGGAGGCTGTCAGGGACAGCACCGGCGTAATCTTCTCCACCCTGACGGTGCAATTTGCTGTCGCGCCGTTGTGGTTGCCGTCCCCGGCGTAGGAGGCGGCGAAGGTGTAGGACGCGCCGCCAGCAGGCAGCTCCGCCGTCCAGGTGTTGCCGCTCCCCTTTGTCACGGTGATGTTTTCATCCGAACAGGTTACGGTGGCCGAACTGCGGTCGGGCAGACCGGAGAGGGTCAGTGTCACCATGCCGCCGTTGGGCAGGGTGGCCGGGGACGGAGTGAGGATCAGGCTGGGTGTGGCCTTGCTGATTGTCACGACCACGGTGCCGGTGCTGGCACCATAAAGGTCGGTATTATTCGGAGTGAACGTAACTCGCTTCACGCCGCTGTCCGCTACATTGGTAATAGCCTGACCGCTGACAAAACTCCATGTTCCATCGATTGCAATCCCGTCCACCGTGGCAGTGCCGGTGATCTGGTTGCTGTTCACCGGATTGCCGGTGTAGATTACGGAAATGGGATTGACGTTCAGATTGGGGATTCGCACGTTTGTCACGGTGACGGTGATCGTCAGGTCAAACGGGTTGTAATTGGTGGATTCCGTCACGGGAATGGTGATCGTACCGGTGCTGTTCACCTTCTGGCTGTCATTCACCAGTTTGTAGGTCAGCATGGCTCCGCTCACGGTGGGAGTGCCCTCAAAGATGCTGTTGGTATCCGTAATGGTAATTGTCCCCAGCACATAGCCCTCCGGGAGCAGGTCGCTCATATCATAGGTCTTGTCTCTACCGTATTTGCAGGAGGTGCTGGCGGTCATTAGGCCGGTGTAATTTGCCTTGCCGATGGTCACATCCACTTTCACAGAGGCGGTCCCCTCATAATTGGTGGTGCCCTCTACCTTGTACCAAACTGTATAGGTGCCCGCGTTGGTGCCGGTGGGGATGGTTGTGGAATAGGTTCCCATTTCTGTCAGGGAATACACCACTTCGCCAATACTGGCGGTTCCCGCCGTGACAAGGGCCTGGGCAGCTCCTGTGTAGGTCAGCGTATTGGCCGTAGGATCGCCGGTGACGGTGGCTTGCGCCTTGTTAATGGTCAGCGTTCCCGCTTCATAGGTGATATTGTAATTCGCTGTTACATCCCCGCCGCTGCTGTTCTTGATTTGAGCGGCGGAGAGTTCGATGGTGCCGCCGGGTACATTCCTGGTGCTGGCGGCGAGGGTAATGCCGCTTAAACTATCACCAGCGCAAAGCCCGGTGGCAGTTACCTGCCCTGTTCCCTCTGTGATGCTCTGGCCGTAGGTGATGGTCTGGTCGCTGGCCTTGATGGTCAGCGTGGCCGGACTGATGGTAAAGGTCGTACTGGCGGAGCCGGAATAATTCCCATCCGCTGTGGCGGTGACGGTCAGCGTGGACGTACCTACGTTGACGTTGTTCGTGGCGCTGAT
>JAETOQ010000022.1 GCA_021771635.1 Oscillospiraceae bacterium | reverse complement strand
GGATTTTGAAAAGCAGCTTACCCTTCACAACCGCCGCTCCAACTACTTCCCCATGAGGCCCCTCAACTGGTTATCTCCCATAGAGCTTGCTGTCCAATATGTTTGACAATCCTACATATCCTGTTCTTTTTTTCTTGGTCGGTCATTTTGCATAACCTTTTTTGCGTTTCAGCCGGCAGAATGCGTGGGAATTTTCGGTTGATTCTTCCAAAACGCTGTCGTATACTGAACGGAAGCAGTCTATGAAATTTATGAAACGGAGGTGTCCCGTATGATGAAGTACGGCCGTACCTATAATTTCTCCGCCGGTCCCGCCATGATGCCGGAGGAGGTTTTGGAGGAGATCGCCGCCGAGATGATGAACTACCGAGGCAGCGGTATGTGCGTCATGGAGATGAGCCACCGCTCCAAGGTGTTCCAGCAGATCCGGGATGAGGCGGAGGCCGACCTGCGGAAGCTGATGGGCATTCCTGACAACTATAAGGTCCTGTTCGTCCAGGGCGGCGGTACGGTTCAGTTCGCCATGGTCCCCATGAACCTGATGAAAAATGGTCTGGCCTGCTATGTGGAGACCGGCGCCTGGTCCAAGAAGGCCATCGCCGAGGCCGGGAAGTACGGCGAGGTGAAGATCATTGCCTCCTCCGCCGACAGGAACTTCTCCTATATCCCCGACTGCGACCATCTGGACATCCCTGAAAACGCGGACTACGTCTATATCTGCGAGAACGAGACCATCAACGGCACTACCTGGCACGCCCTTCCCAATACCAAGGGCAAAATTCTGGTGGCCGACCAGTCCTCCATGTTCCTCTCCCGCCCCTGCCATGTGGCGGACTACGGCCTGATCTGGGCCGGTGTTCAGAAGAACGTGGGCCCTGCCGGCATGGCCGTGGTCATCATACGGGAGGACCTGCTGCGGGACGATCTGCCCGATTTCGTCCCCACCTATATGAATTATAAGACCCACGCCGACGCCGACTCCCTGTATAACACCCCCAACTGCTGGGCCATCTACTGCTGCGGCAAGGTGTTCAAGCACCTGCTGAAAAACGGTGGCCTGGAGGCCATGGCGCGGCGGAACGAGGAAAAGGCGAAGGTCCTGTACGACTTCCTGGACCAGAGCAGGTTCTTCATCGGCTCCGTCCGCAGGGAGGACCGCTCCCTGATGAACGTGCCTTTCGTCACCCCCAGCAAGGAGCAGGACGCCGACGTGGTGGCGGCCAGCAAGGCCGCGGGCTTCGACAACCTGAAGGGCCACAAGAGCGTGGGCGGCCTGCGGGCGTCCATCTATAACGCCATGCCCAAGGAGGGCGTGGAGGCCCTGGTGGAGTTCCTCAAAAAGTATGAGGCGGAGCACGTCTGAAACCGCTGAAGGCTCTGGAGAGCGGGCAGGCAGTTGATATTATCGCTGAACGGATCGCTCAAAAGAAAAAGGAGCGGGACGAACTTTCCACACAACTGCTTTTGGAAACGGCGCAACACCCTGTATCCAGCATGAAAGATATCCGCTTTTTCTTAAACCAGTTCCGCAAGGGGGATATCAATGGCCCCAAATATCGGCAGGGACTGGTGGATATGCCTGTCAACAAAATCTACCTCTATGATGCCAAAGTGACCGTCCTGTGTAATACACAAGACGGTCACTTTGATATGGACCTTAAGGAAATGAGTTCACTTAAGTGTCAGTTGTCACGTGTTGACAAAAAAGATGCAGGCCACACCCCGTATTCACCGTCCGTCCTCCGTCGCGAGTCCAGCGAAGCGAAGCCGGTTCGGGAGCGAGGAGCAGCAGAATGAGCGCGGGATGAGATTTTGATGCGGAGCATAAAAATCTCGTCGCAAGCGATATGACGCTTGCGACGAGCTGGTGGAGGTGGGGGGGGTCGAACCCCCGTCCGAAAGCACTTTAACGGGACTTTCTCCGGGCGCAGACGATTATTGCGGGAGTCTTCCTCCCTGTTCCCTTTCCAGACGGCAAACCGTCACGCCGTCAGGTCAGGTGAGCTTCATCATGTGTGGCACGGGCAAAGCTTACCGTACGCACATTTACCGCTAAACGACGCCCTCCCTGGCTCGCGGTCCTTCCAGGTCGGACGGCTGCCTTTAATTAGGCAGCAACAGCAACAGTGTTGTTGTTATTTAATTTATAAAGTTGCCCGTTTTATGGCGGTCAGGCGCCGCCGCCCGCTGGTCCCGCCTCCATACCCCCGTCGAAACCGGTACACCCCCCTGTCGTCGGGGCAAACTGCGCTCACTCCGTTTCCGTGGAAAGCCCGTGGCTTCTCACGAAAACTGCGTATCGCTTCGTTGCCCCTCCTCTTCCAATCGCAAACGCTCCGCTGGTTTCCGATTGGATTCCTGCAGTTTTGGCAAACTGCGCTCACTCCGTTTCCGTGGAAAGCCCATGGCTTCTCACGAAAACTGCGTATCGCTTCGTTGCCCCTCCTCTTCCAATCGCAAACGCTCCGCTGGTTTCCGATTGGATTTCGGAAGGATCCGTTCACAGAAATATTCTGCGGGATTTGCTGTCTGAAATCATAACACATTTCGCCGTCGAAATGTGTTACGATTCCGTGACATTTTTGATTTTGATCAGGTTTTTGCGAATTTGACCATCAGCTTTACTGGCGTGACCTTGGCCAAGGCCCGGTAAAACTTGTAAAACAGTTTGGGTGTGTAGATCGTCCGGCCCGCACGGGCGGCACGCAGGGCGCCGCCGGCCACCCGCACCTGGTCGCAATAGGGCAGAGCGGCAAACATCTTGGAGTTGCCGGTGATGCCGCCGATGTCCAGGAACTCGGTCTTCATGGGGCCGGGACACACCGCCGTGGCGGTGATGCCCTTGGATCGCAGTTCCTCCGCCATCCCTACCGTGAAAGAGGACACGTACGCCTTTGTGGAGGAGTACACCGTCATCCGGGGATTGGGGCAGAAAGAAGCAATGGAGGACACGTTCAGGATGCAGCCGCCGGAAGCCATGTAGGGCACCGTCATGTTGGTGACAGCTGTTAAGGCCCGCACATTCAGGTCCACCATCCGGGTTTGGGAGGCGGTGTCCATCTCTCCGATGCGGCCCAGGTAGCCGCAGCCCGCGTTGTTCACCAGAAGGACCACCTCCGGCTGTTCCGCCGTCAGCTTCTCCTGAAGGGCCATGAAGCCCATGGCGTCACACAGGTCCAGCGGCAGGCAGGCCACCGTCTTGCCCGGCAGTGTCTCCGCCAGTTCCGCCAGCCGGTCCGCCCGGCGGGCGATCAGCCAGTAGCTCTCCACCTCCGGAAACACGTCCGCGATCTGCCGGACAAACTCCCGTCCCAGGCCGGAGGACGCGCCGGTGATGATGGCAGTTTTCATATGGATCCCCCTTTTCTCTTGAGATAAGAAATAAGGACCTGCATTCATAACCAGGGAATGCCGGATGGACGAGGATTTTTCTCGTCAGACAAGGAGATTTTCCGCAGTCATACTGACGTATGCCAAGGGAAAGCGACGCAGTATAGCGGGAAAAGGCCGCTCAGACGGCGTTCAACGGTTGTGAATACAGGTTCTAAGAGTGAGGAGATAAGAGATATCCATCAGCAGCGAAAAACCTCTTTTATCTCTTATCTGAAATTGAAACTCAGTGTGTCTCCGGCTCCGGATATGCCACGCCCTGGGTATCCACCCGGATGGACCGGATGACCACGTCCTTTTTGGGCTTGTCGTTCATCATATTGCGGGGCACCCGGGAGATGTCGATGGCGATCTCCGCCCCCTCAGTCACCTGGCCGAAGGCGGCGTACTGGCCGTCCAGATGGGGCGCGGGGGCCACCATGATGAAGAACTGGCTGCCGGCGGAGTTGGGGGCCATGGTCCGTGCCATGGACAGCACGCCGGTGGTGTGGAGCAAATCGTTCTGCCGGAAGCCGTTGGCGGAGAACTCACCGTTGATCTCATAGCCGGGGCCGCCGCAGCCAGAGCCGTTGGGGCAGCCGCCCTGGATCATGAAGCCGGGGATGACACGGTGGAAGATCAGGCCGTCATAGAAGCCCTTGTTGGCAAGGGAGATGAAATTGTTGACGGTGTTGGGGGCCTTCTCGGGGTACAGCTCGGCGGTCATGATCCGGCCGTCGGCCATGGTAATGGTCGCAATGGGATTTTTTACATCAGACATTGGTATCGTTCCTTTCTTTCAATCAGGCCGTCAGGCCGATTTCCTTTTCCCGTAAGTATTGCAGCAATGCGCTGTTTCCCTGATGATCCTCAAACCGGGCAGGATGCGGGGCAGGTTCTCCGCTGTCAGCGGTTCCGCTCCTTCAGGGTGCGGTCCATCTCCCGCCGGGCGTCCCGCTGGGCGGTGGCCGCCCGCTTGTCGTAGTTCTTCTTGCCCTTGCACAGGCCTACCTCCAGCTTCACCCGGGCGTCCTTGAAATAGACGGACAGGGGCACCAGGGTGTAGCCGTCCTGCTTGATCAGGGCGTGGAGCTTGCGGATCTCCCGCTTGTGCATCAGCAGGCGGCGGGTGCGGACCGGGTCCTTGTTGAAGATATTGCCCTTCTCATAGGGTGAGATGTGCATGCCGTGGACAAACAGTTCCCCGTCCTTGACGGTGCAGTACGAGTCCTTCAGATTCAGCGTACCGGCCCGGATGGATTTGACCTCCGTGCCCGCCAGCTCGATGCCGGCCTCGTATTTGTCCTCCACGAAGTAATCGTGGAAAGCCTTGCGGTTCTGGGCCGCGATCTTGATCCCCCGTTTCTCCGTGGGGCTCACCTCATTTCTCTGGAAAGTTTTTATAGTATAGCATGATTTTTCGCATTCTTCAAGGGGGAACGGTGTGTCCCGAAATAGGCCGCCGTCTTTTTATCTTGGCAACTTTTCGCGGATATGTTATAATATTTTTATTATTGACGAAAACAAGAGGTGTCATACCATGCGTGAACCGATGGACCTGGCGGAGAAGACGCTCCGCCGGGAGGAAAAATTTCAGGGCCGCATCCTCAGCGTCCATGTGGACGAGGTCCTGCTGCCCAACGGCAATACATCCACCCGGGAGGTCGTGGAGCATGTGGACGGCGTGGCGGTCCTGCCCCTGGACGAGCGGAACAACGTGCTGACCGTGACGCAGTACCGCTATGTGTTCGGCAAGCCCCTGCTGGAGATCCCCGCCGGCAAGCTGGACCCCGGCGAGGACCCGGTGACCGGCGCCCTGCGGGAGCTGAAGGAGGAGACCGGCGCCGTGCCGGACACCTTCCTGCCCCTGGGCCGCATCCTGCCCTCTCCGGGCTGCTTCAGTGAGACGCTGTATCTGTTTCTGGCAAAGGGCCTGCATATCGAGGCCCAGCACCTGGACCCGGACGAATTCCTGCGGGTGGAGCGCGTCCCCTTTGACGAAATGGTCCACCGCTGTCTCAACGGCGAGATCGAGGACGCCAAGACGGTGGCTGCCGTATTGAAGGCGAAGGTACAGCTGAATCTTTGATCTTATCACAACATGGAGGTTCTATATGGACAACCAGAAAACGATCCTGATCGTCGAGGATGAAAAAAACATCGTGGATATCCTGCGGTTCAATCTCCAGCGTGAACATTACCAGACCTGCGAGGCCTATGACGGCGAGGACGGCCTGAACAAGGCCCGCAGCGAGCATCCGGACCTCATTTTGCTGGACGTGATGCTGCCGAAGATGAACGGCTTTGACGTGTGCCGCGCCCTCCGGCAGGAGGGGGACAATGTGCCCGTCATCATCCTCACCGCCCGCGAGGAGGAGGCCGACAAGGTCCTGGGCCTGGAGATCGGCGCCGACGATTACATCACCAAGCCCTTCTCCATGCGGGAGCTGATCGCCCGGGTGGGCGCCAACATCCGCCGCACCGCCATGGCCGCTCCCGCCGCCGCGACAGCCGCCGCCAGCGCCATGCCCGTGGCCGGCGACCTGTCCATCAACACGGACAGCCACCAGGTCTTCCGGAGCGGCAAAGCCATCGACCTGACGCAGCGGGAATACGAGCTGCTGACCTTCCTGGCCAGCCATCCCAACAAGGTCTACTCCCGTGTGGATCTGATGGAGCAGGTCTGGAACTACGGCTACGTGGGCGACGACGTGCGCACGGTGGACGTCACGGTGCGCCGTCTCCGCGAAAAGATCGAGGCGGATCCGGCCAATCCGGTCTATATCCTCACCCGCCGGGGCGCGGGCTACTATTTCAGTGTATAAGCCCCATATCCGCCATACCCGGCGCGTCTGCGGAGCGGAGGCCCCGCCATGCGTTCCGGCAATTGTTCTCAATGCTCTGATCGATCCCGGTTTCCGTGGGATGGAAGCCGGGCAGGAGGTGTTTGCATGTTCCGCAGTCTGCATATGAAACTGACGCTGATCCTGCTGCTGCTCATCACGTCGCTGATGGCGGTGGTGGGCGCATTTCTGACCACCAGCGTCACCAGCTTTTATATCGACACCTTCTATCAGGAGATGGACAGCGTGTTTGGCTCCGACCAGCGGGAGTTTATCACCTCGCTCCGCAATGAGGCCGCCCAGGCGGAGGACCCGGTGGCGGGCCTTCAGAACATTTTGGAGGGCCGGGCCGGCTCCCTCGGCATCGATTACCGCACCCGGAACTATTTCATCCTGGACGGTGTCAGCGGCGCCTATCTCAGCGGCTCCGCTGATGAGACCGCCCTGCCCCGGGAGCAAAGTGTCAATCTGCTGACTGCCCGGAACGCCATCATCCAAAAGGATGAGACCACCGTGGGCGATTCCAGCGACATCACCGCGGAATATATGGATGTGGCGGTCCCCATCATGGGTGGAGACAACGCCTTCATCATTTATATCCTGGACAACAAGGACACCGTCTCCGGCCTGAACAGCCAGCTCTTTCTGATCATCATGCAGTCCCTGATCATCGGCCTGCTGATCTCCGTGCTGCTGAGCTTCCTTCTGTCCAAGACCATGGTGGGGCCCATCGAAAAGCTGACCGCCGGCGCGGAGAGCGTGGCCGCCGGAAACTTCGACAATGAGCTTCCGGTGGAGTCCACGGACGAGATCGGCATCCTGACCGGCACCTTCAACGAGATGGCCGGTGTCCTGCAGGCCACCCTGGCCGCCGTGGAGAACGAGCGGAACAAGCTGGACACCCTGTTCCTCCACATGACCGACGGCGTGGTGGCCTTTGACCACGACGGCGCCCTCATCCACTGCAACCCCGCCGCCAACACCATGCTCCAGCGGACCGTGCCCGCCGACTGCACCTATGGCGAGCTGTTCGGCTCCGTGTACCCCTTTGAGCAGATGCTGGAGCTTCAGCGGCCCAACTACGCGGAGGGTGAGATGCTGGTGGGTGACCGGACGCTGGAGCTGTATCTGGCTCCCTTTTCCGACCAGGCCAGCGGCGGCGTGCTGATCGTACTCCACGACGTGACGGAGCAGCACCGCAACGAGGAGCGGCGCAAGGAGTTCGTGGCCAATGTCTCCCACGAGCTGCGCACGCCTCTGACCAATGTCCGCAGCTACGCGGAGACTCTGCGGGACGCCAACGGAGACATTCCCCAGGACACGGCAAACGGCTTTTTGGACATCATCATCACCGAGGCGGACCGGATGACCCACATCGTTCAGGACCTGCTGACGCTCAGCCGCCTGGACTCCGGCAAGGCAGAGCTGGTGCTCTCCCGCTTCCCCTTCGGCGATGCCATTGAGAGCGTCACCCGGGCCAACGCCTTGAACGCCAAGCAGCGGGGCCACGAATTGGTCTATGCCCCGCCGGAGAGCCTGCCCCTGATCGTGGGCGACCGCAGCCGCCTGGAGCAGGTGATGATGAACATTCTCGGAAACGCCATCAAGTACACCCCAGACGGCGGCCACATCCGCATCACCGCCGGCTCCACGGAGGATACCGTCTGGATGGAGGTCTGTGATGACGGCATCGGCATTCCGGAGAAGGACCGGGAGCGCATCTTCGACCGCTTCTACCGGGTGGACAAGGCCCGTTCCCGGGAGTCCGGCGGCACCGGCCTGGGCCTCTCCATCGCCCGGGAGATCGTCCAGCGGCACCATGGCGCCATTGAGCTGGCCCCCCACGAGGGACCGGGCACCACGGTCCGCCTGACGCTGCCCATCGCCCAGGAGCGCGTTGAGCTTTCCAAATCCAATTAAACAGATCGTTTTCGGCTGATACCGGCAGGCAAAGGAGGTGCGCGGCATGGAGGAAAAGCAGCGGAAACACCGGGATTTCATACAAAATGTCGCCATCGCCCTGCTGGCTGTCCTGGCGGTGATCCTGTTTGCCCAGACGCAGCTCTACAATCTGGGACTCGACATCGGCAGCAGCTATTTCGGCCGTCTGACCGGCGTCCCCGTGCAGACCGACACCGCCGCCGACGGGCAGCTGTCCGACCTGGCGATGCCGGTGCGCGTCGCGGTCACCGGCACATACGGCCGGTACGCCAACGTGACGCTCACCACTGGAGACAAGGAGCTGTTCTCCCCCCTGAGCACGCTTCTGTGCGGCATCCTTGGCTCCGCCCAGGCCTATACTCCCTGCTCCGGTCAGGAGTTCCTGGACGCACTGTCAGGGCCCTCCGTCTACTACGACTTCCTGTCCCCTCTTCCCGTCTCCGTGATCGCCGGACTGGTGGACGCGGAGTGGGACATTGCGCTTTCTGCCCGCTGGCTGGTCGTCTCCGGGCAGAAGGACACGGTGGTCCTGTACCTGCTGGATGACACAGGGCGCTATCTTCGCTGCGCCACCGCCGTCTCCGTCTCCGATCTGGACGAGGCCGTCAGCCACTATGAGCTTGGCACCGCCATGTTCGCCTTTGACATGGCCGAAACCGACGATCATTATCAGAATATCGCCCCCTGCTCCCTGTTTCCCGCTGAGCTCCCGACGCTGCCGTGCCTCTCCGTGAGCGGATCTCTGTCGGATGCCAGCTGGCTGCTGAATGCCCTGGGCTTCAATCCCAACACCAAAAACCGCTATACCGAGTCCAGCGGCACGGAGGTCATCATGGAGGGCGAGCGTTCTCTCTATATCCGGCCTGACAACAGCATCTATTATCAAAGCGGCGGAGAGACCTATCTGACCATCAATGCCGCGGAGGATATCCCCACCCTGCGGGAGGCGGCGGCCGGGACCGGGCTGCTGCTCAACGCGCTGCTGTCTCACGTACCCAGTGATGCCGGGCTGTACTTGGAGAGCATCCGGCAGAGCGGCTCCACCACGGTGCTGTGCTTTGAGTATCAGGTGAACGGCGTCCCCGTCCGGCTGTCCAGCGGCTGTGCCGCGGAGGTCACGCTTTCCGGGAATTCCGTCTCCACACTGTCCCTGCGGTTCCGGCAGTATACCGCCGCCAATGAGAACTCCCTCCTGCTGCCCCTGCGCCAGGCCGCTGCCATCGCCGCCAGACAGAAGGGCGCCGAGCTGACCATCGGCTATGCCGACAACGGCAGCAGCACCATCAGTGCCAGCTGGCTGGCCGATTAGAGGTCTTGCATTTTCGTCTTCCCACAGTGCGGGGGAGATGGCATGACCGCCGCTTATACTAGTTTATCCGTTTTATTTGGGCCACAGAATGTGGCCTGGCGGCGCAGCCGCAAGAATGTTGTCGATACGTTTCTTGGCGCCATATGCGCGGCGGCGTGTCACGCCGCGGTAAAAAGGCTTTCAAGCCTTTTTATCAAAAAACAGTATTACCAGAGTGAACTTTGTGGTCCTTGCCGCTTCCCTTGCGGCGAGCCGCGGAAAGGAGTGTTGGAATGGACCGCTTCCGGCTGAAAAACATCATCATTTTGATCCTGGTGCTGGTGAACGTCTCCCTGCTCGGCTCCCTGGCGATCCGGGAGCGGGCGGAGTACAGCGCGCGCCGCCGGACCTCCGAGCAGCTGGTGGCGCTCTTTGCCGCCGACGGCATCTCCCTCGACCCGGATATCATCTCCACGGAAGTTCCCCCCGCCAGCCGCTCCCTGACCCGGGATACCGCCCTTGACCAAAAGGCGGCCGCCTTTTTGCTGGGCAGGATCCTGTCCTCGAACGACAAGGGCGGCGGCATCTACGACTATACCAGCGCCGTGGGCACCGCCACCTTCCGCTCCAACGGCACCTTTGACGCGGCGAGTCTCCAAGGTCCCCTTGCAAAGGCCGATGCCCTTGATCTCTGCCGGGATTTCTGCCGCAAGTTCTCTTACAGTGATCCTGTCTTTCAGCTGGACGAGAACGGCACCGGAAAGGCCACCGCCGCCCCGTTATGCGGCAAACTGCCGGTGTCCAACTGCTCGGTGGACTTTACGTTCAGTGAAGGCGCTCTGATCGCGGTCAGCGGCACACTGCTGCCCGGCAATTATGTGGAGCTCTCCTCCGAAATTCCCCCACTGTCCGCCTCTGCGGCCCTTATCACGTTCCAGGAGGAGACCTTCGCCGTGATCTCCGCGGTGACGGACATCTACCTCTGCTATGAGCTGCAAAACCCCACGCCGTCCTCCATTACCCTGACGCCGTCCTGGTGCATCGTCACTGATACCGCGAAATATTATGTAAACTGCGAAACCGGAAATATCACCACGAACTGAGGGATCATTGCACGGCATCCTCCCGTTTTTTTAGGAAATCCACTGGGAAGGGTTTACAATTCTCATTCAGTTATGTTATGATATTCATGTGTCAGCTTCAATGGACGATGATTTTGTCCGTCTATCGCCGCTTTTTGCGTATGAAGCCGCACCGCGCGGGCAAACTGTCCCCATACGGGACGATTTTGCCGCCACAAAAGACTGTGCCTTGAAGAGAGGGTCAAACTTTGACTAAATATATTGTGCAGGGTGGAAAACCCCTGTTTGGTGAAGTAGAGATCAGCGGCGCGAAAAATGCCGCTGTTGCCATCATCCCCGCCGCGCTGCTGGTTGACGGTGTCTGCCGGATCGAAAATATCCCCCAGATCTCCGATGTGACCATGAGCCTGAAGATCCTGGAGCAGCTGGGTGCGGGCATCCGCACCATCAACCGCCACACCGTGGAGATCGACTGCAGCCACATCCGCTCCACCCGGACCTCCTATGAGCTGGCGCGGAAGATCCGCGCTTCCTATTACCTGATCGGCGCCCTGCTGGGCCGCTTCGGTCAGGCGGAGGTGGCCATGCCCGGCGGCTGCAACTTCGGCGGCGTCCGTCCCATCGACCAGCACGTCAAGGGCTTCACGGCCCTGGGCGCCAAGGTGGTGGTGGAGGGCGGCTTTATCCACGCCTCCACGGAGGACGGCCGTTTAAAGGGCGCCAGCATCTATCTGGATGTGGTGTCCGTGGGCGCCACCATGAACATCATGATGGCCGCCGTCATGGCGGCGGGTACGACTGTCATTGAAAATGCCGCCAAGGAGCCCCATATCGTGGACCTGGCGAATTTCCTCAACTCCATGGGCGCCAACATCCGGGGCGCCGGCACAGACACCATCAAGATCCACGGCGTGGAGCGCCTGCGGGGCGGCAGCTACGCCATCATCCCCGACCAGATCGAGGCCGGCACCTACATGGCCGCCGTGGCCGCCACCGGCGGGCAGATCCTGGTGAAGAATATCATTCCCAAGCACATGGACTGCATCACCGCCAAGCTGCAGGAGTGCGGCGTGGAGGTGGAGGAGCATGAGGACACCCTTCTGGTCCGCCGCACCGGAAAGCTCCAGAAGGCCAATGTGAAGACCATGCCCTACCCCGGTTTTCCCACGGACATGCAGCCTCAGATCACCACGGTCCTCTCCCTGGCGGAGGGAACCTCTCTGGTGACGGAGGGGGTTTGGAGCAACCGCTACCGCTATGTGGATGAGCTGCGCCGCATGGGCGCCTCCATCCAGGTGGACGAAAAGACCGCCGTGGTGGAAGGCGTGGACCACCTCACAGGCGCGCCCATCCAGGCCTACGACCTGCGGGCCGGCGCCGCCATGGTCATCGCCGCCCTGGCCGCTCAGGGGCAGAGCGAGATCGGCGGTGTCAAGTATATCGAACGCGGCTATGAGGATATCGTGGCCAAGCTGCGGGCTTTGGGCGCGGATATCCGCTCTGTGGAAGAGCCGGACGAGGCCGCGGCAATGGAAGCCCAGATCGGATAAACGCTCCCTGTTTTTCTGAACATGTATTTGCGTCCGCTGGGGAGGATGGCGACCTTAGTCGGCGTTCTCCCCAGCGGACGTGTCTTTTATAGCCGACGCAGTTGAAAAGAAGTAAAAACTTCTTTTCAACTTGTGGGGGACATTTTACCCCACAAGGCCGCAAAGCGGCCTTGCGTCAGATTTCATCGTCCGCACACGGACGGCGCCCGACAGCGGCTCTGCCGCTGTCAGAAAATCGGTATTTACCGATTTTCAAGTGTGCCGGCTATACTATCGAAGCAAGTGAGGTATCTCCTTTGACCACCGTACATACATTCGCCAGCGGCTCCTCCGGAAACGCGCTTTTGTTCTCCTGCGGCGAAACGCACATTCTGGTGGACGCGGGTATCTCCTGCCGCCGCGTCACCGCCAGTCTCCGGGAACTGGGACTGACGCCGGATGACCTGGCCGCGGTTCTGATCACCCATACCCACACAGACCATATCTCCGGCCTTCAAACGCTGTTGAAGCGCACGGACTTCCCCATCTGGGCCACGGCCCAGGCCTGCCGGAACCTTTGCTGCCGCCTGGCCAGGCTTGAGGACCGGGTGCGAGAGCTGTCTCTCTGCCAGCCCCTCCCCCTGGGGGATTGTCTGATCACCGCCTTTCCCACCTCCCATGACGCCCCCGGCGCCTGCGGCTTCCGGCTGGACACCGCCGGCGGCAGCGTCGGCATTCTGACGGACACCGGCTATGTCACCGACGAGGCAGCCTCGGTCCTCTCCGGCGTGGACCTGGCGGTTCTGGAGGCCAATCACGATGTGGAGACGCTTTGCAGCGGACCGTATCCCTATTATTTGAAACAGCGCATTCTGGGGGACGAGGGCCACCTCTGCAACGAGGACGCCGCCCGGTTCGCCGTCACACTGGCGGAGGCCGGGGCATCGGAACTCATTCTGGCCCACCTGAGCCGTGAAAACAACACCCCCGCCATGGCGCGGAACGCGGTGGAGACCGCGCTGTCCGCTGCCGGACTGTCCCCGGCCCTGTCCGTTGCCCCCCGGGACTGTATGAGCGGCCCCCATTCTGTGTGCAGGAGGTCCGTATGCAGAAAGTGACTGTCCTCTGCGTGGGAAAGCTGAAGGAAAAATTCTACGCCGACGCGGCGGCGGAATACGCCAAGCGGCTGTCCCGATACTGCAAGCTGGATATCGTCGAACTGCCGGAGGAGCGTCTGCCGGACAGTCCCTCCCCCGCCCAGATCGACGCCGCCCTTGCCAGGGAGGCCGAGGCCATCCGTGCCAAGCTGCCGCCCTCCGCCAGTCTCATCGCCCTGTGTGTGGAGGGCCGGATGCGGTCCAGCGAGGAGCTGGCCCGTCTGATGGCCACCTGGGCCAACCGGGGAGAAAAGCAGCTGGTGTTTCTCATCGGCGGCTCCTTTGGCCTGCACCCCTCCATCAAATCCCAGGCCTGGGCGCAGCTATCCATGTCTCCCATGACCTTCCCCCACCATCTGGCCCGTGTCATGCTGCTGGAGCAGATCTACCGGGCCTATCAGATCAACGCGGGGACCAAATACCACAAGTGACAGCTTCAGGAGGCTTTTATACTAGACTTCATTAAAAAGCAGGCAAAGTCTCCCCGCAAGGGGGGATGCGATATTCGTAAGGCGCTGAAGCGTCAACGACTATCCAATGCTTTTTATAGCGCCGAAGGCGCGTTGAAGTCTTATGAGACGGCATTTGTGCCTCTGGCACAAATGGGCGGCGCGCTTAGCAACGTCTTCTTCCGCAGAAAATATCTATTTTCTGTGGAAGAATCGTATTAAAGAAAGTATATACCGCATGATGCGGTACTATAAAAATTACAAAAGGGAGTACTTATCATGGCAGAATCTGATCATCAAGAGAGAGAGAGAATTTGACTTGAACATGGAGGAAAAGGTTCGAACGGTAAAGACCTTTCGGCGAAAGGCGGTCCTGACCGACGTGGTGTGTCTGGCGACGCTCGTCTGTGCCGCCGCGCTCGTGGGGCCGGGGCGCCATGCCCGCTGGGGCCTCTATGCTTTCTTTGCCTTTCCCATTCTCCTGCTGTTGGATCTGCTCCTGTATTTTCTGACCTTTCGGAGGTGCCCCTCCTGCGGCAGAGCCTTTTGGCACTCCGGACAGTGGGCGGCACGTCCCTTTGTCTGGCGCTGGATGCGCTGCCCGGACTGCGGCTTTACCCCCCGTCCGGATCAAACACCCGCTCCCGCCGCCCACCGCTCCACGCCCACGGAGGCCGCGGAGCACGCGGTCCAGGCCTGGAAGCGGCGGCGCATGATCCGGCTGGTCTGCACGGTGGCCACCATTCTGATCTGCCTGGCAGGCTATGCGCTCCGGGACCATCCATGGAGCAATGCTCTGCTGGCACTGGCTTTGGCCGGCCTGATCGCAGTCCTGCTGCTTCAGCTCTCCCTGGCCCGCTGCCCCGGCTGCGGCGCCTGGCAGCTCCGGCACAAAAGTGCCTGGGGCTTCACCTGCAGCCAATGCGGATTCCGGATCGACTGATAGTTCGTGTCCATGCAGACGCGCCATCGGCGCGGTGTGAAGGAAGCATATCATGATGGATGATTTTCAAAAGGAGCAGAAACGCACCTCTCCGCAGCGAGAAGCCATTGAGCACTGGGAGCGGAGGCGCCGTCTCCGGCCCCTCTTCGGCATCAGCGGGCTTGTTCTGCTCAGCATCGCCTATGCCCTGCGGCATACAGCGGGCATTGGAAAGTTTTTCTGCATCGCCGCCGCTATTTCCGCCGCGGTCCTTCTGAGTTTGGGCCGTTCAAACGCGTTTGACGCCCGCTGTCCTGTCTGCGGGCATCTCAATGTCAGCCTCAAAGGCCGTGAATACCACTGCAAAGTCTGCGGCTTTGACCACTACGATTTCTGACACGCTCCCAGTTAACGGGGAGGCCTTTGCCTGAAGTATAACAGGCTGGTTCCCGCTGTTCCGTCCGCTGTTTTTCCCTGGAGCGGAGCAAGCGGCAGCTGCTGAAATGTGATCCCCTGTGCTATTCAGTTTACATAAATTTTATAGGAGGAAACATGTATGGACTTCATGAAGGAATTTGAAAAGTGGCTGGCAAGTCCCGCCCTGTCCGGGGAGGAACGCGCCGAGCTGGAGGCCATCAAGAACGATCCCAAGGAAATCGAAGCCCGGTTCTACGGCCCCCTGGAATTCGGCACCGCCGGGCTGCGGGGCACCATGGCCGTGGGCCTGCATAACATGAACATCCACGTCATCCGCTGGGCCACCCAGGGCTTTGCCGATGTCATCGCCGCCGAGGGCCAGGCAGGCAAGGACCGGGGCGTGGCCATCTGCATGGACTGCCGCAATCACTCCATGGAGTTCGCCCGTGCCGCCGCCGAGGTCTGCGCCGCCAACGGCATCCATGTCCGCATCTTTGAGTCCCTGCGGCCTACGCCTGAACTGAGCTTCGCCGTCCGGGAGTACCACTGTCAGGCGGGCATCAACGTCACCGCCAGCCACAACCCCAAGGAGTACAACGGCTACAAGGTCTACTGGGAGGACGGCGCCCAGCTGCCCCCCCACCACGCCGACGCCATTGCCAAGCGGCTGGAGGAGATTGATATCTTCAGCGACATCAAGACCATGGACTATGACGAGGCGGTAAAGGCCGGCCTCATCGAGATCATGGGCGAGGAGACCGACGCCCGCTTCATGGCCCAGGTCACCGCCATGATCAACGACAAGGCCACGGTAGAGAAAGTGGCGGACACCTTCAAGCTGGTCTACACCCCCTTCCACGGCTGCGGCTACAAGCTGGTTCCCCAGGCCCTGAAGGCCCTGGGCATCAAGCACCTGATCTGCGAGCCCAAGCAGATGGTCATCGACGGTGACTTCCCCACAGTCAGCTCCCCCAACCCCGAGAACCCCGAGGGCTTCTATCTGGCCATCGACCTGGCCAAGGAGAACGACGTGGACTTTATCCTGGGCACGGACCCCGACAGTGACCGCGTGGGCATCATGATCCGGGACAAGGCGGGCGAGTTCCGCCCCGTCACCGGCAACCAGACCGGCGTGCTGCTGCTGGACTATCTCATCGGCGCCATGAAGCGGGCCGGCACCCTGCCCAAGAACGCCGTGGCCCTGAAGACCATCGTCACCACCGAGATGGCCCGCAAGGTGGCTGAGAGCAACGGCCTCACCTGCTTCGATACCTTCACCGGCTTTAAGTTCATGGCGGAGAAGAAGAACGCCCTGGAATCCACCGGCGAGGGCAAGGTCATCTTCTCCTATGAGGAGTCCTACGGCTACATGCTGGGCGACTATGTCCGGGACAAGGACGCCGTCACCGCCTCCATGCTGCTGACAGAGATGGCCGCCTGGTACGCCGACCAGGGCATGACTCTGTTTGACGCCCTGGAGGCCCTGTATGAGAAGTACGGCTACTATGCGGAGAAGACCTTCAATCTGGTCATGCCCGGTCTGGACGGCCTGAAGGACATGGCGAACCTGATGAAGTCCCTCCGGGAGAATCCCCCCGCGGAGATCAGCGGCGTAAAGGTCGCGGCCCGGAAAGACTACCAGGACGGCTCCGTCACCGATACCGCCACCGGCGCGCAGAGCTGCATGGAGCTGTCCGGCTCCAACGTGCTGCGGTTCGAGATGGCCGACGGCACCTCCGTCATCGTCCGGCCCTCCGGCACCGAGCCCAAGATCAAGGTCTACATCCTGACTCAGGGCAAGGACGCCGCCGATGCCGCCGCCAATGTGGAGAAATACGGCAAGTGGGTGGATACCCTGAAAAAGTAATGGCCTTTTCCGGCCCCGGAACCGGCATGGTTCCGGGGCCCTTTTCATTCTTGACATATGTCCATATTTGTATATAATGGGTATATGTTCAAAATAAGGAGGTGACACCCTTGCCGCGAAACGCAAAATGCCGCCGTGTCTGCCAAATGCCCGCCTACTGCCGGTTTTCTCCGGACCATCCGGCGGAACGGGAGACGGTGACGCTGACGGTGGAGGAGTTTGAGGCCGTCCGGCTTGTGGACTATCTCGGCCTGACACAGGAGGAGGCCGCCGCCCAAATGGAAGTGGCGAGGACCACGGTCCAGCGCATCTATGCCCAGGCCAGACGGAAGCTGGCCGCCTTTCTGGTGGAGGGCCGCGCCCTGTCCATCGATGGCGGCAGCTATGCGCTGTGCCAGCACTCCGGAGGCTGCGGCAGGACCTGCGGCTGGTGTCACCCCGCACACAGAAAGGAAATCACCCCATGAAAATCGCAGTCACCTATGAAAACGGCAATGTGTACGGCCACTTCGGCCACACGGAACAGTTCAAGATCTATGACATCGTGGACGGCACTTTGGCGGATGCCCAGGTGGTGTCCACCAACGGCAGCGGCCACGGCGCCCTGGCGGGCTTTTTGACAGCCCACGGCGTGGACTGCCTGATCTGCGGCGGCATCGGCCCCGGCGCCCAGACGGCCCTGGCCGAGGCCGGCATCAAGCTCTACGCGGGCTGCTCCGGCGACGCCGACCAGTGCGTCACCGATCTGCTGGCCGGCACGCTGGTATATGCCGAAGCTGCCACCTGTGACCACCATCACGGCGAGGCGGGTCACATCTGCGGCAACCATTGATCCTATTCCCCATCTTGTGTTGTTACCCCATGGATGAGAACACACTTTGAATCCAAAGAGACCGCCCGGCCGGGCAATGTCATTAAGTTAAGGTTTTGGGCGAACATGAAAAAGTACCCACCCCGTTCAGAATGGGGTGGGTACTTTCTCATGCGGTAAAGGCCGTTATTCTATATAATGCCGCATTTTATATCATATCCCGGAAAAACAAAGGCAAACCTGTTCGACAAATGTAAATTTGCGGCCGCATCGTTAGGAAAAACTAATGATATACAGGCTTCCGTACTCGTTACTTTTCTTTGTTACGAACTCTTTCTCCAACCAAAAGTCCGATAAGTGAAGTCGCACATCCTACAAACAGGTATTTCATATTCGGGAAAATGAATGTCCTAAAAGCATATGTATCAACGGACACATATGTTACAGATGGTACTAAAAGGAACAATACAGAAAAGATTGCCACAAGAGTCCATTTTCCTTTCCCCCACCAATTGCCTTTTCCGGCAAATACCGTCATCAGCAAAACAGACACCGGAAGCAAAACATATTTAAATACTATGGTATAGCTTGTAATCGTTGGTCCATTGGCAATAGTCCAAAAGACATATTGGGTAATAGCATAGACGAATACAGCAACTGCTATCATAATGGCTTTCGTCAATCGATTGCTGCTTTTTACCCTGTTTGTGCTTTCTTCGAGATACTCCAGATAAGTGTCTTTCATTTCTTTTTCCTCCTTGAGAAGATGATCGAGACTTACGGAATACAGGTCACTCATTTTAATAACACTTACAATATCAGGATAGGACTTTTCATTTTCCCAGTTTGATATCGTCTGTCGACTGACACCGAGAGCTTCTGCAGCACGCTCCTGTGTATAGCCCACTTCGTTTCTTGCATTTTTGATTTTGCTTCCGATTTCCATAATCTCGAACTCCTTTTGATTCCGCCTTCATGATTGAAGGCAACTCAAGGATACAAAAAGGCATGGCATTAGTCCACCAAATAGCATTTACATTCGGATTTTTCTATGTAAAAATGCTTTTACATTCGTTTTTGATCTCGCAAAACCGCCCATGATAGAGCATAAAATTTAAGTTTTTTATTCATTTCTATTTTCTCCCTACAAATTGTATTTTGTCTGACTGCTTATCTTCTCGAATGGTATTATAGCATTGTCAAGCGAATAGCGGCAAAATTTGGGTTTGTTTACAAATTGTTTATCACTTTCGTCTTATCTAAATGGGCAGCCGCAAAAAAACACAGCCGTTAAGAAATGGAAGTCAGTTCTCTATCCCTCAACGGCTGTGTTTTGGGTTTAACTTAATGACATTGCCCGGCCGGGCGGTCTCTTTTTCTTCGCAGATATTCGGCTTTTGTGGTACTCAGGGCATCTTTTCCAGCAGGGCGGCCATCAGCCGGTCCCCGTCCCGGATGGGATAGCCCCACCCATTTCCCGTGTATGCCATGTAACAGGGCTTTCCATTCCGCATCCCCTCGCCATCGGCCAGCAGGATGTGCCAGGGGCTCCCATTGTACGCCGTGGTCAGATGGACCGTGCCCGAAAAGTCCCGTATATCCGGGATCGGCCGGGGCAGAGCGCTCCGCCGATACGTCCGGAGCAGGTCCTCCACCGCTTCCCGGTCCACCGGGCCGTTGGGCGCATGGCAGTCAATGGTCTCTCCGCGGTACTCCATATAGTCCAGCTTGCCGCTCTCTCCCAGCAGCGGGCGGGGGACCGCGCACCAGATCACAGCCAGAACGGCCAATATCACCAGAATGACCGTCGGTTTCTTTTTCATCATTGTCCTCCTTTGAGCACATCCAGCGCAGCGTTCAACATCGTCTCCCCGTCCCGCAGGTTGTAGTCCTTTCCATTTCGGGTGACGGCGTAGCGGTCCATGCTGCCCACCAGATAGAACCGGCAGGGACCGTCCATTGTATCGCTTATCAGAGATAGGACCACGGTATCCTCCCGCAGGAAAAATGACCCCATGGGATTCTGCCAGCGGGCACACTGGGCATCCAGTGCCAAGGCCTCCAATGCGGCCCTTTGCTCCGTGGAAAGGGTTTCAGTCATGTCGGCGCCGTTCCATTCCACGGCATACAGTCTTGTGTTCCCCTTCATAACCCGCTGGGGCACCAGGAACAAAAATGCCAGCAGGAGCGCCGCAAGCCCCGCCGCCGTCAAAATATATCTCCTTTTCATGGCATCCCTCCCCCCTTTTTTGTCCATCGTACTATATGGTCTTGGGGAAGTCAAGAAAAGCACCGCTTTCGCGGTGCTTTTCTGTTATTTACCCTCAATAGAATTCTCTGATGTAGTTTTCCACGTCCTGGCGAGTGCCCATGAAGGGGCCGGGTGTCTCCATCTTCAAAGAGACCAGGGCGGTGGCGGTCTGGAGGGCGGTGGGAATATCCTTCGTCAGCCGCTCGTTGATATACCCGGCGAAGGTGGTGTCGCCCCGGCCAGTGCGGCCGGACATGTTCCGGGACTTGATGGGGCAGGTATAGATCTCATGGCCGTCATAGACCAGGACCTCGGTGTTGTGGGTGATGAGAATTTCTTTCGCGCCCCAGTCATAGAGCATCTTGGCGGCGGCGGCCCGGTCGTCGGTGCCGGTGAGGATCTCCGCCTCGGCGGCGTCGGTCTTGAGGAAGCGGATGTAAGGCAGCATCTCCCGCTTGGCCGCCCAGTCGTGGTACACCATGCCGCCGTTCTCCACACACCGCAGCATGGTCTGCACATCGATGGCCACCATGGCGTGCTGGGCGGCAAAGGGGATCATCTCGTCGGTGATATCTCCCCCTACCAGCCCCGCCAGGTGCCAGATCTTGGCGTCGATCTGCGGGACCTCACTGGTCTTGTAAGGCTCGATGACACTGTCCACCGTGGAGGTGCGGCGCTCCCGGTCCGGGGTATGGTACACGTTCTTGGTCACAAAGGAGGTCTTGCTGTGCACGGGAAACACGGTGACATTGGGCGCGTCCGCGAAGGCGGCCGCCATGTCGACCTTGGCGGTATCCGCCTTGGGCAGGACCGCGATCCGATGGCCCATGTTGGCGGCTGCAAAGCCGGAGTAGTACACCGCGCCGCCTACTGCCTGGATGGTGGTGCCGTCATAGTCCACATTGGTATCCTGGGCCACCTCACCGATGATAAGGGAATCGAACTGCTGGCTCATATTGCTTTGCCTTCCTTTCTCATTTCCGCGTCAGCCTCCAGAATGTCGGGGAAATCCGGGCACCAGGGCTGGAACTGCCATGTTTCGATCATATGTTTCAAAGCAAAGGAATCCTTCACCCGCTCTGGCAGGATAATGCCCGCCCGGGCCTCGTCTCCGTCCCTGTGGGTATCGGAGCCGGCGGTGCGGAAGAACTCCGGATGGCGGCGGCACATAGCCAGGGCCTTGTCGTTGTGGTTGGGGTGGCGGGGATTGTTGTTGATGATCTCCGAGCCATGGATGGCGGTCTCCTGCACCGGCGCGCTGCCCTCCCGGAAGGGGTGGGCGTGGATGATCAGGACCTGATCGTGGAACTTGTCGAAAAATTCCTGGGCGCTCATGCAGCAGGCGTAGGGGTTGGAGCGGAGCCACTGTTCGTCGATGCCGTAGACCAGATAGTCGTTGTCATTCTCCGGAAACCGGAACTCGGCGCCCAGGATCACGTCCAGTCCCACCTCGTCGCCCCGCTTTTTGGAGGCGTGGTAGCCGCTGAGATAGTGGTCCATCACATGGTCCCAGTTGTGGTCCACATCGATGCGGGACAGGTACTCCGGGTGCAGATGGTCCGTGACCGCCAGGCCGGAAAACCCTTTGCGCACATAGCGGTCCACCACATCGGCAGCATACAGGTGGCCGCAGCGGCTGGTCTCCGCCGTATGGGTATGCGGATCGTACAAATAACCGTTCATGATGCTTTTCTCTTCCCTTTCGCGGCACAGCCCGGCATTTCGCCGGGCTTGCCAGTTTATGTCATTTTATAGCGCCAACGGCGGGGCAGGTTCTTAGTCCAGCGCCCGGCAGGTCCCCCGTTTGATCAGGCTGGGCAGCAGGATCTGATGTACATAGCCCTGTGTCCCGTTTTCGATCTTGTCCCGCAGCATATCCACAGCCTGGACGGCCATGTCCCGCTTGGGCTGTTCGATGGTGGTCAAATCGATCCGGGGCAGGCCCGTGGAGGGAATGTTGTCAAAGCCGATGAGGCTCAAACGGTCGGGGATGTCGATGTGCATCTCGTCCGCCGCCTTCAAAATACCCAGGGCGTTGGAGTCCGTGGAGGCAAAGATGGCGGAGTAGTCGATGGGCCGGGAGAACAGGTCCTTTGCCATCTGATAGCCGTTATTGATAGAGGACCGGGAGAAGTCGCTGTTGAAAAAGCGCTGCTGAAGGCCAAATTCCTGGCAGGCCCGCATATATCCCTCCGCCCGGAGCTGATGCGTGGTGGAGTGGCGGCGGCCGAAGTACAGGATGTCCCGGTGGCCCAGATCATAGAGATATTTTGTGCCGATATACGTGCCCCGGCTGTTGTCCACCGTCACATAGCTTTGGGGCTGGTCCCGCAGGTTCTCGCCCAGAAACACCGTGGGCACCTGATCGGTATAGGCCCGGATATTCTCATAGCTTCTGGAGCTTTGGGGCACGATCAGGATGCCGTCCACCTGGCGGCCCAGCAGCAGCTTGACCACCGTCTTTTCCTGTTTCAGGTCCGGACCGGAATTGCACAGCATGATATTGTAGCCGTGGGCCCGGGCGCTCATCTCCGCGTAATAGGCCAGCTCCGACATGAACTGGTTTTCGATGGAGGGGACCACCAGGCCGATCAGGTCCGTCTTTTTCATGACCATGGAACGGGCCACATAGTTGGTGGTGTAGCCCATTTCATCGCAGAGCTTGATGATGCGTTCCCGTGTCTCGCTGCCGATCTGGGGGCTGCCGGACAGTGCCCGCGAGACGGTTGCGTAGGAAACGCCCGCTGCCTTGGCAACATCCTTTAAAGTTACACTTTTCATACCATATCGTCCTTTCCACGCAGTGGAAAATCGTAAACGTTTCCGCTTTATTTGAAGCAGCCGGCGGCCCTTGCGGCCTTTTCCAGCTGTCTATTAAAAGCATATATGATTTTCCCTGCAATGTCAATAACAATCTAATTTTTTCAGATTTTGGGCAGAAAAACGAAAAAGTCCTTCACTCTTTGGCATTTGGCATATTGACAAAGCCTCCCAGCTTATTTAGAATAAAAACTGCAAAAGGTCGCAAACGTTTACAGTTCTAATCCACGGAAGCCCCTTCTGTTGGAGTCCCCATTTTCCCCAGCAGAATGCGTCTTCTTTTCCCGAAGGGAGGGATATCTATGATCCGCGCCGTCCTGTTCGATGTCGGCGGCACGCTCCACGAGGTCTGCCACGATGGAGACCTGGCCCGCAAGTTCTCCCAGCGTCTGCTGAACCGCCTGTCGGAAAACGGCATCGTGCTTCCCATCGACGCCGCTTCCCTGTCGCCGCTGCTCCACGCAAACGCCGAGGCCTATAAGCACTGGTCGGAGGAGCACCGGGTGGAATTGCCCAGTGCCCGCATCTGGAATGAGTTCTATCTCAAGGACTTCCAGGTCGGCGAGGCCCGTCTGGCCCCGCTGGCGGAGGAGCTGTCCGTCCTCTATGACGCCGTGCGGGTGCGCAACGTGCCCCGTCCCCACATGCAGGAGACCATCCGGACGCTCCATGAGATGGGCATGGTCCAGGGCATCATCAGCAATATCATCTCCGCCACCTTTGTTCCCCACCTGCTGGAGAATTACGGCATCGCCCAATATATGTCCTGTGTCGTGCTCTCCTCCGCCGCGGGCATCCGTAAGCCCGATGCCCGCATCTTCGAGCTGGCCGCCGCCCAGTGCGGCGTTCCCTGCTGCGAGATGGCCTACGTGGGTGACACCCTGTCCCGGGACGTTCTGGGCTGCCGGAACGCCAGGCTTGCCCTCAGCATCCAGATCCGCAACCCGTCCATCGCCCACCGGGATGCCGCCTTCATTGGCACCGGCCTGGCCCCGGACGTTCTGATTGAGGACCTCTGCGAGATCCCCGGAATCATCCATTCGTATAACAAGCCATAATCAATTTCAGATATAATAAGGAGGAACTTTACTATGGCCCCCGAAATCAAAACGATCAACACGATTTTCTTCGACGTCGGCAACACCCTGCGGGTGGTGGTGAAGGATCAGGCGTTCATCGACAAGGCCGAAGCCGATCTGATGGAGCTGATCCAGACCAAGGAGACGCATGATGAGCTGTTTGCCAAGCTGGAAGAGCGCTGGAAGGCCTACCGCAAGCTGTCCAAGGCCACTCTGCTGGACGCCTCTGAGGGCGAGCTGTGGACGCAGTACATGCTGCCCGACTACGAGCCCAACATGATCTTCGCCAACGCCGCCCGCCTGACCCGCCTGTGGCGCGATCACGACGGCCGCCGTGTGGCCCGTCCCGACGCTGTGGCCACCCTCAAGGAGCTGTGCGCCCGGGGCTACACCCTGGGCATCATCGCCAACACCGTCACCGAGACCGAGATCCCCGACTGGATGGCCGCCGACGGCGTGGCCCAGTGCTTCAAGACCACCATCCTGTCCTCCAAGGTCCGTCTCCGCAAGCCTGACCCCGAGATCTATCACCTGGCCTGCCGCTGCATCGGCACCCCCGAGGCCAACTGCGCCTACGTGGGCGACAACCCGGTCCGCGATGTGGAGGGCACCCAGGCCGCCGGCTTCGGCATGATGATCCGCATCGACGAGCCGGACACCCTGAACATGGAGCACGCCACCGGCAAGGAGTTCACCCCCGATCACGTCATCACTTCCCTGTCCGAGCTGCTGGACATCTTCCCCGCCCGGAACGCCTGATGTCAGGCACCATTGAGAAAAGGAGAATGTCCCATGGATAACAGCAAGCAGTACAAAGCCGTGTTCTTTGATCTGGGCGGCACCCTTCGCATCGCCCTGAAGGATGAGCCCTACATGAAGCACGCCCGCCGGAAGATGGCGGAGATCGCAGGCACCGACATGCCCTATGAGGACTTCTACCAGCTGGTGGAGGACCGCTACGAGCCCTACCGCAAGTGGGCGCTGGAGGAGTTCAAGGAGTCCGGCGACGAAGAGCTGTGGTGCAAGTGGCTCCTGCCCGACTACGATCCCGTCCGCATCAGGCAGGTCTGCCATGAGCTGAGCTTCCAGTACCGCCAGACCAAGGGCCGCCGCGTGGTGGTGGACGGCGGCGTGGAGGTCATCAAGGGCCTCCGCCAGCGGGGCTACCGCCTGGGCATCATCTCCAACCTGATCGGCGAGACCGAGGTCCCCGACTGGCTGGAGGAGGACGGCCTGGACCAGTATTTCGACTCCGTCATTCTCTCCTCCGTGTGCCATATCCGCAAGCCCGGCTTTGAGATCTATCAGCTGTGCGCCAAAGAGATGGGCGTGGAGCTGGCGGACTGCGTGTCCGTGGCCGACAACATCAAGCGCGACATCCCCGGTGCCAAGCGGGCCGGTGTGGGCTGCAATATCATTTTCGAGTCCCCGGAGAAGAAGCACGCTGTGGAATTCACCGAGGAGAACCGTCCCGACGCGGTCATTCAGGATTTCCGGCAGATCCTGGACCTGCTGCCGTCCCTCAACTAAATCAAATTTGCGGGACGTCCGGGGTTTCCCCGGGCGCGTCCTGCGTTCTGGAGGTCATGCATATGAATACCGATATCCGTTACATTTTCCTGGACCTGGGCGGCACCTTCCGCGTCATTGACGAGGACTCCGCCTATCTGGCCGCCGCCAAGACGAAGATCGCCGAGCTGTGCGGCGTGAAGACCGACGATCCCTGCAAGTGGTTCGACGAAGTCATTGACAAGCGCTATGACAAGTACCGGGAGTGGGCGCTGAAGTTCATGTGTGAGGCGCCCGAGGAGGTCCTGTGGACCCGCTGGCTGGCCTTTGACATGGATCAGGAGCTGATCCTGAAGAACGCCGCCGAGCTGACCTATCAGTACCGCCAGACCAAGGGCCGCCGCACCGTGGTGGCAGGCGGCGCCGAGACCGTCAAGGAACTGTGCGCCAGAGGCTACACCCTGGGCATCATCAGCGACCTGGTGGGCAAGCGCGAGGTGGACGAGTGGCTGGACAACGACGGCCTGCGCCCCTATTTCAAGACCGTCCAGCAGTCCTCCATCACCTATGTCCGCAAGCCCGGCCCCGCCATCTACTACTATGCCATGGAGGAGGTGGGCGCCCTGCCCCAGAACTGCTGCTATGTGGGCGACAACCTGAACCGCGACATCGTGGGCGCCAAGGCCTGTGACTTCGGCATGACCGTCACCGTGCAGTACAACAAAAACAAGCCTCTGAAGCTCACTGACGAGAACATGCCCGACGGCAAGGTCTACGAGTTCCCCCAGCTGCTGGACATCTTCCCCGCCCGGGGCCAGGTGGCCGTTGATAAGCTGATCGCCCCCGGCGAGGGGCAGTAACATCCAATTGGCAATGATCAATTCATTAGGAGGTATTTTCATGTCTGATATCAAGCGCGGCGGCGCCCAGCTGGCCGAAGCCGTGAAGAAAGCATACGAACAGGGCCTGGACGATTACCATCTGGAGCCCATGCTCCTGGTGGAGGACGGTAAGCCCGTGGGTAAGATCGCCGACGGCGATGCCGCTGTCTTCTGCTGCCGCCGCGGCGAGCGGGAGATCGAGCTGACCGAGATGTTCACCGAGGAGGGCTTCGACAAGGTGGAGCGCCGGAAGGTCAACGACTTGGACTTCGTCATTATGACCATGTACCACGACAAGTTCAAGGACCTGCCCATCGCCTTCGCCCCCTCCCATGTGGTGAAGCCCCTGGCCCAGGTGCTGAGCGAGGCCGGCAGAAGTCAGTTCCACTGCGCCGAGTCCGAGAAGTTCGCCCACGTGACCTTCTTCTTCAACGGCGGTGAAAACAATCCCTTCCCCGGTGAGGACGACCTGTGCATCCCCTCCCCCAAGGGCATCGACTTTGACCAGAAGCCCGAGCTGTCCCTGCCCACCGTGGCGGAAAAGGTGATGGACGCTCTGGGCAAATACGACTTTGTGGTCACCAACTTCGCCAACGGCGACGTCATCGGCCACACCCAGAACACCGCCGCCAAGATCGAGGCCTGCGGCCATGTCAGCCGCTATCTGGACGTGGTGGTCCACGATGCCCTGGCCAAGGGCTATGTGGTGGCCATCACCGCCGACCACGGCAACATCGAAAAGCTGTACACCGCCGCCGGCAAGCCCGATGGCGCCCACACCACCAACCTGGTGCCCTTCATCATGATCGACCCCGCTGACAAGTCCCCCATCGCCCTGCGGGACGGCTCCCTGGGCGACGTGGCTCCCACCGTGCTGGACGTCATGGGCATCCCCCAGCCCGCGGAAATGGACGGCAGGTCTCTGGCCGAGGGCAAGGACTGGGGCAGGGACCGCAAAATGCTGCTGATCATCTGCGACGGCTGGGGCCTTGGTGCCGGCGACGAGGGTGACGCCATCCACATCGCGGACACCCCCTACTGGGATTCCCTGCTGGCGGAGCAGTCCTGGTCCAAGCTCCATGCCTCCGGCGAGTTCGTTGGCCTGGGCGCCGGCAAGGCCGGCAACTCCGAGGCGGGCCACTCCAACCTGGGCGCCGGCCGCTGCGTCATGCAGGACGATGTCCGTCTGGACGCCGCCGTGAAGGACGGCAGCTTCAAGAAGAACCCCATCTTCCTGGAGGCCATTGAGCACGCCAAGAGGAACGGCGGCGCCCTGCACCTGCTGGCCTATCTGACCTACAAGTCCTCCCACGGCTGCATCGACTATCCCCTCTCCGTCTGCGAGATGGCGAAAGAGGCCGGCCTGGAGAAGGTCTACTTCCACATCATCTTCGACGGCCGCTCCACCGAGCCCGGCTCCGCCCCGGCGATGCTGGCCGAGCTGGACGAAAAGCTGGAGGCCATCGGCCTGGGCCGCATCGTGGACGGTGTGGGCCGCGGCGTGGCGCTGGACCGTGACAAGAACTACGACAAGGTGAAGCGCGCCTACGACGCCATGGTGGACGGTGTGGGCATTCAGTACGAATAAGATCGATTTTTCCGGTCATGGGGAGGCATCTATGGTACAGCTTGGCATCATCGGCGTCGGCCGAATCGGCAAAGTCCATATTCAGGGCATCCTCTCCGGTGTGCCCGGCACCCACATCCGCGGCATCGCCGCCCCTCATATCACGGAGGAGATCCAAACACTGGCCCGCAGCGCGGGCGCGGAGGTCCTGACCGAGGACTTCCGCGTCCTGCTGCGGGATCCTCACATCGACGCGGTGCTGATCTGTTCCCCCACGGATACCCACGCGGATATCTCCGTGGAGGCCCTGCGGGCGGGCAAGCATGTGTTTTGTGAAAAACCCGTGGACCTCGGGCTTGTTAAAATACAAACTGTCATTGACGAAGTGGCTGTCTCTGGTTTAAAATATCAAGTGGGATTCAACCGCCGCTTTGACCATAACTATCAGGCGCTCCATCGCGCCGTCACCTCCGGAAAAATCGGACAGGTCCAGATCATTAAGATCTGTTCCCGGGACTCTGAGCCGCCCACCCCCAAATTCGTCCCATCCTCCGGCGGGCTGTTCCTGGATATGACGGTCCACGATCTGGACATGGTCCGGTTCCTCTCCGGCAGTGAGGTGGAGGAGGTCTATGCCGCCGGCAGCGTCCTGGTGGACGAGGCCATTGGCCGGGCTGGGGACGTGGATACCGCCGCCGTCGTGCTGCGCCTGGAAAACGGCGCCCTGGGACTCATCGACAATTCCCGCCGGGCCGTCTATGGCTACGACCAGCGGGCGGAGGTCTTTGGCGCTCTCGGCTGTGTCTCCATCGGCAATGACGCGCCGTCCACCGCCGTCCTCTCCACAGCTGACGGTGTCACATCCGAAAAGCCGCTCTGGTTCTTTCTGGAGCGCTATCTCTCCGCCTTCCAGGAGGAAGTGCGGCAATTTATTGACGCGGTGGCAAACGATTACCCAGTTCCTGTTGGCGTGGAAGACGCCCGAAAGGCCACTCTTTTGGCGATGGCCTGCACCCGTTCCGCCAGGGAACGGCGCCCCGTCCGCATGGACGAGTTTTATGACATGTGATTTTGCGTTCCGGCCGTTTTCAGCGGCCTGGCGCACAATTAAAAAAGGAAAGGAAGACACACCCCATGAACGAGAAGAATTGCAAAGTTCTGGCGGCCGAGATCCGGCTGGAGACCTTGAAGGTCATCCACTCCCGCGGTTTCGGTCACGTGGGCGGCTCCATGGACCTGGCCGATCTGATGGCTGTCCTGTACGGCGAAGTCATGAAGTTCGACCCCAAGAATCCCCGCTGGGAGGACCGCGATTGGCTGGTCCTGTCCAAGGGTCACGCAGGCCCCGTGGCTTACGCCACCTATGGCCTGATGGGCTTCTATCCCATGGAGGACGCTTATACACTGAACCAGCCGGGCACCAAGTTCCCCAGCCACACCGACCGCAAACTGACTCCCGGCGTTGACCTGACCACCGGCTCTCTGGGCCAGGGCACCTCCACTGCCACCGGTGCCGCCCTGGGCAACAAGATCGACGGCCGTGACAGCCACGTGTTCTGCGTGGTGGGCGACGGCGAGGCCGACGAGGGCCAGGTGTGGGAGGCTTTCCACTTCGCCTATGCCCACAAGCTGGATAACCTGATCTTCTTCATCGATAAAAACGGCTACCAGCTGGACGGTCCCACCGATGACATCCTGGCCCACGGCGACATCGCCAAGAAGGCCGAGGCCTTTGGCCTGTACACCCAGGAGATCGACGGCCACGATGTGACCGCCATCTACAACGCCATCCAGAACGCCTACGCCAAGAAGGACGTTCCCTCCTGCATCGTGCTGGACACCTGCAAGGGCAAGGGCGCGACCTTCGCCGAGCCGAAGCACGACCACTCCTCTCAGCCCAACGAGGAGCAGTGGGCCGAAGCCATCGCCGCGGCTGAAAAGGCTCTGGAAGAAGTCAAGAACGCTTAAAGGAGGGTGAAGAGCAATGAACGTGAAACTGATTGGTGAACACAAGAAAGATTCCCGCGCTTGCCGCGACGGTCTCGCTCTGACCCTGAACGAGATGATGGCGGAGGACAAGTCCATCTGCTATGTGGACTGCGACCTGATGGGCTGCATCAACACCAAGATGCTGCGGAAGAACTATCCCGACCGCGCCTTTGAGGCCGGTATCGCCGAAGGCAACGCCGCCGGCGTGGCCGCCGGTCTTGCCGCCACCGGCAAGAAGGTGTTCTTCCACTCCTTCGGCACCTTCTCCTCCCGCCGCTGCTATGACCAGATCTACATGTCCGCCGCTTACGCCGGGCTGACGGTCCACGTCCTGGCCTCCGACGCCGGCGTCACCGCCGCGTTCAACGGCGGCACCCATATGCCTCTGGAGGATGCCGGCATGTACCTGAGCATCCCGGAGACCACCGTGCTGGACCCCGCTGACTATGCCCAGCTGGCCAGCATCACCCGCCAGCTGCCCTCCATCACTAAGGGCGTGACGTTTACCCGCTTTGTCCGCAAGGGCATCATCCAGGTCTACGGTGACGGCTCTGAGTTTGAGATCGGCAAGGGCGTCGTCCTGCATGAGAGCGACAAGGACGCCGCCACCATCATCACCTCCGGCATTATGGTGGACGAGTCCCTGAAGGCCTACGAGGCTCTCCAGGCCGAGGGCATCAATGTCCGTGTCATCGATATGTTCACCTGGAAGCCCCTGGACGAGGAGCTGGTGATCAAGGCCGCCAAGGAGACCGGCGCCATCGTCACCGCCGAGAACCACAACGTCACCTGCGGCCTGGGCAGTGTGGTTGCCAACTGCCTGGCCAAGAACCGCCCCACCGTTCAGGAGTTTGTGGGCGTGCAGGATCTGTTCGGCCAGGTGGGTCCTCAGGACTTCCTGATGGACACCTATGGCCTGCGTGCCGCCAACATCGTGGAGGCCGTGAAGAAGGCTATCGCCCGCAAGTAAACGCTGGTTGACTCCTGTCCCGGCGGAAGCCGGGGCAGCGTCAAAATAATCTATTTATTCAAAGGAGAGTTGATTCCAATGGCTATGGATGCTTTTTCCGCCTCTCTGATGGCCGATAAGCGCGAGATCATCTTTGCTCCCACTGTGTACAAGTTCCAGAACTTCGCCCAGATGGCCGAGGAGTTCAAGCTGAACGAGCGGGACGTGGTCCTGACCAACGAGTTCATCTACAAGCCCTTCATGGAGGAGCTGGGCCTGAAGTGCCAGTTCGTGTTCCAGGAGAAGTTCGGCGCCGGTGAGCCCTCCGAGGCCATGATCCAGACCATGTACGACGCCATCCCCTATGAGAGCTATGACCGTGTCATCGCTGTGGGCGGCGGCGCCATCATGGACCTGTGCAAGCTGCTGGGCTGCAAGCGTCCCGACACCGTGCACAACCTGTATTTCAAGCGCTTCCCCGTCGTCCATGAGAAGGACGTCATCGCCAT